>JBGPJH010000011.1:0-23326 GCA_041485305.1 Vicinamibacteria bacterium | reverse complement strand
TCGGCACGCCGAACATGTCGAGCAGGCTCAGGTGCAGGTTGGCGATTGGTGTCCCGGCCTCGTGCTTGACGTGACGGCCGGTTCTGATCCGACCACCCGCCCCACCGGCGATCAGCACGGGCAAATTGCCCGGGGCATGGAGGTTGGAATCGCCCATGCCGCCGCCGTACAAAATCAACATGTGGTCCAGCAGCGAACCATCTCCGTCGGGAGTGGATCGTAGCTTGGTCAGGTAGTACGCGACCAAGGTCGAGTAGAACGCCTTGATTTTCAGGAGGTTGGCGATCTTGACCGGATTCTCCTGGTGGTGTGACGTGGCGTGGTGCGATTCGACGACGCCCAACTCCGGGAATGTGCGGCCGCTCAGCTCCCGTCCCAGCATGAAGGAGATCACGCGAGTCAGATCGGTTTGATAGGCGAGCACTTGAAGGTCGAACATCAGCTTCGCGTGTTCTTCGAAGCTCGCCGGAATCCCCCCCGGCTGTTCCACGACCGGGAGCTCCCTGGTGCCCTGTTCCTCGGCCTTCTGAATACGCCGTTCGATGTCGCGGACCGCCTCGAGGTACTCGGTCAGTTTTGCGCGATCGCGCGCGCCGATATGGCGCTGGAACTGATTGATGCGCTCGGTGACCGAATCGAGAATGCTCTTGTCCGCGGCGATCTGCGCGAGCCGGGCACTGCGGTCCGTACTGTCGCTCCCGCCGAACATTCGTTCGAACACGATGCGCGGGTCGTTTTCCATTGGAAGCGGCGTCTTCGGACCACGCCACGAAACGGTATTCGTGTACGCGCAGCTGAACCCGATATCGCACGACCCGGCGAGATCGCGGCCTTCGATCGCCAGCTCGAGTGAAGCGAGTTCCGTCTGGCGGCCGAGCTCTTTTGCGATCAGCTGATCGACCGACACGCCGGCCTGGACCTCGGAGGTATCCGAGCGCTTCGGCGGGATGTCGGTGAGAAAGCGTGTCGAGGCGCGGGCATGGACCCCTGCGCCGTTCGGTGCGGACGCTGGTGGCGTGCTGGCGAGCCCAGTCAGGACGAGCAGCCGGTCGCGAAACGGCTCCAGCGCCTTCATGGCCGCTCCGAACTCGAAGTTCGCGCCTTCGGCGGCCGGCGTCCACTCCTGCATCACCATGCCGTTGGGCACGTACACGACGCCCAATCGCAGTGGAGATCTGGCCGGCGTGGCGGCGATGGCGCTAAGCGCGGGCACCATACTGTCCAGCAGCGGCAGCGCCAGCGTCGCACCGATGCCTCGAAGCATGGTCCGGCGCGGGATCGCCATCTTTGTCACGATCATGACTCGGCCCTCCGCATCTGGAATGGTGCGCTTCGTACGACCCCTAGCACGACCGACGACCAGCGGTAGTCGCTCGATGCTGCGTCACGCAGGATCTGTCGCAGCGTGGGCCGGTCGTAGTACTCGATCCCGCGGCCGAGTGCATACGCGAGCAACCTCTCGGCCACGGTCGCCACGAACTGTTCTCGCCGAGCCAGCAGCAGGGTTCTGAGACCGTTCAGGCCTTGAAACGTCGCGCCGCTCGGCAGCGCGCCCGACGAGTCGATCGGTGTACGCGCCTCGTCAATCGTGCGCCACATGCCAATCGCGTTGAAATTCTCCAACGCGAAGCCGAGCGGATCCATCTGCGAGTGACACGTGGCGCACACCGGGTTCCTGCGGTGCTCCTGCAACCGTTCCCGCACCGACCGGCGCTCGCCGTTCGCCCCCTTGTCTTTCAGCGCCGGCACATCCGGCGGGGGGGGCGGGGGCGGGCTGCCGAGGATGTTTTCGAGGAGCCACTTGCCGCGCAGCACCGGCGACGTGCGGTTCGGATAGGACGACAAGGTGAGGAGGCTGCCATGGCCCAGCAGGCCGCCGCGCTCGTCGCCGGGCAGCGGCACCCGACGGAAGCGGCTGCCGTATACGCCTGCAATTCCATAGAAGCGCGCGAGCTGCTCGTTGGCGAACGTATGATTTGCGGTCAGCAGCTCGACGATACCGCGATCCTCGCGCAACTGGCTTTGGATGAACAGCTCCGTCTCCTGGCGAAAGGCGTCGCGCAAGCTCTCATCCCACTCCGGGAACAGATCAGGGTCCGGCACGACGTTCCGCAAATCGCGGAGCTGAAGCCACTGGGCGGCAAAGTTCACGACCAGCGAGCTGGCGCGTGGGTCGGTCAGCATGCGTCGCACCTGCCGTTCGAGAACGGCTGGGTCCTGCAGCTTCCCGCGCGCGGCCAGGTCGAGCAGTTCCTCGTCGGGAATGCTGCTCCACAAGAAAAACGAGAGGCGGGACGCGAGCGCGATGTTGCTCACCCGATACCGCGCGCCGGCCACGAGGCGTTCGGGCTCCAGCTCGAGGCGGAATAGAAAGTCCGGGCTGATCAGAATCCGCCGGACCGCCGCCTCGACACCCGCGTCAAAACGGCCTTCACGCCGACCTGACCTGTAGAAGCCGATGAGCGTCTTGACATCGTCGTCAGCGACTGGGCGCCGATACGCTCGGCGCGCCAGGGCCGAGAGAATCGTCCGGGCGCAGGCTTCTTCCTCCGTCTCCCGCTTCGGCCGACACGTGAAGACCTTGCGGCGGCTCGGCGTGTCGCCGGCTTCACCCGCTCCAAACGGTCCCTGAATGGTGACGCTTTCCAGGCCGGGACTCCCGTCGAACATCTCGTCGGTCCCAAAACCCCACCCTGTTCGAGGAGGCTGTAGGACGTCTTCGGCTTCCCACGCCCGCTTCACGAAGGAAATGCCGATGAGCCGCGCGCCCGCCTTCACGGGAACGCGCACCTCCAACCCCTCGTCGGCATGGTTTGCGTATCGTTCCCACTCAGGGTTCCATGAGAGGGTGCCTGCGAAGCTCGCGGGAGGAGGCACCACCGAGGCGCCGCCGATCGTGAACACTTTCACCCGCTGACGATCGATTCGCACCTCGAGCTGGTGTGCCTCCGCCAGCCCACGCACGGCGTTGTACAGGGTCTTCTGGAGCTGAATCGTGAAGGCGTAGTCGCCGTCCACGGGGAAGTGATGGGTGATGGCGGCGCCACCACGCGATCCAAACGGCAGCTTCTCGCCAATCCGGTCGTCCTGAGTTAGCCGCGCCGGTATCGTGTACGTATCGATGGACGGCGCAGCGGGTGGCCGGCCGACCGCGAGACGACTGATGCGGCGAGCTGCCGACAGGTAGCGTTCGAGCAGCGCCGGCGAAATCGACAGCACCTCGCCGTTGTTGTCGAACCCGTGTTCGTCCGTGTCGTCGGCGGGCAAGAGCGATCGTGCGTCGATCTCGAGCGCGAGCAGATCGCGGATCGCGTTGGTGTATTCCGTTCGGTTCAGGCGATGGGTCACCGGGCGGCCGGGATTGGGCGCCGCCGCTCCCGCCCGATCGAGCGCCGCCTCCAAGGACGACACGAACGCGGCGGCCGCAGGCTTGTCGGGCCGCGGGCGCCCAGTTGGCGGCATCTGCTCGCCTCGAAGCTTCCGCACGACTTTTTCCCACACATCGGCGTTGGCGCCGATGCGATCGACGTCAATCTTATCGAGCGTCAAGCCGCCGGTCCGCAGGCGCTCGTTGTGGCACGACACGCAATACTGGTCGAGAAGTCGGCGATCGATCGGCGGAACCGCCGACGACTGGGCGGTGGTGGAGGGTGGGGACAGCCGAGCGACCGCTCGCGCGAGGGCCGGCGCACCTACGGCGGTACCGGTCGCGTGCAAGAAAATCGCCGCGACCACGGCACCAACCCACGCAAGACTCTTTCTCGAGCGCCCTAGTAGCGAAGCTTCGCCCTCCTCGCTTGCCGGGCCGCCACTCTGGGGTTCGAGGCGAAGCTTCGTTGCCACGGCCATCCATCTTATTGCGTCCCCGATGGTATGCTCAAGCCGATTGGAGACGGGACCATGCACCCAGACGTGAGAAGTTTGCGCCGTTTTGGGGTGATTCCGCTGCTTGCGCTGGCCACGTTGGCAGCGACCCGAGACGACCACCGCCTGGCCGATGCCGTCGAACGCCAGGACAGCCGGGTCGTCGAGACGTTGATCGCCGGCCACGCCGACGTCAACGGCGTTCAGGGGGATGGCGCGACCGCCCTCCACTGGGCTGCGTACTGGGATGACGCTCGGATCCTCGACGTGCTGCTCGGCGCTGGAGCCAACGTCAACGCCCCGAACGATAACGGCGTGACACCGCTCGCGCTGGCGTGCGAGAACCAGAGCCCGGCGGTCATAGAGAAATTGCTCGGCGCCGGCGCCAACCCCAACGCCACGGTATCGAGCGGCGCATCGGTGCTGATGACCGCTGCGCGCACGGGCAACGTGACGGCCGTGAAAGCGCTGCTCGCGCGCGGCGCCCAGGTGAATCTTGCCGAGCCCGGACACGACCAGACGGCGCTGATGTGGGCCGTCGCCGAGCAGCATCCGGACGTGGCGCGGCTGCTACTCGACGCCGGAGCCAACGTCCACGCCCGCTCGAGAGTCCGGCGACGGACGGTGCAGCTCTCGACCCGGTACAGCGACCAAAACACCGTCAAGGGCGTGACCGAGTTCGACCTGGGCGGCTTCACACCGATCTTGTTTGCCGCACGCGTTGGCGACCTCGAGTCGGCGAAGCATCTGTTGGCCAGCGGTGCGAACGTGAACGATGCGGCACCGACCGGCGCGAGCGCGCTGGTCATCGCCGCGCATAGCGGTCAGGGAGCGGCGGCGAGGTTGCTCCTCGAGCGCGGCGCCGAGGTAAACACCCAAGGTGCCGGGTACTCGGCCTTGCATGCCGCAGTGCTGAGGGGCGACCTCGAGCTCGTCAAGGCGCTCCTCGAGCGTGGGGCGGATCCCGAAGCCCGACTCGCGAAGGGCACGCCCAGCCGCTACTACAGCAAGGATTACGCCTTCAACGACAACCTGGTCGGCGCGACACCGCTCTGGCTGGCCGCCCGATTTGGCGAGCCGGAGATCATGAGCGTCCTCGCCGCCAAGGGTGCTGATCCGCGCGCCACGCTTCCCGACGGGACCACCGCTCTCATGACCATCATCATTCCGGCAAGAGGCCTCGGTGGCTTCCGGCTTGGGGATCGCCGCGAACGCTACCAGGGGCCGGCCGATATCGCGGCCAAGGCCGATGGCGAGGACGAGAGCATCACAATCGCCACCGCGTCGCGCGCCCTCGCATTGGGGATTGACGTGAATGCGGCCAACAAGGACGGCGACACGGTCCTGCACATGGCCGCCGGCCTGGCGCTCGGTCGTGTCATCCAGTTTCTGGTCGAGAGAGGCGCGAATCTCGAGGCGAAGAATCAGCGGGGACTGACCCCGCTGGCGATCACCAGCGCTCGACCTGAGCGCGGCGCACAAGGCCAGGTACCGTACGGGTTCTTGACAACCGAGGAAAAGGAACGGACCGCGACGCTGCTCCGGACGCTCGGCGCCAAAGAGTAGCAAGCATTCGAAAGGAACGGATGCAGTCCTCCACGGTATCGGCACCAACAGCCCTCACGGGCAACCAGATCCGCGGCTTCTGGGCCGCTTGGGGCGGCTGGGCGCTCGATGGGATGGATTCGTTCATTTTTGCCCTCGTGTTGACCCCGGCGGTGACCGAGCTCCTCCCTCGATCCGGGATTCCAGCGACCCCGGGAAACGTGGGCTATTACGGCAGTGTCTTGTTCGCGCTGTTCCTCATCGGCTGGGGCCTGTCGATGGCCTGGGGTCCCGTCGCCGATCGCTTCGGTCGCGTTCGGACGCTGATGCTGACGATCCTCTGTTATTCCCTCTTCACGTTCCTGTGCGCGCTCGTCACCGACTTGTGGCAGCTGGCAGCCTTCCGGCTCCTGGCCGGCGTCGGCATTGGCGGCGAGTGGTCGATGGGCGGCACCTTCGTGGCCGAGGAATGGCCGGAAGAGCGCCGGAAGATGGGTGCCGGCTACATGCACACGGGGTACTACTTCGGGTTCTTTCTGGCGGCGCTGGCCAACTACTTCATCGGCGCGAGGTTCGGCTGGCGTGTGATGTTTGCTATCGGCGGCCTTCCGGCCCTCCTCGTGGGCTTCATCCGACGCGGTGTGCACGAATCGACGCGATTCGAGCGACGGAAGCCCTCGTCGATGGGCGCGGCCTTCGCGACCTTGTTCTCTGCCACCTATGCTCGCCGCACGATCCTCAACTCCGCCTTCCTTCTCGTCTCGATCGTCGGTCTGTGGGCGGGTTCGGTCTACGTGCCGACATCGATGTCGCAGCTCGCGATCCGCGCGGGCTATTCCACCTCCAACGCTGCACGCTTTGCCTCGTACGGCACGATGGTGCTGTCGGTCGGCACGATTCTCGGGTGCATCGTTCTGCCGCCGCTCGCCGACCGCTTCGGCCGCCGTCTCACGCTCGGCCTCTACTTCGTCGTGATGTTTCTGTCCATCTCGCTCGGCTTCGGCTACGTGTTCTACTTGACGGAGCATGCGATTGCCTGGTTCTTCGCGGTGCTCTTCTTCCTTGGCGTTGGCGGCGCCAACTTCGCTATGTACACGCTCTGGCTGCCGGAGCAGTACACAACCGACTGCCGCGCCAGCGCCTTTGCCTTTGCGACGTCGGTCGGCCGGTTCATCGGCGCCGGCATCACGTTTCTCGTCGGCGCGGGCGTCGCGTACTTCGGCACTATCGGGACACCGGTTGCCCTGACATCGACGGCGTTCCTGATCGGGCTGTTGCTTCTGCCCTTCGGCGAAGAAACCAAAGGCAAGCCGCTTCCCGCGTGATGGCTCGTAGCTCTCAGCTTTTCAGCCTTCAGCGTTCAGCGCTTTGGAAAAACGCTTCAGCTGTAACGCGGACCTTCCGCCGTCGCGTGCAGAACGCCTGCACATAGCGACTCTCACCGTGCTTTCTGCTTTTAGCTGATCGCTGAAGCTGATGGCTGGTTGCTGGTGATCGACCGTGAGACGGTCGTCCCTGCGACAGCGTTTGACACCGGCAGTTGGTCGAGGTAGGCTGGCGTCATCATGTTCGCCCGTCACCATCACGTGCATCACCATTCGAGCCCGGCTCGGGGGGCGGAGTTGCACGTGCTCTAGGTCGACGGCGGCGAATCGACAGGACGTGCAACCCCGCCCCAAGGCGGGGTTTTTTGTTTCAGGCGGACGTTTATGGATTTCTCCAAGCTCGATGGGTTGATTCCGGCCGTCATACAGGACGCGGAGAGCGCTGAGGTCCTCATGGTGGGCTTCATGAACGAAGCTGCGCTCGCCCGGACGGAGCAGACTGGCTTCGCCACGTTCTTCAGCCGCACCCGGAACAGGTTGTGGATGAAGGGCGAAACCTCGGGCAATCGCCTCCAGGTCGTAGAAATGCTCACCGACTGTGACGACGACACGGTGCTGGTGAAGGTGAGGCGGCTCGGCGACGGCAACGTTTGTCACACGGGCGAACGAACCTGCTTCTTTCGCACGCTGAATCGCAACTCTCTATGAAGCTCAAACTTGGCATTCCGAAAGGGTCGTTGCAGGACGCCACGATCCAGCTTTTCGCACGCGCGGGATTCAATATCTACGTGAGCTCGCGCTCGTACTTCCCCACCATTGACGACCCCGACATTGAGTGCATGCTGATTCGAGCCCAGGAGATGGCCCGCTACGTCTCGGACGGCGTGCTCGACGCCGGACTCACCGGCCAGGACTGGATCCTCGAGCACGAGCTGGGCGACGGGACGACCGGCGTCGTGGAGAGTATCGCGGATCTGGTCTACGCGAAGCAGAGCTTCGGCAAGGTTCGATGGGTGTTGGCGGCCCCCGAGGATTCGGACATCCGGTTGCCGCAGGATCTGAAGGGCAAGACGATCGCGACAGAGCTGGTGCGTGTGACGCGCGGGTACTTCAAGAAGCACGGCGTGCCGGTGAACGTCGAGTTCTCGTGGGGCGCCACCGAGGTCAAGCCGCCGGTGTTGGCGGACGCGATCGTGGAAGCCACCGAGACCGGCTCCACGCTGCGAGCCAACCGCCTGCGGATTCTCGACACGGTCATGGAATCGAACACCGAGCTCATCGCAAACAAGTCGGCGCTGGCCGATGGGCCGAAACGCCACAAGCTCGAGAATCTCGCGCTTCTCCTCAAGGCAGCGATCGAAGCCCAGGGACGGGTCGGCCTGATGCTCAACGTCCGCCGTGCCGATTTGCCAAACATCTTGGCCCTCCTTCCCGCTCTTCTACGCCCAACGATCTCGGCTTTGAGCGACGACGAGTGGGTGGCCGTCAACACCATCATCGAAGAGCGGACAGCTCGCGACCTGATCCCCAAGCTCAAGACAGCCAACGCCCAGGGCATCGTGGAGTACCCGCTCAACAAGATCGTGTTGTAGTAACGAAGCTTGGCCTCGAATCGACAGCGCGGCCGAGCGCGGGGCGACGAGGCTTCGTTACCAGGTTATTGAAGATGTTGCGAATCATCGACGCACAAGACCGCAGGGCGATCGAGCGGGTTGGCGCCAGCGCACGGGGCCGGCCGGACGACCGCGCGTTCGAACGGCGCGTGGCCGCCATCGTGGCGCGTGTAAAAGACGAAGGCGATCGGGCGCTCGTCGCCTTCGCGCGACGCTTCGACCGCCTCGCCGGACCCCTCGAAGTCTCTCGACGCGAGATGGAGGAGGGCGCCGCGTCCGTGCCCGGCGACGTGCGCCGCGCGATTCGTCAGGCAGCCCGTAACATCGCCCGCGTCGCCCTCAAGCAGATTCCCCGGCACTTCGATGTGGCCGTCGTGCCTGGCGTCTCGGTGGAGCAGCGAATCGAGCCGCTCGCGCGCGTGGGCTGCTACGTGCCCGGCGGCCGGTTTCCGCTCCCTTCGAGCCTTCTGATGACAGCCGTCCCGGCAGCCATCGCGGGTGTCGGAGAAATCATCGTCGTCTGCCCGCGGCCCGAGCCGGCGGTGATGGCGGCTGCAGTGGAAGCGGGCGTGACAAGACTCTTCCGGGTGGGCGGCGCGCATGCCATTGCCGCACTGGCGTACGGCACCTCCACCATCCCGCGCGTGGACAAGATCGTCGGCCCGGGCAATCGATACGTGGCCGCCGCCAAGATGCGCGTGTCGGCCGACTGCGCGATCGATTTCCACGCCGGCCCGACCGAGATCGTGATCGTGGCGGCAAGTGGCCATCCAGAGTGGGTCGCCGCCGATCTCATCGCGCAGGCCGAACACGATCCCGACGCGCGTGCCATTCTGATCACGTGGAATCGGAGGTTCGCCACTCAGGTCGGCCGGATCGTGGACAAGATCGCTGCGGGTCGCGAGATCGTCTGCCGGTCGCTGGCCGAGCACGGCGTGGCGATCGTGACACGAACCGCAGACGAAGCGATGACGCTGGCCAATCGCCTCGCCCCGGAGCACCTGGTGGTCGAGAGCGAGGCGCTGACCAGGCGTCCGATTGTCGCAGGCGCCGTGTTCGTTGGACCCTACGCCGCTCAGGCCGCGGGCGACTACGCCACGGGGTCGAATCATGTCCTCCCGACGTCCGGTGCCGCGAGATTTCGCGGCGGGTTGAGCGCGGCCGATTTCGTGCGCGTCATGGCCGTCCAGCGCGTGACGCGAGAGGGGCTGAAGCGGCTGGCGCCGACCATCCTGCCGCTGGCGAGAGCGGAGGGACTCCGCGCGCACGCCGAATCGATCGAGGTTCGGCTGCTATGAGCAAGTACCAGAAGCCCCCCGAGCTGTACAACGGCCTGCGCCTGCACCAGAACGAGAACACCGGCGGCTGCTCTCCCGCCGTGCTCGAAGCCCTCGCACGGCTCAGAGGGGACCAGATCGGATTTTATCCACCCTACGAGGCGGCGACACGGGCGTGCGCCGCGTATCTGGGCGTCGAACCCGACCGCCTGTCGCTCGTCAACGGCCTCGACGAGGGCCTGATGGCGTTGTCGGTCGGCTACCTGCGTCCGACGGCGGGCGGCAAGGTTCCGGAGGCCATCATCCCGGAGCCAGCCTTCGAGATTTTCGCGATCGATACGGAGGTGGCCGGAGGGCGAGTGGTGCGCGTTCCCCCGAGCCCAGACTTCGTGTTTCCGCTGCAGGGCGTGCTGGATGCGATCTCCTCGATCACGCGTGTCGTCTTCCTCACGAACCCGAACAATCCGACGGGCGTCTCGATGTCGAAGGACGAGATCCGCACAGTGGCGCGCCGCGTGCCGGCCGAGGCCGTGGTGTTCGTGGACGAGGCCTACGCCGAGTTTTCAGGCGAAACGTTTATTCCCGACCTCCCGAACTTTCCGAACGTCATCGTCGGACGGACGTTCTCGAAGGCCTTCGGCCTGGCCGGGCTTCGAATCGGCGCCATCACGGGTCATCCGGAAGCGCTCGAGCCGCTCCGGCTGGCCGTTCCCGTCTACAGCGTCAACATCGCTGCCGTCGTCGCCGTCCAGGCGGCTCTGCAAGATCGCGACTACCTCCGGCACTATCTGCGACAGGTGGAGGAATCCAAGGCCATGCTCTATGCGGCGTGCGAGCGTCTGGAGCTGAAGTACTGGAAGAGCGCGGCCAACTTCGTGCTCGTCGACGCCGGCGACCACGTCGATGCGCTTGTCAAGGGAGCGGCGGCGCGGGGCATCTACCTGCGCGACCGCTCGACGGAGCCGGGCTGCGCCGGCTGCTTCCGCGTCACGGCCGGAATGGTTCCGCACACGGCGCGCTGCATCGAGGTGATGGAGGAGATCCTGTGCGCCGCGCGGTAGTCGATCGCCGGACAAAAGAGACGGCGATTGCGATGAAGCTGACGCTCGACGGCAAGGGGCGTTACCGCGTGCGCACCGGCATCCGGTTTCTCGACCACATGCTGGAGCTCGTCGCACGCCATGGCGGCTTCGACCTCGAGGTCCAGGCAACCGGCGATCTCGATGTCGACCAGCACCACACCGTGGAAGACGTGGGCATCGCTTTGGGCGAATCGGTGTCGGCCGCGCTCGGCAACCGCCGCGGCATCAATCGCGCGGGCTACTTCGTGATGCCGATGGACGAAACCCTCGCGGTCGCGGCCGTCGATCTCGGCGGACGGCCGCACACGGTCGTGGACCTGAAGGTGTCGGCGGCACGCGTCGGCGATCTGCAGACCGAGCTCGTACACGACTTCTTCGAGGGGTTTGCGATCGGTTCGAGAGCCAACGTGCACGTCAAGGTGATGTACGGTCGGTCGAGCCACCACAAGGTCGAGGCGGCGTTCAAAGCCTTCGCCCGGGCGCTTAGAGTCGCCTGCGCGAAGGACAAGCGGCTCGCGCGAATGCTGCCAAGCACGAAGGGACTTCTGTGATCGCGTTGATCGATTACAAGGCGGGGAACCTGACGTCGGTGCGGAAAGCGCTGGCGGCGATCGGCGCGGATGTGTTTACGCCGGATCGGCCCGCCGAGATCGACAAGGCGCGCGGCATCATCGTGCCGGGCGTCGGCCACTTCGGCGCGACGCGGGCGCTCGACCGAGACTGGGTTGACGCCATCCTCTCACGGGTCGACGCGGGACGGCCGCTGCTCGGGATCTGCCTGGGCATGCAGTGGCTGTATGAAACGAGTGAGGAAGCGCCAGACCTGCGGGGGCTTGGGCTGCTCGCCGGCTCGATCCGTCGTCTCACGAGTGACGGCGCCGGGAGAGACTTGAAGGTGCCCCATGTGGGCTGGAACAGTCTGGCGTGCACACGCGAAGGATTCCTGGTAGACGGAGTACCTCAGGGGGCACAGGTGTACTTCACGCACAGCTACGCGGCTCCGGTGACCGTGGATACGGTCGCCACGACCGAGCACGGAGAAACGTTCGCGTCCATCGTCGAGCGCGGCCGCGTCGCCGGCGTGCAGTTCCATCCGGAAAAATCGGGCGAGGTGGGCCTTCGGATTCTCCGCAACTTTCTGCAGCAGGTAGGCTAGCGGGCCGTGCTGTCCAAGCGCATCATCGCCTGCCTCGATGTCCGGGACGGACAGGTCGTCAAGGGCGTCAACTTCGAGGGGCTTCGCAGCGCGGGCGATCCCGCCGAGCTTGCGCGGCGATACAACCGCGAAGGTGTCGACGAAGTCGTCATCCTGGACATCACCGCCACACTCGAACGGCGTCGCGCGCTCGCCGACACGATCCGCGCGGTGGCGGGCGAGTTGTTCATTCCGCTCGCCGTCGGGGGCGGCATCAGGACCGAAGACGACGCCGCGGCCGCCGTCAACGCGGGCGCGGACAAGGTGAGCCTCAACACGGCGGCGCTCTCGGACCCATCGCTCATCACCACGCTGGCCAACCGCTACGGCAGTCAGGCGGTCATCGTCGCCATCGACGCGAAACTCGAGGGCGACCACTTCGCCGTCTACGCACGAAGCGGGCAAACCCCGGCACATCGCGACGCGGTCGAGTGGGCGCGCGAGGCAGATCGGCGCGGCGCCGGCGAGATTCTGCTGACCTCGATCGACCGCGACGGCACGAAGGCTGGATTCGACTGCGAGCTGACAGCCGCCGTTTCCCGCGCGGTCTCGATTCCGGTCATCGCGTCGGGCGGTGCAGGGGGACTCGACGATTTCGTCGACGTGTTCACGCGAGGGGCTGCGGACGCCGCGCTCGCGGCGTCAATTTTCCACTACGCGGAAACCAGCGTCGCCGCCTTGAAGCATCACCTGGCGGGACACGGAATCCCGGTGCGGATATGAGTCGTCGGGACACCATTTGTGGCGTTTGGCCCCCGGTGTCTGACGAGCCGGCGATGCGACGAGTGAGTGTCGTGCGGAAACCCTGGGAGCAGGCCGACGCACGCGCCAGACGGAAAAATGCCCTGAGGCGCTGGAATCCGCGGCAGCTCACGGAGCTGCCGCATGCCACCGACAAGCCGCCGGCGGGCATTTTGCCGGCCTGTCGACCGGGTTTTTACTCGACACTCACTCGTCGCATCAGGAAGGCTGCACCAGTCTGGGGCCTGAGCGGCCGCGGCACTCCGCGACAAATAGTGCCATGTTGAAACAGCCGGATAAGCAAGAGTAGCGCGAGATTCGTGCTTGCGCCTCGCCGGTCACTAACGATGTTGATTCCAGCGATTGACCTGCAGGACGGCGCCGTCGTCCAACTGGTTCAGGGCGAGCGGCTCGCGCTCAAAGATGACGACGTGTTTCGATGGGTAAAGCGCTTCGAGCGTTTCCCCAAGGTCCAGGTCATCGACCTCGATGCGGCGATGGGCACGGGAGACAACCTGGCACTCGTACGACAGATTGCCGGCCGGCTCTCGTGCCGCGTCGGCGGCGGCATTCGAGGTGTCGCCCGCGCCCAGGACCTACTGGCGGCCGGGGCCCAGCAGATCATCGTCGGGTCCGCCTTGTTCAAGGGCAGCCGCCCCGATCTCGACTTCGCCCGGCGCCTCGCAGATGAGGTGGGCGGCGAGCGGGTTATCGCGGCAGTCGACAGTCGCGGCGGCAAAGTGGTGATCCACGGCTGGAAGACGCCCCTGCCGCTGTCCACCATCGACGCCATTCGGGCGCTCGAGCCGTACTGCGGTGAGTTCTTGTACACGCACGTCGACACTGAAGGCCTCATGGGTGGCACCAACATCGAAGCGATCCTCGACGTCAGACGCGCGACCAGCCGCCGCGTGACGGCTGCCGGGGGCATCACCTCGCGGGAGGAAATTGACGCCCTCGACAGAAACGGCGTCGACGCCGTCGTCGGCATGGCCGTATACACCGGGAAGCTGCCGCTCGACGAGGAAGGCAGCCCCCAAACCTAAGATAGAATAGGGTGTTGTCCTTCGTTTCGAAGGGGCGCCGCGTCATCTTGTGAGCACTTCCGTTCAGGCCGAGCCGGCTGTTGTTCGCGAAACACGGCTGGCGCCGGACACACGAGTCGTCGCAGACGGGAAATTCCTGCGCGCCGGCGATGAACGGTTTCTCGTCAAGGGCGTGACGTACGGAACGTTTGCGCCCGAGGCAGACGGCTACCAGTTCCCTTCCCTCCAGCAGATAGCCGAAGACTTCCGCCTCATGGCGGAGCTCGGCCTGAACACCGTTCGCGTCTACACCCCTCCCCGCCGCGATCTCCTCGACGAAGCGGCACGCCACGGACTGCGCGTCATGATCGGGTTGCCATGGTCGCAGCACGTCGCGTTTCTCGACGATCGCTCGCTGAAACGGACCATCCGGCAGGAGCTGGTCGCAAAGGTCCGCGAGCTGGGCAGCCACCCGGCAGTGCTGCTGCTCTCGGTCGGCAACGAAATCCCCCAGGGCGTGGTGCGCTGGCACGGACGGTTGAGAATCGAGCGGTTTCTCCGCAGCGTCTACCAGGACGCGAAGGAGGCCTCGCCCGAGACGCTCCTGACGTACGTCAATTTCCCGCCGACGGAATTTCTCGACCTGCCATTCTTCGACGTCTGCGCCTTCAACGTCTACCTGCATCGCGAGCCCGAGCTGCGCGCCTATCTCGCGCGGCTGCAACACATCGCCGGTCAAAAGCCTCTCCTGCTCGCCGAGGCCGGCGCCGACAGCATCCGCGAGGGCGAAGAAGGCCAAGGGGCGATCACGGCGATGCACATTCGAGCCGCCTTCGAGGAAGGTGCCTGCGGCGCGGTCGCGTTCGCATGGACCGACGAGTGGTGGCGCGGCGGCGTCGACGTCAAGGACTGGGCGTTCGGCCTTGTCGACCGCCAGCGAAGGCCAAAACCCGCGACAGCGGCGGTGGCAGCAGTGTATGCCGACGCGCCCTTCTCGCAAGAGGTTCGTTGCACTTGGCCGCGCGTCTCGGTGGTTGTGTGCGCGTACAACGCCGCCGACACGCTCGAGGATTGCCTGTCGTCGCTCGATCGGCTGACGTATCCCGACTACGAGGTGATTCTGGTCAACGATGGGTCTCGGGATCGCACCGGCGAGATCGGCCGGGGCCATTCGCGCGTGAAGATCATCGACATCCCGAACGGTGGGCTGAGCGCGGCCCGTAATGTGGGTCTGGCAGCGGCCACAGGCGAAATCGTCGCCTATACGGACGCCGACACGCGCGTCGACCGCGATTGGCTCACCTATCTCGTTCAGCCCTTCCTCAGGTCCGACGTCGTGGGCTCTGGCGGCCCAAACGTCGTGCCCCCGGACGATCCGCCCATGGCGCAGTGCATCGCGCGCGCGCCTGGAGGTCCCACGCACGTGCTGCTCGACGACCGCATCGCCGAGCACGTGCCGGGCTGCAACATGGCGTTCCGGCGCGAAGCGCTCCTCGCCGTCGGCGGCTTCAACCCGATCTACTTGCGGGCCGGCGACGATGTGGACATGTGCTGGCGGCTGCAGGCGAAAGGTTGGAAGATCGCTTTCGCGTCGTCGGCGCTGGTGTGGCACCACCACCGGTCGTCGGTGAAAGCCTACTGGCGCCAGCAGGTCGGCTACGGCGAAGGCGAACGCTGGCTGATGGCGCACCACCCTGAGAAGTTTCTCGATGGGCACATGCTGTGGCGCGGGCGCATCTACAGCCCGCTGCCGTTCGTCCGCTCGCTGTGGAGCGAACGGATCAATGCCGGCGTGTGGGGCTCGGCCGCATTCCCGTCGGTCTATCGGGCCGACGTGCACCCCTTCGCGTTTCTGCCGCACTCCATCCGCTGGCAGCTGCTCTCGTTCGTCTTGACGGCGGCTGGTTTGCTCGCCGGAGCCACCAGGGGCCACTCGTGGGCAGCCGCCCTCCTCCTTGGGACCGGCATCGTCGGCCTGGCTGTCACGCTCGCCAAGAACGTCTCCTACACTCTGCGTTCGAATGTCGATTGGTTACCGGGCAACCGCTTCTGGTATCGCACCATCGTCGGGTACCTGCACTTCCTGCAGCCGTTCGCGCGCGTTCGAGGGCGTATCCGCGGCGCCTTCGCATCCCCGGAAATCGCGCTGCCGGCCACCGAGCGCCAGACGAGCCATGGGCCCCGGCCCTCCCTCAGCGAGGCCTGGCGGGCGCTCCTGCTCATTGCCGGAGCCATTACCGAAGACCGCTACTGGAGCGAGACATGGACCACCAGCAACCGGGTCCTGTCTCAGCTGACGGATTGGCTGCGCAGGTCGCGGGCCGTACGCGTCGTCGAGATCGATGACGGCTGGGCTCCCGATCGCGACGTGAGCGTGCTGGTCGGCCGCTGGGCATGGCTCGACGTGCGCACCCTCGTCGAAGAACATGGCTCGGGCAAGGAACTGCTCCGATTCAGCACGCACTTGAGGCCCACCGACTTCGGCATTGCGAGCGCGGTGGTCATCGCCTCGGCTTTGCTCGGCTCGGCAGCGGCGGGCGTGGCCCTCCGCTGGCCGTTCGCCGGGGCGGTCGCTGCCATGCTGGCCGTGGCCGTTCCCGCGTTTGCCGCATGGCGGACGGCGCAGGCTGCGGCGATCGTTCAGCGCGGCATCAGAGCGGTTGCGTCGAAGCAAGGAATGATCGCCATGAAGGCGGGACCCGCGCGCATGCCGTTCGTCGTGCCATCGGTACTCCGAATCTACGCCCTGCGGACAGCGGCGGTGTTTCTCGTGATGATTGTCGGCCTCGGCGCCGGCACCTTCATGCTGCGCGAAGCCACGACCGCCCGCGTCATCGGTGCGCGCAAGGGTTACCGCGGCGACAACGGCCCGGCCATCCAAGCCTGGCTGGACACGCCGGGTGGGATCGCCGTGGCGCCCACCGGCGACGTGTACTTCGCAGACTCGAACAACCACGTCATCCGCCGGATCGATCCGCGCAACAACATCGCGACGGTCGCCGGCAACAACTCGCTCGGCACGGGGTTTTCCGGCGATTTCCGCCTCGCGACCCGAGCGCAGCTCGATACGCCGGACGGCGTCGCGATTGCACCCGACGGCGACCTGATCATCGCGGACTCTCACAACGATCGCATCCGCCGCGTGGACCGACCGACCGGCATCATCACGACGATCGCCGGCTCGGGCGAGAACGGGTACGACGGCGACGACAAGCCGGCGACCCAGGCGGCCCTGAACAACCCGAGCGCCGTCGCGGCTGCGCCCAACGGCGACATCTACATCGCGGACACGCTGAACTATCGGGTCCGGATGATCGATCACGAGACGGGACTCATTCGCACTATCGCCGGCGACGGAATTCCCGGCGAAGAAAACGAAGCCGTTGGCGACGGCGGACCGGCGACCGCGGCCCATCTGAACATGCCAAGCGACGTGGCCCTCGGGCCGGACGGCGATGTCTACGTTGCGGACATGCATCACCAGCGCGTGCGCAAGGTGGACGCGAGGACGCGCGTGATGACGACCGTCGCGGGAAACGGGCGCTGGGGCTATGCCGGCGACGGCGGGCCGGCCATCGATGCGACGCTCGCGGGTCCGGCCGGCATTGCCGTTGTCCCGGACGCCGGGGGAAAGGTGACGCTCTTCATCGCGGACTACTACAACGGCCGCGTGCGGGCCGTCGGTGCCGACGGCATCATCCGCGACGTGAGCGACGAGGGACGGTTGGCCTTTGGTGCACCGACACGGGTCGCCTTCGCCCAGGGAGGCGGCTGGCTCTACGTGGCCGACTCCAGCCGCGATCGGCTCGTCGTGCTGAACATCCCGAAGATTGCGCCCAATCTGGCTCGCCAGCGCCAGACGCCGCTCCCCCCTACGCCCCCTGCCAGGAAGGTCAGTAGGGGATGAACCAGACGGCGGCCGACAATCGCCCGCTGCTCTGGTGGGCTTTGGCGTTTCTGCGCCCGTACCGCAAACGCGTCTTTCTGCTCGCAGCGCTGCTGCTGGCCGAGGTTGCGCTGGGCGCCCTTCAGCCCTGGCCACTCAAGATCGTGGTCGACTACGTGCTCAGTCAGCAGCCATTGCCGGAAGAGGTCCGGCGATGGGTCGTCGGACTCTTCGGCCGCAACCTCGTGGTCCTGCTGGTCGTGTTCGTCATCGCGGGCGTCGTGCTGCAGATTATCAAGGAGGTCGTCTCGGCGTTCGGTACCCAGGTCCAGGTCGACACCGGTCAGCGGATGGTGTACGACCTCCGCTATCACCTCTTCCAGCACCTCCAGGCACTCGCGCTGAACCATCACGTCACGACGAACACCGGCGATGCCGTGTACCGGGTCGACGTCGACGCGTACTCGATCGAAAACCTCGTGATGAGCGGGCTGTTCCCCCTCGCCACGTCGGTGACGACGCTGGTCGTGATGTTCGCGATCCTCGTGAAGATCGACTGGATTGTCGCGCTGCTGTCCCTTCTGGTCATTCCATTCCTGTTCTTGTGTCTCCGCTACTACACATCCACGCTCTCGGCCCGCGAAGAACGCGTCAAGGAGCTGGAATCGAAGCTGATAGAGCGGCTGTACGAAACGTTCTCGGCGATTCGGCTCGTGAAGAGCTTCGCGCGCGAGCCGCACGAGGCAACCCGCTACGCCGAGGCCGGCGACCAGACGATGCGGGCCCGAATCGCGGTGACGTGGCAGCAGTCGGCCTTCGCGGTCATGGTCAGCCTCGTCATCGTCCTGGGGACCGCGCTGGTGCTGATCGTCGGCGGGCTTCACGTGATGCGGGGACAGATGACGATCGGGAGCATGCTGGTGGTCATCAGCTACCTGGGTGCGGTCTATGGCCCGCTTTCAGCGATCGCGCACACGACCGGCCAGCTGCAAGGGGCCGTTGCGGGCGCCAGGCGGGTTCGCGCCGTGTTTGCGAGCGTGCCGGAAACCAGCGATCCGCCCGACGCCGTCGAGGCGTCCTCGGTGAAAGGCCACATCGCGTTCGAAAGCGTCTCGTTTTCGTATCCAGGCGGCACCGAGGTGCTGCGGGACGTCACGTTCGAAGCGAGACCGGGGCAGATGATCGCGCTCGTCGGCCTGACCGGCGCCGGCAAAACGACGCTCGTGAGCCTCCTCCCGCGGTTCTACCACGCCACCTCTGGCCGCGTGCTGGTCGACGGCGTCGACGTGCGGTCGTACCGCCTTCGGTCGCTCCGCGAGAAGATCGCGATCGTGCTGCAGGATCCGATCCTCTTTTCGGGCACGATTGCCGACAACCTGCGGTACGGCCGCCTGGATGCCACCGACGCCGAGATCGAAGAGGCTGCGCGCGCCGCCCATGCACACGAATTCATCTCGCACCTGCCCAGAAAGTACGACACGCCCGTCGCGGAGGCCGGCGGTGGGCTGTCTGGCGGCGAACGCCAGCGGCTGAGCGTGGCGCGCGCCATCCTGAAGAACGCCCCGATTCTGATTCTCGACGAGCCGACGTCGTCGCTCGACGCCATTTCCGAAGAGATTGTCTTCGCCGCGCTCAGGCGCCTGCGCGGGGGGCGCACCACCATCGTCATCGCGCATCGGCTGTCGACGGTCCGAGACGCAGATCGGATCCTCGTCCTCGACGGCGGGCGCATTGTGGCGCAGGGACGTCACGAGGATCTGCTCGCGACGAACCAGCTGTACCGCCGTATGTGCGCCCGACTCTCCGTGGGAAAGTCGCTCGATGAGCCGGAGAGCGTCGACGAGTTGATCCAGGCCGCGCGACAGTGAAGATTCTCTTCGCGGGCATCATTGCCCGCTATCCCTTCGGCGGCGTCACGTGGTGCTCCCTCATGTATCTGCTCGGCCTGCGCGCGCTGGGCCACGAGGTCTTCTACATCGAGGACACGGGCGAGTGCGTCTACGACCCCATCCGGAACACCCGCGCCACGAATCCGTCGTACGGCACCAGCTACATCCACCAGGCACTTGAGCCGTTTGGTCTCGGCGATCGCTGGGCGTTCGTGAACTACGACGGCACGTATCACGGGAAGAGTGCTGCGGAGGTGAGCCGCTTCTGCGCCGACGCCGATTTGTTTCTCAACCTCTCGGGCGGCTCGTGGTTCTGGCGCGACGAGTACGCACGGATCCCGCGCAGTGCCTTCATCGACTCCGACCCCGCCTTCACCCAGCTCGCCATCGCGAAGGCGGAACCGTGGTACGTGGCATTCTTCAAGCAGTTCCATCATCTGTTCACGTTCGGCTCGAACATCGGCACCCCGGCGTCACCCATTCCAACGGGCGAATTCAAGTGGCACAAGACGTGGCAACCGGTCACGCTCGACGACTGGGAACCCTGCTGTTCACCCGACGATCGGTTCACGACGGTGATGACCTGGCAGATCGAGAGCTTCTCCGACGTGGGCGGCAACAAGGATCAGGAGTTCGTCAAGTACATGGACCTGCCCGCGCGAACATCCCAACCGTTCGTGTTGGCCGTCAACGGCCCGCAACAGCTCCTGCGGGAGCACGGCTGGCCCACCGTCGATGCGATGAGCGTTTCGCGGAACCTCTGGGACTATCGCGATTTCATCCATCGCTCGAAGGCGGAATTTGGGGTCGCGAAGCACACTTACGTCTCGACGCGCTCGGGGTGGTTCAGCGATCGCACGGAGTGCTACCTCGCCTCGGGCCGTCCGGCGCTGGTGCAGGACACCGGCTGGACGGCGCATCTGCCCCACGGCCAGGGCCTGCTGGCGTTTTCGTCCCCTGACGAGGCGCTCGCCGGAATCGACGGCATCAACGCGGACTACTCCGCCCACGCGCGCCGGGCTGCGGAGATCGCCCGCGCACACTTCGACGCGCGCATCGTGCTGCCCCGGCTCCTCGAGACATGCAGCCGTTGAGAATCGCGCATGTCGGACCGGTGGCAACCTCGATTCCGCCGCCCAAGTCCGGATCGGTTCAGACGATGACGTCGCTGCTGACCGAAGGGTTGGTCGCGCGAGGTCACGACGTGACTCTCTTCGCAACGGCCGACTCGAAGACGACCGCGACACTACACGCACTCTACCCCCGCGGCTACTGGGACGACTCTGCGATGTGGCCATGGGAGCTCTACGAAATGCTCAATTTGTCCGCCGCGGTTGAGCGGGCAGCCGATTTCGACATCATTCACTACGAGTCGCTGTACTACCCAATCTCGCTCGCCTTCGGACGGTTGACGCCAACGCCGATTCTGCAGACGCTCCACCATGCGCCGAGCGATGTCGAAGTCGAACTGTGGTCGCGTTATCCGGAAGCGCCGTTCGTCGCGGTGTCCCAGGAGCAGGCGCGCCTGCTCTCCCGCGTCAACGTCGTCGCCACGATCCTGCACGGGGTCGATACCGACCGGTTCGCGTACCGCGACATCCCCGACGATTACCTGCTTTTTCTCGGGCGGTTCACCGAGGGCAAAGGCGTGCTGCAGGCCATCGAGGTCGCACGCCGCGTCGGGATGCGGTTGATTCTTGCGGCCGCCGAAGAGGCGTACTACCGCGAGCACGTCGCCCCCCACGTGGACAACCGACAGATCGTGTACGTGGGCGAGGCAGACTTCGAGGCCAAGGTCAAGCTGTACGGCGGCGCACGGGCGCTGCTCTACCCGGTGCAGGTGCAGGAGCCGTTCGGGCTGGTGCTTGTCGAGGCCATGGCCTGTGGCACCCCGGTTGCCGCGCTCGACCGCGGGGCGGTGCGCGAGGTGGTCGACACCGGGGTCACCGGGGTGGTGTACGAGGACCTCGACCAGATGATCAATCAGCTCGACCGCGTGCTGGCGCTCGACCGCCAAGGCGTCCGTCAGCGGGCGGTCGCGCGGTTCAGCGCGGGTCGTATGGTTGACGAGTACGTGGCCGTCTACGGGCGGCTGGTGGAGACGTGCCTGGCATCGAGACGCCGATGACTGCCACCGACTGGACTGAAACGGTCGTGGCGGTGTTCGCACACCCCGACGACGAATCGTTAGCCTGCGGGGGGACGCTCGCGCGGCTGGCCGACTCGGGCATGCACGTGGTTGTCGTCTGTGCGTCGCACGGTGAGGGAGGATCGCCGAAGAGTACAGACGCGCACGAGGCGCTCGGGCGCGTGCGCGCGGCTGAATTGCGTCAGGCCGCTGCGGCCCTGGGGATCTCCGAGGTGATCATCCTCGATCATCCCGACGGCAATCTGCGGTGGGAGCTCGTCACCGAGTACCGCGCGGAGCTCGAGATGTTCCTGCGGCGCCGACGGCCGGCGGCCGTCATCACGTTCGGCGAGGATGGCCTGTACTGGCACCCCGACCATGTGGGTATTCACGAGCAGACGACGACCGTAGTCCGCTCGCTGGGCGCCGACGCCCCGACGCTCTACTACGTGACGATGGCCCCGGGTGTCATGACCAATATCGTGGCCACAGCTCGGCAGCGGGGATGGACGCCCCCTTCACAGGGGTTCTGGAGCCTCGCTCCAGAAGCGTTCGGCTTTGGCGCCCAGCCGCCGACCCTCGTCGTGGATGTCACCGCGTGCGTGCCCCGCAAGCTGGCAGCCATTCAGTGTCATCTGAGTCAGGTTGGCGCAGACAACCCGTTCACCCAGCTAGACGAACCGGCTGCGAGGCGATGGCTCGGGGTCGAACACTTTCACCGCGCGGACGTTCCCTCTTCGGGACGGCCCATTCTCGAACAACTCGCATGCGCATCCAGACCTTAGATCTCCTGCGGTGTCCCTACTGTGGCACCCGGCTCGAGCTCCTGACGGCGATGTTCCATCGGTCGAACGAGGACGAGATCCACGACGGCATTCTGGCCTGCGAGTGCTGCACCTTCCCTGTCGTCGACGGCATTCCGGTGCTCCACCTCGAGCCCGCGGCAACCCGGGCGCGGGATCACATCGAGGCCGCTCGTCCCGAGCTGGCACTCCGCTCGATGGTCGGTCTTGCCGACGAAGGGCAGGCCGAAGGCTTCGAGGTGGCTGCAGCATCCACAACCTCTACTTATCGAGAGGTCGTCGAGTCGCTCGGTCCCACTTTCGAAGGCGGATATTTCCTCTATCGCTTTTCCGACCCGACCTTTCTCGTGGCCGACGCAGTGGTTCGCGCGGTTGCGGGTACCGTGCTGGAGCGAAAGCAGCGCGCCATCGACGTCTGTGGCGGATCCGGACACTTGACCCGTTCGCTGCTGGATCTCTCGTCGGAAGCTCCCGTGCTGGCTGATCTGTATTTCGCCAAGCTGTGGCTGGCCCGGCGGTTCACCGCGCCCGGCTGCGAGCCGGTCTGTTGCGACGGCAACTCGCCGTTGCCCTTCGAGCGCGGCGCGTTCGGACTGGCGCTCTGCTCCGATGCGTTTCAGTACATCTGGACGAAGCGGCAGTTCGTCGCCGAGCTGTCCCGGCTGGTGGTTGGCCGCGAGACCGCGGCCGTCATGATCGGTCACACGCACAACCAGCTGACGTGGAGCCCGTCCCACGGCCAGCCACTGACGCCGCCGGGCTACCTGAACCTATTCGAAACCCTCGAGCCTAGAATCTACGGCGAGGCCGGTCTGTTCGCCGACGTGGTGAAGGGCGGACCGCTGGACCTCTCGCGTCGGGACCCGCAGGAGGCGCTGGACGGCGACCCCGCCCTGACGATTGTGGCGTCGAACGATCCGCGCGTGTATCGGACGCACGCGCTCGACGCGCCG
>JBGPJH010000010.1:0-23513 GCA_041485305.1 Vicinamibacteria bacterium | reverse complement strand
GTCTCGCCGCGATCGCCTTCCCGGTGATCATGCGGCTCGTGCAGATGATCGGCGGTCCAGCGCGGGGGCAATCACGGCAGGGCTTCCTGCGAACCGCCCTCGAGGATCTCAGCACAGACCTCGCTCGAGCATCGTTGCAGCTCGCGTTTCTCGCCCAACAGGCCTACGAGATGCTGCACGCGATCAGCGTCACGCTGGTCCGCCTCGGATTCACGCAACGCCGATTGCTCGAGTGGGAGACGGCGGCGGCGAGCGCCCATCGCGGCGGACCACCGCGCGCCGGCACGTTCGTGAGGGAAATGATCGCGAGCCCGGTGATCGCGTTCGTCGGCTTCGTTCTGGTCCTCCTGGTGCGTCCGCATGCGTGGCCCGCGGCGGTCCCGGTCGTGGCGCTCTGGGCTGCGGCACCGCTGATCGCGTACGCGCTCAGCCGCCCTGTGGCGCCTCGCCGGACATCTCTCACGCCGCAGGACCGCGAGTTTCTTCGCGCGGTGGCGCTCAAAACGTGGCGTTACTTCGACACCTTCATGGGGCCCGAGGATCACGCCCTCCCGCCCGACAACGTCCAGCTCGTACCCGCACTGACCGTGGCCCACCGCACGTCGCCGACCAACATCGGCATGGCGCTCCTGGCGACCCTCGCGGCTCACGACTTCGGCTTCCTCAGCACTGGTGACCTGGTCGACAAGATTGACGCCACGCTGACGACCGTTGAAGGGCTGGAACGCTTTGAAGGTCACCTGCTGAACTGGTACGACACGCGCACGCTGGCACCGCTTCCGCCGGCTTATGTCTCCACGGTCGACAGCGGAAATCTTGCGGGTGCGCTCTTGACGCTCTCGGTGGCGTTACGGCACTTGTCGGCCGAGATCCCTCCAGGCGACGGCGCTGAGGAGAGGGCAGGACGCCTCGACAACCTGGCCATGCGAGCGGCCGCGTTGCTCGACGGGATGGACTTCAGATTCCTCTACGACCCGCAGCGGCAATTGTTCACGATTGGCTATCGTCTCGCGGACGCCGAGGGACCAGGCCGCCGCGACCCGGCGTCCTACGACCTGCTGGCCTCCGAAGCCCGGTTGGCCAGCTTTCTCGCGATCGCCAAGGGTGACGTGTCTGAGTCCCACTGGTTCCATCTGGGACGATCCGTGACCGGCATCCGGGGAGCGCCGGTGCTGCTGTCGTGGAGCGCCACGATGTTCGAGTATCTGATGCCGCTGCTCGTCATGCGGAGCTACCCGAACACGCTCCTCGATGAGTCGTGTCGAATGGTCGTGCGCCGCCAGGTGGACTACGCCGCCTCTCGCGGTGTGCCGTGGGGGATCTCGGAGTCTGCCTGCAACATCGTCGACCGACACGACACGTTTCAGTACAAGGCCTTCGGCGTCCCCGGCCTTGGTCTGAAGCGAGGGCTGGGGGACGAGCTGGTGGTGGCCCCCTACGCGACGGCGCTCGCTGCGATGATCGACCCCGCACGAAGCGCCGCCAACCTGCGGCGCTTGGCCGATGCGGGCCTCGAAGGTGACTACGGCTTTTTCGACGCCATCGATTACACGAAGCGCGAGCCAGACCTTCACGACGGCGCCCCGGCTGATGCGGACGGTTTCCCGGGTGCCGTCATCCGCACCTATTTGGCTCATCATCAGGGGATGACCCTGGTCGCGCTGGCGAACGCCCTGCTCGGCGATCTCATGGTGAAGCGCTTCCACGCCGACCCCAGAGTGCAGGCGACAGAGCTGCTGCTGCAAGAGCGCGTGCCTCGCCAGACACCGACGATCGAACCGCGGCCGCTGGATGAAATGCGGGTGGTCGCTCCTTCCCCCGCCGTGCCGGTCCGCCGCTATCGGTCGCCTCACACGGTCTTTCCGCATGCGCAATTCCTGTCAAATGGCAATTACGTCTCGGTGGTGACGAATGCGGGCGGGGGCAGTAGCTTCTGTCGAGGTCTCGCGGTCACGCGGTCTCGGCGCGATGCCACGTGCGATCCGGGCAGCGCCTTCATCTACCTGCGCGATGTGCGAAGTGGGTCCGTGTGGTCGGCCACCTATCATCCGACGGCGCAGGAGCCAGACGACTATGCCGTTGCATTCGGCGCGGAGAAGGTGACGTTCCGCCGCCGCGACGATGACGTGTTGACGCAGCTTGAGATCGCGGTATCAACCGAAGACGATGTCGAAATCCGTCGGGTAAAGGTGACCAATCAGGGAACACGTATCCGCGAGATCGATGTCACGAGTTATGCCGAGATCGTCCTGACTCCACCCTCCGACGATCTCGCCCACCCAGCGTTCGGCAAACTCTTTCTCGAGACCGAATACCTGGCCGAGAGCACCGCTCTGCTCTGCCATCGACGGCCGCGGGATCCTCGTGAGCCCGCCGTGTGGGCGGTACACGTGTTGAGTCTGGAAGGCCGAACGCAGGGAGCCATCGAATGGGAGACCGATCGGGCGCGCTTCATAGGCCGCGGTCGGGACACCGATGCCCCAGCGGGGCTCGACGGACGCGCGCTGTCAGGGACAACGGGCGTCGTGTTCGACCCGATCTTCAGCCTCCGTCTACGCATCAGAGTGGTCCCTGGGGCCTCCGTGCGCCTCTGTTTCGCCACAGGTATCGCATCGGATCGGGCGACGGCCGAAGCCCTGACCCAGAAGTACCACGACTCCAGCGCGGCATCGCGAACGTTTGCGCTTGCCTTCACACACGCGCAGAGTGGTTTGCGTCATCTGGGCATCTCGAACGACGAAGCCCGCCAATTTGAACGTCTCGCCTCGCGGGTGCTGTTCGCCGACGGTTCGCTCCTGGCAAGTCCCGACACGCTCGCATCGAACGAACTCGGTCAGGCCGGTCTGTGGCAGCACGGCATTTCCGGCGATCTGCCCATTCTGCTCGTGCGGGTCGTCAACGACGAGGATCTGGCGCTCGTGCGCCAGGTGTTGCAGGCGCAGGAGTACTGGCGCCTCAAAGGCTTGAACGCCGACGTGGTCATCCTGAACGAGCACCCGGTCGGCTATCTGGACGAGGTGCAGGCGCAGCTCACCGCGCTCCTCGACAACGGCCCCTGGCGGCCCTGGAAACACAGATCCGGCGGCGTGTATCTGCTGCGCGGAGATCTGGTGGGCCGAGCCGAGCGTACGTTGCTCGAGGCGGTGGCGCGCGCAGTTCTCAGCGGTGATCGAGGCGACCTCCGCGCCCAACTCGACAAACCGCATCCGGTTCAGACCAATCGGCTGCCATCCGCCTTCGTGGCCGCCGATTGGTCGGCGGCGACTGGTCTGTCGAATCTCGACGCGCCGATTGCTCTCCCTTCGATGACGCTGACCAATGGCCTCGGCGGTTTCACCGACCAGGGCCGGGCATATGCCATCGTCTTGGAGGGCGCTCAGGAAACCCCACTCCCATGGGCGAACATCATCGCGAACCCCCATTTTGGAACCGTCGTCACGGCGTCGGGTGCCGCGCATACATGGTCCGGGAACAGCCGCGAGAACCGCCTGACGTCGTTCGCCAGCGATCCCGTCGTAGACCCGACGGCCGAAGCCCTCTTCATTCGCGACGACGAATCCGGGGACGCGTGGTCACCCTCACCCGGACCGATGAGACGGGACCCTGCGAGCGGCCGGTTCGTCGTGCGTCACTCCTCCGGCAGCACGCATTTCTCGCGCGCCACGCGGGGCATTCGCCACGAGCTTGACGTCTTCGTGGACGTCGAAGATCCCGTGAAGTTTTCCCTGCTCACTCTGACAAACGAGGGTGGGGCCAGGCGGAGTCTGAGCATCTTTGCCTACAACGATTGGGTGCTCGGACCGCCGCGGGAGGGTGAGTCGTGGCATGTCACCACCACGTGCGAGGGGAAGAGCGGGACGATCCTCGCGCGAAATGCATATAGCGAGGAGTTCGCGCAGCACGTGGCGTTCGTTCACGCCAGCGAGCCGCCATGTTCTGTGACCGGTAGCCGTCTCTCGTTCATCGGCCGTAACGGTTCGCTGTCTCGCCCGGCGGCCCTTCGCCATATGACGCTCGAGAGGCACTTTGGCGCGGGATTGGATCCGTGCGCGGCGCTGCACGTGCGGTTCGTCCTGAACCCAGGAGAGCGTCACCGCGTCCTGTTCCTGTTGGGTCAGGGCACAGACACCGACCACGTCCAGCGGCTGATCGCCCGTCACGGGGGCGTCGATGATGCCGTTGTCGCGCTGCAAAGGGTGCAGGCCTCCTGGAACAGCACGCTCGAGACGATCCAGATTCGTACGCCGGACGATTCCTTTGACGTCTTGATGAACCGCTGGCTGCTCTATCAGAACCTCAGCTGCCGTCTCTGGACACGGGCGGGGTACTACCAGCCAGGCGGAGCCTTTGGCTTTCGCGATCAGCTGCAGGACATCATGGCGCTGTTAATGGCGCGGCCCGATCTCGCCAAAGAGCACCTGCTCCGAGCCGCCGGCCGGCAGTTCGTCGAAGGCGATGTGCAACATTGGTGGCACGAGCCCAGCGGACGTGGACTCCGCTCGCGCTGCTCCGACGATCTGCTTTGGCTTCCGTACGCCACGGCGGAGTACGTCCGGACGACCGGCAACATGGACATCCTCGACGAGCGAGCGCCTTTCTTGGAGGCGCCGATGCTGGCACCAGACGCGCTCGAGGCCTACGGCCAGCCGAGCGTCTCCTCTGAGGATGGCACGCTGTTCGAGCATTGTGTTCGCGCGATCGAGAAGGGCCTCACGTCCGGTGTGCACGGCCTGCCGCTCTTTGGCAGCGGCGATTGGAATGACGGCATGAACCGTGTCGGTGCGAGGGGGCACGGTGAAAGCACGTGGCTGGGTTTCTTCTTGCATAGCGTCCTCACCAGCTTCGCCCCGCTCTGCCAGGCGCGACAGGATCGCGCCAGGGGCGACCGGTACGTGGATGAGGCGCGTCGTCTTGCCGTCAATCTCGAACGGTCGTGGGACGGGGAGTGGTACCGGCGCGGGTACTACGATGACGGCACACCCCTGGGCTCAGCACACAATGATGAGTGCCGAATCGACTCGATCGCCCAGTCGTGGGCGGTGCTCTCCGGGGCGGTCCCGCAACGCTTCGCCGAACGGGCGATGGATGCGGTTCGCACGTCTCTCGTCAGGCGCGGTTCGCAGCTTCTGCTGCTCCTCGACCCACCCTTCGATCAGTCGGCGCAGGACCCTGGCTACATCAAGGGATACCCGCCCGGCGTCCGGGAGAATGGAGGCCAGTATACGCACGCGGCCGTGTGGATTGTGATGGCCCTGGCCCGGTTAGGAAGCGGTGATGACGCAGTCGAGCTGTTCCACATGCTGAACCCGGTGAACCACAGCCGAACGACGTCCGACATCGCCCGCTACAAAGTGGAGCCCTACGTGATCGCCGGCGACGTCCACGCTCGGTCCCCGCATGCCGGACGCGGAGGCTGGAGTTGGTACACAGGATCCGCTGGCTGGATGTACCGCGCAGGTCTCGAAAGCATTCTTGGCCTGCAGCGCCGCGGGGCGACCTTCGTCGTCGATCCCTGCATCCCGTCGTCGTGGCCGGAGTTCCAGATCGTGTGGCGGTTCCTCGACACCCGCTACGAGATCACGGTATCCAATCCGACGCGCCGATGCAGAGGCGTCGGAACGGCCACATTAGACGGCGCACCGGTGAATCCGGGAGCGATTCCTCTGATCGACGACGGCCGCATTCACGATGTGCAGATCGTGCTCGGCGAAATCATCCAGCTCGACCCCAGCTTGCTTGCCGGGCAGGCGGGCGCGCGCTCCGCAAGCGAGGTGAGGTCGTGATCGGGGCCGGCTGGCGAATGGGTATAGAGTGGTGAATTGATGGCCATTCAGTCCAGACGAATTCCGGTCGGCGCCTTGGATCGGATCGTCAACAGCTCTGGCAACTACTGGACCGCGATGCTGATCGATTTGGCCGCAGCGGTGGCATTTCTGGCCCTCGGGTTCAATCGGTTCTCTGGCTCCTGGGTCGTGGCCGGCGGCGTTGTCGGCGCGGGGTTCATGTGTTTAGGACTGCTCGAGTACGTCTTTCATCGGTGGGTTCTGCACGGCCCAGTCTCCCTGGCCAGGCGCGGTCACGCGCAACACCATGGAGCCCCTAAAGCACTCATCAGCACACCACTCTTCGTCATCATGACCGTGGCGCTGGCAACCTGGGGGCTGCTCGGGCTCCTGTTTCCGGCCGGGATCGCCGCTCTTCTGGTCTTCGGGCTGTACGCGGGCTACAATTATTTCGCCCTCGTGCACCACTGGCAACACCATCGAAGTCACGACCGCGCGTGCCCCGCCTACTGGCGACGCCTCGAGGGCCTCCACCACCTCCATCACCGTCGACAGGCCGTGAACTTCGGCATCAGCACCATGATGTGGGACCGCCTGTTCGGCACGTTTCAGACGACAAACGAGCCAGCGACCGGCTACAGCTTCTGGAGCACGATCAGATCGTACTGGATCAAGCTGACCGCTAGGCCGAGCGCGACGAGCTGAGAATAGAACGCCATCTTCATCCACTCGCGCCGTTCGGCGCCGCTCAGGCGCGAGAAGGGTGCGGTCTTGAGGATCTGCCAGACGGTCATCTGGGCGCCGGGCCGGGTCTGCTCGTTGATGCGGCGTACGGATCGTGTGCGGAAGCACCTTTCCCACTCGTTACGGTTCGACGATTGGCTACCGACCCGCCGCAGGTCCTCAGCACGCCTCGTCAGGAACGAGACACGGTCGGCGAAGGCGATGTCGGCCAGGACCACCAGACCGCCGGGCTTCAGGACCTGCGCCGCGCGCTCGTAGAAGCGTGGCCTGTCGAAGTAGAAGGCGCACTCGATCGCCAGAACTCGGTCCACCGATGAGCCCTCGACGCCGGGAAGACGCTCGGCTTCTCCCAGGCGGAACGACAGGCGGTCTGCCAGGTGTTCGAGTATGGCCCGCTCGTTGGCGTAGCGAACCTGCCGCTCGGAGATGTTGAAGCCAATCAGGCGGGCGAACTCGTACGTATTCGACAGCAGGAAGTCCTGTTCTCCGCTCCCGAAGCCGACGTCGATGATGACGTCTCCTTTGTTGATCTCGGCCGCCTGAAACACCTCGAGGCAGAGCCGCTGCTGGCGTTCCTCGTAGCTCTCCTTGCCCGAGACCGTGTACCCGTAGTTCAAGAACTTGCGGTCCTTCTGGAGCAATTCCAGGGAGTTCTGGAACAGGTCGTACTGGCGCGCGACGGTACGGGTGAGAGAAGAGGGGGAGTCAGTCACGTGCACCAGTCAATTTCCATGATTGGCATCTGCGGTAGAGAAAGTGGGATGTAATATCCCGTCATGCGCCCGATCGAAGACGTTGCCGCCGACCTCCGCTTCGTTCCAGCCGAACTGCAGCCCTGGGGCCCCGGCGTCGCCAAGATCAGCCCAGAAGCCGTTTTTCGGGCCGATCCCCTCGTCGGAAAGCTGGTGCTGGTGTCTGCGATCAACCCCACCCCCGCCGGCGAAGGCAAAACCACGTGCACCATCGGCCTGACCCAGGCGGCGCGACGACTCGGCGTCCGAGCGGCCTGTGCGCTGCGCGAGCCGTAGCTCGGTCCGGTGTTCGGGGCCAAGGGCGGGGGCACCGGCGGAGGTAAGTCGATGCTCGTGCCGTCGGAGCGCATCAACCTGCATTTTACCGGAGACATTCACGCGGTCGCTGCCGCACACAACCTGCTCGCGGCGCTGGTCGACAACGACATATTCTTCGGAACCCCTTCCAGACTCGACTTGCGGCAAATCTCCCTTCACCGCGTGATGGACATGAACGATCGCTTCCTGCGGCGGATTGTGACCGGCCTCGGCGGCCGGAACATGGGCGTCCCGCGCGAAGACGGTTTCGACATCACCGCCGCCAGCGAGGTCATGGCGATTCTCTGCCTCGCGAACGACTACGTCGACCTCAAGGCTCGGCTCGGCAGAATCCTCGTCGGCTTCGGACACGACGGAACAGCCGTCCGCGCCCGCGATCTGCGAGCCGAAGGGGCCATGGCCGCCCTTCTGCGCGATGCCATGCTGCCCAATCTCGTGCAGACCACCGAGGGTGCGCCTGCGATGGTGCACGGAGGACCATTTGGCAACATCGCCCATGGCTGTAACAGCATTATTGCCACGCGCCTGCTGCTCCGAAGGGCCGACGTCGTGTTTACCGAGGCTGGGTTCGGATTCGACCTGGGCGCGGAGAAATTCCTCGACATCAAGTGTCGCACCGCTGGCTTCTGGCCGCACGCCATCGTGCTGGTGGTCACGCTGCGTGCCCTCAAGTTCCACGGCGGCGTGAAGGCAGCCGACGCGGGGCGCGCCGACGTGATCGCTCTTGGGCGCGGAACGGAGAATCTGGACAAGCACCTCGAGAGCGTGCGCCAGTTCGGCATCGAGCCGATCGTTGCGCTCAATGTGCGCGCCGAGGATCCACCCGACGAGATCCGACAGGTCATCGATCATTTGCGCCGAGAGAACGTCGAAGCCGCAGCCGCCGACGTCTTCGGACGCGGCGGTGAAGGGGCGATGGAGCTCGCCGAGCACATCCTCGCACGCGCCCGGAACGCTGCGCCTCGTCCCCGCTACATGTACGAGCTGACCGACCCGCCCATGGAAAAGGTTCGCCGCATAGCCCGTGCGATCTACGGGGCTCAAGACGTCGACTTCTCCGTGACGGCCAAGAAGCAGATCGATCAGGCAGAGACCCTCGGATTCGGTGAGCTGCCCATTTGCGTGGCCAAGACCCACCTGTCGCTCTCCGATGACGAAAAGCGGATCGGCCGGCCGCGCAACTTCGAGATGACCGTCCGCGAAGTTCGAATCGCCGCCGGCGCGGGTTTTCTGGTGCCGCTCACCGGGGAGATCATGACGATGCCCGGGCTGCCCAAGGCACCCCATGCCGTCGACATCGACCTTCGACCCGACGGCACCATCGTCGGCGTGCAATGAAGGCGGCCCGCCAGGATCGCCCTCGCAGTTTGTCGAGTGACCAGAGCCCGGAGGCGCCGTACAACCGCTTCTGGGTCGATACGCCTACAAAGGTCATCGGCACGAGGCGAACATCGCTCGTCGTCGATCCGCCCGACGGGAGAGTGCCTCCGTTGACGCCCGGGGGAGAGAAGAGACAGGTCAGTCGGCAGGCGGCTCGGCAGGCGGCGGCGAACCCGGAGGACATGCCGGTGCCCGAACGCTGCATCCTGGGGTTCAACGCAGGGCCGCCGATCATCCCTGCGGGCTACAACCAGAACCTCCAGCTCGCGGACAAACGCCAGCACGTCGGCCGAGTGCTCCACACACAGGATGTCGGTGTGCAAACGATCGGAGGCGCAGGCAGACGTCGCCCTCTGATAAAACGCGGCGATGGCTTCGTCCGAGATCCAGGATGATGTGCGGCTGATGTCGCAGCAGATCGCTCAGGTGCTGTTCCAGCGCCTCGGACTCGGGGGCCCTGCACTATCCGTCCACTGCAGGTCACCACGGTGATCTCGCCGATGCGGCGGCTCTGCAACGAGAGTGGCACGAAGCCTCCTCGCAAGACCTGCGGCCACTCTACGGGGAGCAATTTGGTCGCTCGTCGAAGACCGCCTGGCGCCGGACGGCAGCCGTATCGCGGCGGGTGAGACGATTGACTCTCTGTTGACGAGAGACGGCTAATCCGGCCTATCGTTTCATCGGATCTGGAGGATCACTCGCATGATGCACCGCACCGTCGTCCTGGGATCAGTCGTCGCGGCCATGTTTCTCTGGCCAATGGCGCCTGCGCGCGCCCAGGGCCTGCAGGCCATTTCGCTGTACGAACAGCAGTGCGCCGCGTGTCACAACGCGCGGGGCCCCGACAACCGCGCGCCCAGCCTCGATTCGCTCCGGCAGCGGACGCCCGAAGGGATTCTCGACGCGCTCACGTCTGGATCGATGGCGCCCAACGCGCAAGCGCTGACCGCCGACCAGAAGCGGTATCTGGCTGAGTATCTGTCGGGCCGCCCGCTCGGCTCGGCGACATCGGGCGAGGCTGTCGCAATGCCGAACCGTTGCGCATCCAGGCCGCTCGGCAATCCGCTGACAGGTCCGATGTGGAACGGGTGGGGAGTCGACCTCGGGAACTCGCGCTATCAGCCGGCGGCCGCCGCGGGACTGTCTGCCGACCAGGTGCCCAGGCTGAAGCTCAAATGGGCGTTCGGCTTTCCCAATGGCACGTCGTCGTACGGTCAGCCGACGATTGTGGGCGGGCGCGTGTACGTCGGCGCGGACACAGGGTTCGTGTACGCGCTCGATGCGGCGACGGGGTGCGTCTACTGGTCCTTTCAAGCGCAGGGCGGCGTGCGGACCGCGATCAGCATTGGAGCGGTGCGGCGTGCAGCGTCGACGCGCTACGTCGTCTACTTCGGCGACCTGAAGGCTAACGTCTACGCCGTCGACGCCGAGACGGGCAAGCAGGTCTGGACGAGCCGCGCCGAGATGCACGCGCTCGCACGGATCACCGGCGCACCGGCGCTCGAGGGCGGCCGGTTGTACGTCCCGGTGGCGTCGCTGGAGGAAGCATCGGGTCCGAACCCGACTTACGAGTGCTGTACGTTCCGCGGCAGCATCGTCGCGTACGACGCGGCGACGGGCCGGCAGGTCTGGAAAAGCTACACGATTTTCGAGCCGGCGAAACCGACGAAGAAGACCTCGCGCGGGACGCAACTGTTCGGGCCGGCAGGCGCTGCCGTCTGGTCCGCGCCGACGATCGACCGCCGGCGGGGTGTCCTGTACGTAGGGACGGGCGATGCGTACACGTCGCCGGCCGCCGACACGTCAGACGCGGTAATGGCGTTCGATCTGAAGACCGGCCTGCCGGTCTGGACCAGACAGCTCACGCCCAACGATGCGTTTCTGGCGGGCGCGTGCGGTCAGAACGTGCCCAACCGATCGGAGACCTGTCCCGACGACCAGGGGCCAGACTTCGACTTCGGCAACTCGCCCATTCTCCGAAACCTGCCGAACGGCCGCCGCATCATCGTGATCGGACAGAAATCGGGTGTCGGCTGGGGACTCGATCCCGACAAGCAGGGCGCGATCGTGTGGCAGCACCGCGTGGGCAAGGGCAGCGCGCTCGGCGGCATTGAATGGGGCTCGGCCGCAGACGATCAGCTCGCCTATTTTCCCAACGCCGACGCCCGCTACGGACCGACGGAAGCGGGAGGGCTGGCCGCCGTGAAGCTGGAGACGGGCGAGCGGGTCTGGTTCACGCGGCCACCGCCGATGACGTGCGATCGGCCGAACGATCCGCGATGCATCCAGGCGCAGTCGGCCGCGATCTCGGCGATTCCCGGCGTCGTGTTCTCTGGATCGACCAACGGCATCATGCGCGCGTACTCGACGAGGGACGGTCGCATCATCTGGGAGCACGACAGCGCGCGCGAGTACACCACCGTCAACGGCGTGGCAGCGAAAGGCGGTCAGATCAACGGGCCGGGTCCGACGATCGCCGGCGGGATGCTGTTCATGAATTCGGGCTATGCGGTCCTCGGAGCAGGAGCCGCTGGCAATGTGCTGTTGGCGTTCGGCGTGGAGTGAGGCCTGCTGCTTGCGCGCGACTGGGAGGACATGCTGGGATGCTTCGGGTCAGCACGAATCGCACGGAGTTGTGCCAAGCCCTCGACCAGTCGATTCACGCCGACTGGCGCCAGTCTCCTCGCAGGAACCCCAGAGCTGTACTGGAGAATCGCGATGCCGCGTCCCCGAACACCGGGCCGTGGGCACCACTAGGCACCACCCACAGGTACGACCGCGGAATCGCCCGGTACAAGTCGAACGCTATCGAAACCGGGTAGAGGGGATCGCGATCGCCGAAAACGATGAGCGTCTCGGCCGTAATCGTGGAGAGGTACGGCGGGGTGAAGTTCACGTCATCATAGGAATCGGCAAACGCGCGAGCCATGGCGACGAGCTGTTGGATTTGTGGCTCGCCATGTGTGTGGCGCTTGCGCATGCGTTCCATTTCCGCGTCGCCTATCATCGCCTCCGAGAATTGCCTTTGGAGCAGGCGGGCCTCCTCGGGAAAGTAAGGCGGCGCGCTCACGATGACCATCGATTCGATAGAGGCGGGATCGGCGGTGGCCATGTGCAGCAGCGCGATTCCGCCTCCGCTCAGACCAATCGCCTTGACCCTTGGAAGCTTGAGGTGGCGGAGCAAGGCCATTACATCGAGCGCGCATTGCCGGAACGTGAACAATCCCGATGGATTCGTTGAGGACCCGTGGCCGCGTAGATCAGGGGCGATGACCCTGTAGCCGGGAGGGGGCTCCTTGAAAATGTACCGCCAGTCCGAGCCGCACCCCATGCCCCCGTGCAGCCAGAGCAAGGGCTCGCCCTCACCGGTCACTTCCCAGTACAGCTCGATCCCATTGACTTCGATACGCATCGCGCCTCCTCAAGCGCGATTATTGGCAGCGCGCGACAAAAAGAACAGTTTTCCGTAGTCGTCCATCGTATTTTCCCCAAAGTCTTGCGGCGAATCTACTTCCTTACAGCACTCTTTACTTGGGTGTCCGTGGACTGGCCGGCCTGACTGAAACCACCGCGACAGCGTCAGTCTGAAACGCCGCGGAAGGCCAGTGGGCCTGTAGCGGTTGCGCCTAGTGCGCCCCTCGGGATACTGTCTCGATCTCGACTGGAATCACCATGAAAGGAAAGATGCAATGACAACATCACGACGCACGTTTCTGACCGTCGGAGGATTGAGCGCAGTGACGGCTGTCGGCTTGGCGGCGCCTTCCGAAGCCCGAGAATTGACAACGGCCGAGAAAGCGAATGCCAAAATCGTCCAGGATTTTGCCGCCGCCTGGGCGACGGGCGACGCCGACAAGATTACCTCGTACCTCTCCGACGATTGCGTCGTCCGCTTCTTGCAGACGCAGGAACCCGTCAAGGGACGCAAAGCCGTGGCGGACCGCCTCAAGACAGGGTTGGGGAATTCGAAGGTGCAGTTCGAGATTCTCGAGACGTTCGCCGCTGGTCCGGTAGTGATGAACCTGCGTAACGACTACGTTACGGCAGCGGACGGCAAGAAGACCACGTTCCGCGTGGCCGGCGTCTTCTACGCGCGAGGCGGGAAAATCGTCGAATGGATTGATGCGATTGTTGAGAATGCGTAGGTCGCGCTACTTGTGATCTTTGGGCGCGGCCCGTTCGACTTCCGTCTTGGCGAACTCGGCCTCCATCTTTCTGTCGCGCTCCAAAGCCGCGCGGGCCTGGTCGGCGTGCGTCTGGATGCAATCGAGGCACTCGGTGCCGTCGGCCGCCTGGCCTTCGGTGGACAATCCACGGGCCCGCATCATCTTCTGCAGCAGCTCGGCGGTTTGCGGCTGCAGCTTAAAGACATCGCCGTGGCTGATCCCGTTTGCGACCGTGAAGGGCGTCCAGCCGCGCATGTCCCTGGGATCGAGCTTCGCACCCTTCTCGACTAGGAACTCCACGATCGGATTCACCCCACGGAACGCGGCGCCGTGCATCGGCGTCTCACCGGCGGCGTTGGCGGCATTGACATCGTTGCCGAGTGCGACGCACAGCTTGACGGCCTCGAGCGCTTCACCTTCCTGGCCTGGTAACGATCCGCCATCCTCGCCGACGTACCACATGGCCAGGCCTGCGGCGACCATCAGCGGCGTGGTGCCGTCGGCGCTCGAAATGCTCGCGCTGGTTCCGGCTTCGGCCAGTACTTTCATGACCTCGAGGTCTGTGTTCTTGGCCGCCAGGAAGAAGGCCGTCGCACCCAGGCGGTTGACGCGGTTGCGCTGACCGTCCTTCATGCCGTTCTTCGTCATGCGCGCATCGAGCTTCACGCCGCGCGCAATCATCTTCTTCACCAGGTTGATGCTGTCGATGCTGCCGGTGGGAACGGGACCGGGCGTGTACCCCAGGTTCGGACGCCGGCTGTGAACGGTTTGATGTAACGCGGTCCACCCCGCGCCGGACGCGTTCGGATCCGCGCCTCGGTCGAGCAGCAAGTCGGCCAGTTCCCAATGGGCGTTCGCCGTCGCGACGACCAGGGCGCTTTCACCGTCCGACAACGTGTCGTTCACGTTCGCTCCCGCATCGAGCAGGGCCTTGGTTCCCTGAATGCTGCCGGCGCGGACGGCGAACAGCAGCGCCGTGAACCCTGTGGGCGGCGGGCTGTTGAACACGCTCATTTCCGAGTTCCGCCCGCCCTTGCTTGGATTGTTGGTGCGGACATTGAAGTCGGCGCCTGCCTCGACCAGCAGGCGAACCGCCGGACCGTTGTTCTTGGCGGCTGCCCACATGAGCGCCGTCTGCCCGCGAGCATCGCGAGCGTCGAGCTTCCCGCCGTGAGCGAGCAGCAGTTTCAGCGCGTCGATCTTGCCGGTGCGGGCGGCGGCCATCACCGCTGTCTCGTCGGGGGAGAGCCCGCTGTTCGGATCGGCGCCTGCGTCCAGCAGGAGCTTCAGGATGTCCGCGTTGCCATTGACGGCGGCGAGCGCGATCGGGCGCACGCCGTAGCGGCTCGCCGACTGGGCATTGGCGCCCGACCGAATCAGCGTCTCCACCATCTTGGTGTCGTCGCGCTGCACGGCCCAGTGCAGCGCGGTCATGCCGTCGACTGCGGTTTCATTCACGTCGACTGACTTCTGCTGCAGAAGCGAGCGGACGACCTGCGCCTCGCCCTTGCGGGCGGCATCGACGAGCGTCAGCGAGGGTGCACCGGCGGCGGCAATTCCGGTGACGGCCAGCGCCAGCATCCACGTCGTGTGTCGGAGCCTATTCATGCGTCTTCTCCCGCTATCTGTCTCCAGTGTCCCGTCCCAGTGATTCGTGACATAACTCCCGGGCGGGGCATCCCGCCTGGCGGCGTTGCTCCTCGCTCAAATACTCCCGGTATTCTCACTCGTCACGCCTTGCCAGCCGGGCGCCGCGCTCCGGGACCTACGCCACGAATCACTGGGACGGGACACCAGCCTGTCTCAGAGGTCCGTCAGACGGCCCGTGCTGTCGCCCAGCTTTTCGACGGTGACGCCGACCTTGTCGAGCAGCGTGACGCAGAGATTCATGAACGGTGTGTTCTCCGGGTACTTGACGTGGCGCCCGCCCTTCAGCTGACCGTGTGCCCCGCCTGCCAGGACGACCGGGAGATCAAGAGGTGTATGGCGATCGCCGTCGCCCATTCCCGCGCCGTAGAGGAACAGCGTGTGATCCAGCAACGAGCCGTCGCCGTCGCGGGTTTCACGCATCTTGTCCAGCAGGCGTGCGAACAGCGACATGTTGTAGGCGTCGATCTTGGTCTTCTGCTGAATGTTGTGGGGGTCGCGCTGGTGGTGGGACACGCCGTGGTGCGCTTCCGGCACGCCGATCCACGGATAGCTGCGGCCGCTCAGCTCTCGGCCGATCTGCAGGCAACTCACCCGGGTCACGTCTCCTTGATAGGCCAAATGCAGCAAGTCCATCAACAGCTTCGCGTGCGCGTCGTACTCTTCGGGAATCCCTGACGGCTGCTCGACCGCGGGCAGCGGCGTCGCCGCGTTAGACTGCTCGGCTCGCTGAATGCGCTGTTCGACTTCGCGGACCGAGTCGAGGTAGTCGCCCATGACGCGGCGATCGGACACGCCGAGCCGCTTTTTGAGGCTGGCGACGCTCTCCATCACGGAATCGAGGATGCTGCGGTCCTTCTGCAGTTGCTCGATTCGTGCCGACACGGATCCGCCGTCGCCGAACAGACGTTGGAAGACGACCCGCGGGTCGTCCTCGTGAGGCAACGGCGAATTGGGCGACCGCCACGACGTCGAATTCAGGTATGCGCAGCTGTAGCCGGCCTCGCAGTTGCCGACCTGAAAGTTCGACTCGACCGTCAGCTCCAGCGACCGTAGCGGCGTGTCGGCGCCCAGCTTGTCGGCGGCGTACTGGTCGACGGTCTTCGCGCTCGTGATGTTGGCCCCCTCGGTTCGCTTCGGCAGGACGCCGCTCAGCCATCCGGCGTGGTTCCGTGTATGGACGCCCCCTCCCTGGTCGTTGGCCAGCACCGGCATGTTGCTCAGACCGCTCACGACCACGACGTGCTCTCGCAACGCCTCGAGCGGCTTCAGAATCGGCGTGAGCTCGTAGGAAGTCCCTCCGTTGCCTGCGGGATGGAAATTTGGGAGGAACATGCCGTTGGGCACGTACACGAACCCGAGCCGCTGGGGAGCGGTCGACGCGGTCGCGGCTGAGAGCGCTGGAAGCATGGCATCCAGGAACGGCAGCGAGAGCGTGGCGCCGACACCTCTTATGAACGTTCGCCGGTTCAGCGATACCTTCGTGATGATCATCGGTCAGATCCTCAATTCATGCGCCTGCATCTGTCGGCGCCACGCGTCACTGACGAGAGATGGAGGCTTCCAGCGGCGCCGGGCCATCGACCCGCCGAAACTGGAAGGGATAGCTCTTCACAATACCCAGAATGATCGACTGGATCCTGTGGCCGTCCGGGGCGGTGTCTTTCAGGATCTTCCGCACGGCGGGCATGTCGTAGTATTCCACCCCTCGACCGAGCGCGTAGGTCAGCAGCTTCTCGGTCACGGTGTGCACGAAGCGATCGGGATGGCTCGTGAGCGCCGTTCGAAGCTCGTTCGCACCGTTGAAAGCCGTGCCATCGGGGAGAGCGCCTGTCGCGTCGATGGCGTTGAACGACTCGTCGACGGTCCGCCATCTGCCGATGGCGTCGAAGTTCTCGAGGGCAAACCCCGCGGGGTCGATCATGCTGTGACAGCTCGCGCACACGGGATTCGCCCGGTGCTGCGACATCCGCTCGCGCATCGTCTGAGTTTTGGCCTGGGTCCTCCTGTCCGACAACGCCGGCACATTGGGCGGCGGGTCGGGTGGCGGTGCACCGAGGATGTTGTTCAGGATCCATTTGCCCCTGATGACCGGCGACGTGCGGATGGCGGGGGAGGTGACCGTCAGAATGCTGCCGTGCCCGAGCAAGCCGCGACGCGGGCTGTCGGCGGGAAGCATTACGCGCCGGAAGTGGCTGCCCTGCACATTCGGAACACCGTAGTGCTGGGCGAGGCGTTCGTTGAGGAACGTGTAGTTCGCGGTGAGCAGTTCCAGCACGCCGCGGTTCTCTCGCACGACGCTGTCGAGGAACAGCTCCGTCTCGCGCTGCATGCTCTGGCGCAGCGTTTCGTCGAAGGCCAGCGCATAGGTTTCGCCCGGCCTGGCCGTGGCCAGATTCCTGATCAGCAGCCACTGTCCGCCAAAATTCTGCGTCAACGTTTCCGCACGCGGGTCGGCGAGCATGCGGCGCACCTGCTTCTCGATGACGGCTGGGGCCCTGAGCGTCCCGCGTGCCGCCGCGTCGAGCAGCTCGTCGTCTGGAATGCTGCTCCAGAGGAAGAAGGATAAGCGGGATGCCAGCTCGAAGTCGCTAATCCTGTACACCCGCGACGATGCGGCGCTCGTGTTCGAGTCGGTCGCCGCAGTCGAGGCGCGTGGGGCGGGGTCGGCCTCGATCCTGTACAGGAATTCGGGGCTGACGAGGAGTCGGCGGAGCGCGAACTCGATGCCGTTGTCGAAGCTTCCTCCGTCCGCGCGCCCCTTCTGGTAGAAGTCGAGCAGGACCTGCACGTTTTCGGGCGCCACGATGCCGCGATACGCGCGTCTCGCGAGCGTGGAGACGATGGTCTTCGCGCATCGTGCTTCCTGTGAAGGGCTGGTGGGAGCGCACACGAAGACGCGCCGGCGACTGGGCGTGTCGCCAGGCCCGGCAGCATTGTGCGGCCCGACGATGGTCACGCTCGCGACTGCCGGCATGAGGCCCGCGGGACCACCCGTCCCCGACGGCGCGTCAGGGTTCTGAAATGGCTCGCGGACCTGTTCGACGAGATCGAGGGTCTTCCTGAGAAACGCCACGCCGACGTTGTGTGGGCCGCCCGTGAGCGGCACGCGGACTTCGGGCTGGTCCCGCGGAGCCAAGGTGAAGAGCTTCACCTGCGCGCCGTCGATCGTGACCTCGAGCTGCTGAGGCTCGGGGGACGCGCGGTTGTTCGTGATGCCGATCTTGATGTCGTACTCGGCGTTGAGCGGAAAGACGTGCCGAATGAGCGTGCCGCCACGAGTCCCGAAGGGCAGCTGCTCGTGGCGATCGTGCTGTTGCGTCTCGAGCGGAACGCGGTAGATGGCAGCGGTCGCGGCGGGCGGGGGGCTCCCGACGGCGAGCCGGCTGACGACCTTTGCTGCCGCCAGGTAGCGTTCCATCAGCGACGACGACATCTTCAGAACGCCAGCGATGTTGTCGAACCCGTAGCTCGAGTCGTCCGCGGGCAGCAGGTCCGGCGCGTTCATCTCGAGCGCGAGCAGATCGCGCACGGCGTTTGCGTACTCGATCCGATTCAGGCGATGGACGATTTCCGTCCGCCCCGGATTCGGGTGAGCGGCCGCGGCAGCATCGAGCTGGGTCTGGAGCGTCGCCAGGAATCCTTTATAGGTGACCTCGTCAGGCCTTGGCCGGCCGGCCGGGGGCATGAGGCCGCCGCGCAGTTTGCGAACGACTTTCTCCCAGGTCTCGGGCTCGTCGCCCACCCGACCGACGTCCAGGCCGTCGAGCACGAGGTTGCCAGATTTGGTGCGAGGGTTGTGGCACCCCACACAGTAGCGATTGATCAGCGCCCGCTCGGGCGGAAGATCCGCAGAAGGTGGCTGTGGCTGCGTTCCGGCCTGGCTGAGGGCCGTGTCACGCGGCTGCGGTGCTCCGGAGTTCTGTGGTTCGACGGCCGCCAGATGGCCGACCGCCAAGACGGTCAGCGCAAGCGACGCCGCGGCGGCAACGAATAGATGCCTCACTCCGCGAATTTTACGCTTTCGCATCGCTTGCCACAACACATGACTGAACCGGTCGCCAGCGGGCTATCCGCTTCAGCCCGGTGCCTTGGCCGCGCCCTATTTCTGCGCGTCCTGGCATCAACCGCCCATAGCCGAGCTAATCCCGCAGTCGATCCGCCCTCAGGCCGCCTAAACGACCGACGTTCCGGTCCATAAGCCCCAACCCTCTCAGGCGAGGGTATCCTAGTGGCCGTTGCGCTTATGAGGAGGAACCGATGAGTCGAATGATCGAGCAGTTGTTGAAACGGTACGAAAACGGTCAGATGAGCCGCAGGGACGTGGTTCTTTCGCTTTCCGCCCTGTTTCTGTCGTCGGGCGCAGCGAGCGGGCAGTCGCGCACCGCGCCCGTTGCGGTCCGATCCCTCAATCACGCGTCCATCAGTGTGTCGAATGTGGATCGCTCGGTGGAGTTCTACCAGAGCCTGTTTGGGATGCGCGTGATCAGCCGCGAAGGCACGCCGGGCAATCCAATAGCTGGAGGCGGGGCCGGGGTCGGCGTCGTGGTCAATCTGGCCCCCGGTCCGGGGCCCGAATTCATCGGCATCTACAAAGCCGAGCCCGTGGGGCACATCGGGCACTTCTGCCTGGGCGTTCAGAACTTTGACGCCGACGCCGTGTTGAAGACGTTGAAGGACCGCGGCGTCACCGCGCGCATGCGGACGCGCGGGGAGTCCAAGGAGATTTTCCTGACGGACCCGGACAACGTCCAGGTGCAGCTCACGGACGTCAGCTACTGTGGAGGCTCGGGCCCTCGCGGCAACGTTTGCAAGCCTTGATGGTAACGTGTGGGTATGGAAATCGCGCCCGGCGCATTTCACCTTCAACACCACCTGCCGCTGGAGTGGCAGCGCGCGCTGGTTTCGCGTTGTCGCGCGCTCCTAAACGGCGCGGTCCCTGCCTATGTGCCCGTCGTTCGCGGTGGTGGGAAAATGCACGCCCGCATGTTGTGTCTCGGCCGGCACTGGAACGGCATGGCGTATAGATACGAGCCGACCCGCACCGACTTCGACGACTTGCCGGCGCCGCCGCTGCCGGACGACCTCAGGGCGCTCGCGCGGGACATCGCGCGGTCGGTCGGCATGACGCTCGATGCCGACATCTGCATCCTCAATGACTACGGCGCCGAAGGACGCATGGGGTTGCATCAGGACAAGGACGAAAGCGAGCAGTCGCTCGCCGCCGGCCGGCCCGTCGTCTCGGTGTCGCTTGGCGATACGGCGCGTTTCCTGTTTGGAGGATTGCGCCGGCGGGATCCGGTGGATGCGCTGCCGCTCGAGTCCGGTGACGCCTTCGTGTTCGGCGGCCCCGCGCGGCTGCGCTACCATGGCGTATCGCGCATCTTGCCGGGCACAGCCCCCCCGGCGCTCGAACTGACCGGCCGGTTCAACCTGACATTCCGACAGTACTAATGGCCGAGTCTCCTCTCGCAGAGTGCCGTTTCCGCGACCGAGCTATCTGGAGTACGCTTTGCCCTCGATGGTGAAGACCTACCAAGACTGCTTCTTTCCAGGAGGCCTGTGATGCGTGCGACGATTTGCTGCGTCTGTCTTTGGCTTTTCGTGGCGGTCTGTTCAGCCGCCGGACCGCTCGACGGGAGGTGGTCCGCCCACGTCATGCGGCCCGCGCCGGCCGGACCTCAAGACTTGACCATCACGCTGAACACCAGCGAAGGCAAGGTGACCGGTTCGTTGGCCATCCAAGGCGGCGCAGTGTCGCCGATCGAATGGGGGATGGTCAAAGGCGATTTGATCGCGTTCAAGGTGAAGATGCCCTTTCAGAATGGCACGCAGACATTCGTCTATCTAGGGAAGATCGAAGGCGACCAGATTGCGTTCGGGCGCCGCCCCGAAGATCTGACGCTTGGCGTGCTCGTTGAGTTCACGGCGATGAGGATCAAGTGAGCCTGACGTCCGAAGGAGGCCGCGATGAGTACGACCTTTAAGGCGACGATCGAACATGTCCACCACACGACGTCCAGGGCCACGGTGCGGACGCACGCCTTCCTCGTGGATAGAGGAGTGGCGAAAGGAGGACTCGATCTCGGACCCGCCGGGGGAGAGTACATGCTGGTCTCGCTCGGCGGCTGTTTCACGAGCCATTTGTTGGCGGCGATTCGCGCCCGAGATGCGGCAGTCGCCAACGTCCGCGTGGCAGTGACGGGCACCCTGGACGGCACGCCGGAGCGGTTCACGGCGTTCACGATGGATGTCTCGGCCGAATGCCAGGATCCCGACCTCGCCCGTAAGCTGGTCACGATTGCCGGGCGCGGATGCCAAGTCGTCAGCACGCTCCGCCAGGTCGCGACGATGGCAATCACATATGCAGGCTCGCCGATTGAATTGAACGAAGCCGCGGCTGTCAGCTAACGGCGCGTCTCCTCGAGATCACTACCGGGCCGGTCCGCTGTTCGCGGCCCGTGGAATCTGACCGGACAGTCGGGTTTGCGTGGTACTGAATCACTGCGGGCCGCCCACTAGCTGACAGGAGCCGGGGACCATGATGATGACTCGTCGAGATGCCGTTGCCTCGTTCGCGCTGTTTGCCGAGCTGCTCGCGTCCGCCCGTAGGGCCGATGCGCAGACGCAGACCGCGCCCCCTCCGGCGGCGAGCCCGCGCCCGCCGGTCTTCGTCCACGACCTGCCGAACGTGACGATGAACGACTGGGAGGTGACGGTCAGCTACGTCGACTACGCGCCGGGTCGTGTTGGCGCGGCCCATCGCCACCCCGGCTTCGTGCTGGCCTATGTCCTCGAGGGCGCCGTGGTTGCCAAGATTTCGGATCAGGGCGAGGAAAAGACGTACGCCACGGGACAGATGTTTTACGAACAGCCCGGCGCGACCCACGAGGTCTCGAAAAACGCAAGCCAAACGCAACCCGCGCGGCTGCTGGCGATGATCTTTGCGAAGAAGGGCTCGACCTTGACCACGCCCGTTTAGGGCCAAGTCATGACCGTGTTGGCGTTCGTTCTGCCCATCCTCCTCACTCAGGCGGTGTCCGCCTCGGAGGGCGTTTCCCAGTCGGCTTCATCGACCAACTGTCGCGAGTGGCTCGAATGTCGACAGCGTGCCCTCGAAGCGGCCGAGCGGCGTGATTACGAAACCTTCCACGACTTGGCATGGCGAACGGTGCAGATGGGACCACAGAGGGACCCGGCTCTGATGTACTTGTTAGCGCGCGCGCAATGCCTGAGCGGCCGCCCGCACGACGCCTTGATCATGCTTCAGCGCCTCGCGGAACTGGGCGTCGCATCGGATGCGGCCACAAACGACGATTTCCGGCGCACCCGAGCGCTTCCCGGCTGGCCGGACGTGGAAGCGCTGATCGAGCGCGTCGAACACGCTGGAGTCAGGGCAGCTTCGCCTTCCGCTCCGCTCTCCGCGCCGGCGCAGACGGCTGCTTCCATCGCCACGGCTCCTGCCGAGCCGCTGCCTGCTCCAGTTCCCGCTCCGGCTCCGGCAGCTTCGGCTTCAGCTGCAAGGCCAGCACCTCCTCCCGTTCCGACGCGTTCCCCAAGGGTGACCATTCGCGGCCGCGGGGCTCCACCCTCCGCGACGTCGTCAACGCCCTCGCCCTCGGCGGCGGTGGCTCGGCCACCCTCTGCTCGACTCTCCGCGTTCAAGCCGGTGTCGATTGAACGGGCGATTCGAGTCTCGACCGCACGCTTCGCGGCGGCCGGACTAGCCTACGACGCGGTCTCGCGTCGGTTTGTGGTGGGCGACGTGCACGGGCGCAAGCTGATGGTCGTGAGCGAAAGCTCGGACCAGGCGGTGGACCTGGTGCGGGCCGACTCCGCCGGCTTTCGCGACATCGTGGCGGTCGAGATTGACGGCCGGCGGGGCGACTTGTGGGTTGCGACCGCGACGTCGACGGGCAGCGACTGGACGGTCCACAGGATGCAGCTCGTGTCCGGCCGTCCTTTGAAGACCATCTCTGAGTCCTCGGACCTCGAGCCTCTGAAGCTCATCGACCTCGCGGTCAGTCCCGCGGGAGACATCCTAGCCCTGGACGGCGCCGGCAGCCGGCTTCTCGTGCTCCGACCCGGCGGATCGACCCTGGAGCCGGTTCTACGCATGGCAATCCAAGCGCCGACGAGCGTCGCCGCAACAGGCGACGAGCGGATTGTCTACGTCGCTCATGGCGCGGGTGTCTCGAGGGTCGATCTGAAGGCTGGGGCCACCACACTCGTCACCGCGCCCCCTGGACTCGGGTTGGGGCGTATCGAGCGGATTCGGTGGCACAGGAATACTCTTCTGGCGGCGCAGACCGACGCCGACGGATCACGTCGTATTGTCCGCTTGGAGCTGAATACCTCGGGACGCGCCGTGACCGCCGCGACGATCGTCGATGCCTCGATTCCGGCCGCGGCAGGTCCAACGTTCGTGACGGTCTCAGGAGACGAGCTGTCTTACCTCGTGGCTGGCCCCGACCCTTCCGGTCAATCTTCTCAGGACACGCCGCAAGACCGGCTGGGCGAATTCGTCATCCACCGCATCCGTCTGCGCTGAACGCTACAGATGCCGCGCAGCCGATCGACCGCGCGAGCTAGTGTCCCGCGTCCGACGCTTTAGTACACGGCTTCCGGAGCGCGGCACCCGGCGGTCAAGGCGCGACGACCGAGCATACCGGGAGCATGTGAGAGAGGAGCAACGCCGGCCCCCGGGATGCCCCGCCCGGACG
>JBGPJH010000009.1:0-23733 GCA_041485305.1 Vicinamibacteria bacterium | reverse complement strand
CCTGCGAGCAGTTCGCGTGGTGGACGAACACCGATCCGCCGGGTGAGGTGATGCGGGCGGCGGCGATGAAGAGGCTTTCGGAGTTCACGACCGATGAGAATCACGTCGTTTGAAGAGTTCAAAGAGCTGGCGCGACGCGGCACCTTCGTGCCGGTCTGTAAGGAGCTGGTCGCCGATCTGCTGACGCCAGTGTCGGCGTTCCTCAAGATCGCCGAAGACGCCGATTACGCGTTCCTGCTCGAGAGCGTCGAGGGCGGTGAGCACGTCGGGCGCTACTCGTTCCTCGGCAAAGACCCGTTTCTCATCCTGCGGGCCCGCGCCGGTCGCACGACGATCGAGCGTGCCGGCTCAGTGTCGGAGAGCGACCAGCCGTTCGTGGACACGCTGCGGCGAATGATGACGGACTTCCGCTCGCCATTTGTCCCCGATCTCCCGCGGTTCACGGGCGGCGCGGTTGGCTACCTCGGCTATGGGGCGGCCTCGTGGTTCGAGCCGGTGCTCGGCGACCTGGGCAAGGGCGTCGATGGAGCCGACGATGCGGGGTTCATGCTGTTCGACACCGTGCTCGCGTTCGACCACGTGCAGCACCGGATTCTGATCATCGCCAACGCCCGGATTGCGGCCGACGAGGACCTCGAGTCGCTGTATCAGTTTGCCTGCGCCAAGATTCAGTTCGTCGAGCGGGAGCTCGAGCGCGATCTGTCGATCGCGCGGCCTCACGCATCTGCCGCCCTGAACGTCACCTCGAATCACACTCGCGAACAGTTCGAGAACAAGGTCCGCGAGGCAAAAGAGCACATCGCTGCCGGCGACATCTATCAGGTGGTGCTGTCGCAGCGATTCGAGGCAGAGGTCGCTGCCGATCCGTTTACGGTCTATCGCGCGCTTCGCCACGTGAATCCCTCGCCCTACATGTATTTCATCCGTATGGGCGGAGTCTCGGTCGTGGGATCGTCGCCCGAGATGCTGGTGCGTGTCGAAGGCTCGCGCGTCGAGACGCACCCGATCGCCGGCACACGGCGGCGGGGGCGCGACAACGAAGAAGACATGCGCCTGGCGGAGGAGCTGAAGCGCAACGAGAAGGAACGCGCCGAACACGTGATGTTGGTCGATCTCGGCCGGAACGACGTAGGCCGGGTGTGCCAGTATGGATCCGTGCGGGTCCCGACATTCATGGGACTCGAGAGGTTCTCTCACGTCATGCACTTGACCTCGATTGTCGAGGGGCGACTGGCCGACGATCGCGACCGGCTGGACGCTTTGGTGGCTTGCTTTCCCGCGGGCACCGTGTCGGGCGCGCCGAAGGTCCGGGCGATGCAGATCATCAGGGACCTCGAGCCCTCGGGCCGGGGTCTATATGCGGGAGCGGTTGGATACCTCGACTTCGCCGGGAACCTCGATTTCTGCATCGCCATTCGAACGGTGATCATGTCCGGTGGAGTCGCCTACGTGCAGGCCGGCGCCGGGATTGTGATGGACTCCAATCCGACCGCCGAATTCGAAGAGACGCGCGACAAGGCCCGCGCCCTCCTGCGCGCCCTGGAATTGGCCGAGCAGGGTCTCTAGTAGCCGGGTCTGAAATAACGCCATGGTCCTCGTGCTCGATAACTACGACTCCTTCACGTACAACCTCGTGCAGTATCTGGGCGAGCTCGGCGCCGAGGTGACTGTCCTGAGGAACGACGCCGCGACGATCGATGCGATTGCGGCCACGACGCCAGACCGCATCGTCATCTCTCCCGGACCGGGACGTCCCGAAGAGGCCGGCGTGACGATGGACGTGATCCGTCGGCTCGGCGAGGCCACCCCCATTCTCGGCGTGTGTCTGGGGCATCAGGCGATCGGAGCTGTCTTCGGGGGGGTAGTGGTGCGCGCGGCGGTGCCAATGCACGGCAAGACCTCCACCATCGAACACAATGGCCGCGGGGTGTTCACCGGGTTGACGGCGCCGTTCCTCGCCTCGCGCTACCACTCCCTCGTCGTCGCCGACGAAGGCCTGCCGCCCGAGCTTGAAGTGACGGCCCGCACCCGCGAGGATGGCGCCATCATGGGCCTCCGCCACCGGAGCTGGCCGGTCCACGGCGTGCAGTTTCACCCGGAGTCGATTCTGACCAGTGAAGGACGTCGCATTCTGCGGAACTTTCTCGAAGGCCGGCTGGACTGAGATGGCGGACATGTTTCCTGCCCTCATCGAAAAACTGATGCGCCGCGAGGACCTGTCGAGCGAAGAAGCCGCAGCAGCGATGGCTGAGGTGATGCACGGGCGAGCCTCCGACGCGCAGATCGGCGGGTTTCTCGTCGGCTTGGCCATGAAGGGGGAGCGTCCCGTTGAGATCGTCGGGCTCGCGCGAACGATGCGCGCGCATGGGGTGCCGCTCTCGCGCGCCTACGATCGGGTGGTCGACACCTGCGGTACTGGAGGAGACCGGTCCGGCACGTTCAATATCTCGTCCTGCGCTGCGATCGTGGTGGCGGCGTGCGGGGTGCGGGTCGCGAAGCACGGGAATCGTTCCGTGTCCAGCCTCTCCGGGAGCGCCGACGTCTTCGAAGCACTCGGCGTCCGGGTGTTGGCGTCTCCCTTCGCTGTGGAGCGGTGCCTGGCCGAAGTCAACATCGGCTTCTTCTTTGCTCCGACGTTCCATCCCTCGATGCGCCACGCGGCGCAGGCTCGGCGGTCGCTCGGCGTGCGCACAGCCTTCAATCTTCTCGGTCCCCTGACCAATCCGGCCGGGGCAAGCCGGCAGCTCGTTGGAGTGCCCCGGGCGGAATTCACCGAGCTGCTGGCTCGCTCTTTGATGCTCCTCGGATCAGAGCGGGCGTGGGTGGTGCATGGTGCTGACGGAATCGACGAGATTTCGACGACCGGTTACACGAAAATCTCGGAGTGCCGTGCCGGGGCGGTGAACACGTTCTACTTGCATCCCGCCGACGTGGGGCTGCCCAAGGCGACCCCGGCCGCACTGCGGGGCGGGGACGCGCGGGAGAACGCGCGGATTATCGAAGCGGTGCTCCACGGCGAGCGCGGTCCCGCGCGCGACGTCGTGCTGCTGAACGCCGGTGCGGCCCTGTTTATTGCGGGCGTGGCGAAGTCGGTCGACGAGGGGATGCGGATGGCAGGTCGCGCGATCGACGCCCAAGATGCCCGCCGCACGCTCGACCGTCTCGCCGCCGTATCGGCCGCCGAAGAGCCGGCATCTGGAGTCGGAGCGTGACAGGCGGGGCGAGTGCCGGAGCGGACTTGCTGGGCACCATCGTGGCGGCGACCCGCCGGATCGTCGAGGTCCGCCAGACGCGTGAGGTCGTTGCTGCGGTGGCCCGTCGGGCAGAGGCCCGTGCTCCGAGGCCTGGCGCGTTTCGCGCGGCGCTGACCCGGACCGATCGCGTCAACATCATTGCGGAGTGCAAGCGGCGGTCGCCCTCTCGCGGAGTGCTGCGGAGCGAGTATGACCCGGTGGCGATCGCCCGTGGCTACGAGGCCGCTGGCGCCGCCGCCATTTCCGTGCTGACGGAGCCAACCTTCTTCGACGGCGCGCTCGATCACCTTCGGGCCGTGCGCGACGCGGTCTCCACACCCCTGCCCCGGAAAGACTTCATCGTGTGCGAGTACCAGTTGCTCGAAGCACGGGCCGCAGGAGCCGATGCCGTTCTGCTGATCGTTGCCGCGCTGACGCCCCGGGAGCTCCGGACCATGGCCGAACGCGCGCGGTTACTCGGACTCGATTTGCTGGTGGAAGTGCATACCCTAGAGGAGTTGGCCGTGGCCCTCGATGCTGGCGCGCGAATCATCGGGGTGAACAACCGGAACCTTCGTACGCTTGCCGTCGACGTAAGCGCCTCCGAGACGATCGCGTCGCGGCTGCCGCCAGAGGTTGTGGCCGTTAGCGAGAGCGGGTTGAAGACCGCGGACGACCTCAGACGGCTGAGCGCGCTTGGGTACCGCGCGTTCCTGATTGGCGAACGGTTCATGGCAGAACCCGAGCCGGGCGTGGCGCTGCGAAACCTGCTCGATGAGACGGCGCTCGCTACGGGTGCCACGGGTGGATAGGAGCGCCGTGCTGGTCAAGATCTGCGGAATCACGCGCGTCGAAGATGCCCTGGCGGCCGTCGAACAGGGGGCCGAGGCGATTGGCCTGGTTTTCTGGCCGGACAGCCCGCGGTTCATCGACCCGTTCCGCGCGCGGGCGATTGTGGCCGCCCTGCCGCCGTTTGTGGCGTCCGTTGGTGTGTTCGTCAATCAGCCCGTGGGTTACGTGAACCATGTCGCGAGCCTCGCACAGCTGAGCGCTGTGCAGCTGCACGGCGACGAAGACGCGTCCTACGCTTGCGCGGTCAGACGACCGGTGATCAAGGCGATTGGCCTGCAGGATGAATCGGTCGAGCGCTGGCCGGCACGCGTCACCCTGCTGGTCGACGCGCACGACCCGATCAGGCGGGGCGGGACCGGTTCGAAAGCGGACTGGTCGGCCGCCGCCGCGGTCGCCAGGAAGCGACGGATTCTACTTGCGGGCGGACTGACGCCGGAGAACGTCGCTGATGCGATTGCGGCGGTCCGGCCGTTTGGCGTTGATGTGTCCTCCGGGGTCGAGGTCTCCCCTGGCATCAAGGACCCCGATCGGCTCGCCGATCTGTTCAAGGCGCTGCAGTCATGAGTCGGAGCTTACGGCGCGATCCCGATGCGCGGGGATATTTCGGGGAGTTTGGGGGGCGGTACGTCCCAGAGACGCTCGTCGAGCCGGTCGAGGAACTCGAGCGCGCGTACTTTGCGGCCCGGGAGGACCCGGGGTTTCTCGACGAGCTCGACCGGCTGCTGAAGCACTACGCGGGGCGGCCGACGCCGGTTTTCGAAGCGCGGCGTCTGGCGCGGGTGGCCGGTGGGGCGCGAATCTTTTTGAAACGCGAAGACTTGACGCATACCGGCGCTCACAAGATCAACAACGCGCTCGGTCAGGCCCTCCTGGCCGTGCGCATGGGCAAGCGACGGATTGTTGCAGAAACAGGTGCGGGGCAGCACGGCGTGGCCACCGCGACGGCGTGTGCGCTGCTGGGGCTCGAGTGCCACGTCTACATGGGCACCGACGACATGGAGCGCCAGGCGTTAAACGTGTTCCGGATGCGGCTCCTCGGCGCAGAAGTCCTCAGCGTCGACGCCGGGAGTCGCACCTTGAAGGACGCTATCAACGAAGCCATGCGCGACTGGGTCACCCATGTCGGCGATACCTACTACCTGCTGGGATCGGTGCTTGGACCGCATCCCTACCCGCTCATGGTTCGGGAGTTTCAGTCGGTGATCGGCCGAGAGGCGCGCGAGCAGATACTCGAGCTCGCGGGCCGACTTCCCGACGCCATCGTCGCGTGCGTGGGCGGCGGCAGCAATGCGCTGGGGATATTCGACGCGTTCATCGAGGATCGAGGCGTCAGACTGATCGGCGTGGAGGCTGGGGGAGAGCAGATCACGGCCGGCCGGCACGCAGCCCGATTTGCGGGCGGGAGCACCGGCGTGCTGCAGGGAACACGCACGATGATCCTTCAGGATGAGGACGGCAACATCGAGCGCACACATTCCGTGTCGGCCGGTCTGGACTACGCGGCCGTCGGACCCGAACACGCATGGCTGCGCGCCATCGGACGGGCAGAGTATACCTGGGCGACAGACGCCGACGCGCTCGCGGCCTTCCAGACACTGGCGCGGCTCGAAGGCATCCTGCCGGCGCTGGAATCCGCACATGCCATCGCGTACGCGCAAACGATCGCGCGCGAGCTTGGAGGGTCGGGAGTCTTGTTGGTCAACCTGTCCGGGCGAGGAGACAAGGACGTTCACACCATGCAAAAGCACCTGAACGACCGCGCGCCAGGAGCGAGGGGCTGATGTCGTCCGAGCGACCGGGAGGCGGGGGTAGCGGTGCGCGCGCTTAGCGTGTCATGACTATCAGCGAGACGTTCTCGCGGCTGCGCCAGGAAGGTCGTCCGGGTCTGGTCACCTACACGACAGCAGGCGATCCCGACCTGCCGCGATCGGGGGAGATTTTGAAAGCGCTCGACCGGGCCGGTGCCGACGTGCTCGAAGTGGGCGTGCCCTTCTCCGATCCGCTTGCCGATGGCCCGGTGATTCAGCGGGCTACCGAGCGCGCGTTGGCGAAGGGCGGCAGCCTCCGCGCGGCGTTGTCGCTCATCGAGCAGGTGCGGGGAGACATTTCGGCGCCTATTGTGGTGTTCAGCTATGCGAACCCGTTGCTGCGGATGGGACTCCAGGCCTTCGCCCGGCGGGCCGCAGCGGTCGGTGTGAACGGGGTCCTGGCTATTGATCTCCCGATCGAGGAGGCCAGCGAGTTCAGGGGAGAGCTTGCTGCCGCGGGTCTGGATACGATATTCCTGTTGAGCCCGACCACGACCGACGCGCGAATTCGACAAGCTGCGGAATTGGGCCGCGGGTTTCTGTACGGCATCTCGAGGCTGGGCGTGACCGGAGCCCGGGCCCGCGTTGCGCCGGGAGCCGAAACGCTGGTCCGGCGGATTCGAGCGTTCACAGACATGCCCGTCGCGCTAGGGTTCGGCATCTCGCGGCCAGAGCATGTCGTCGAGGTTGGTGCTTACGCCGATGCGGCGGTAGTGGGCAGCGCGCTCGTGTCCCTGGTTGCGGAGGCGAGTGGGTCGCCTCAGCTCATCGAACGGGTCGAGGGCTACGTGCGCGAGCTGCGAAGCGCGTGCGTGGCGCCGCGGGCATAAGATCATGACGCTCGACGAACTGAGACTGGACATCGATCGGGTCGACGAAGTGCTGGTGCGTTTGCTCAACGAGCGGGCACGCTGTGTCTGCGAGATCGGCCGGCTGAAGAAGGACCTGGGGGTCGAGGTCTATCAGCCGGATCGGGAGAAGGAAGTGCTCACCCACGTCCGGGAGGTCGCGTGTGAAGGACCGCTCGGGCCGGAGGCGATCGGTCGGCTATTCGAGCGAATCATCGACGAGGCGCGGCGCCTCGAGCGCCGCGTTGTGCACAATGAAATGGACGGCGGCACCGTGAAGGGTTGACGGTCGGCGAGAGAAACCCCGCGGGTTAATGAAAAGAGAGGCGGCAGAAGCCATGGTTGTAGTGATGGAGGAACGGGCCACCGAAGCGCAGATCGAGCACGTCGTTGCGCGACTGGTGGAGATGGGCATGGACGTGCACCGGTCGACCGGCGTGACGAGGACCGTCCTCGGCGCGGTGGGGCAGGGTCGTCCGGATTCCGGCCTGCTTGAGATGCTCGAAGGCGTGCACGAGGTCCTGCGGATTTCGGAGCCCTATAAGTTGGCGAGTCGCACCTTCAGTCCAGAAGGCACCGTCGTGACGGTGGGCGACGTGCGGATCGGGGGCGACGAGGTCATCGTGATGGCGGGTCCGTGCTCGGCCGAGACCGAAGAGCAGGTGCGAAAGACCGCGGCCGCGGTCAAGCGCGCCGGTGCGAAGATTCTGCGCGGCGGGGCGTTCAAGCCTCGCAGTTCGCCGTACAGCTTCCAGGGTCTGGGCGAAGAAGGCCTGCGGCTGTTGCGCGATGCGGCCAAGGCCGAGAGTATGCCGGTCGTGTCGGAAGTGATGGACGTCAGCCAGATCGATCTGATTGATAAGTACTGCGATATGTTCCAGGTGGGTGCCCGAAACATGCAGAACTATACGCTCCTGCGGGAGCTGGGCCACGCGCGGAAGCCTGTGCTCCTTAAGCGCGGCATCTCGGCCACCATCGAAGAGCTGCTGCTCTCGGCCGAGTACGTGCTGAGCGGCGGCAACGCCGATGTCGTGTTGTGCGAGCGCGGCATTCGCACCTTCGAGACCGCCACGCGCAACACGTTCGACCTCTCGGCGATCCCGGTCGTCAAAAAACTGAGTCACCTGCCTATCGTGGGCGACCCCAGTCACGGAGCCGGGCGCAGGGACATGGTGGCGCCGATGGCGCGAGCGGCCGTCGCGGCCGGCGCCGACGGGCTGATCATCGAGGTGCACTGCGACCCCGACCGCGCGCTGAGCGACGGGGCGCAGTCGATGTACCCGGCGCAGTTCGATCGACTGATGGCCGAGCTGCGCATCATCGCGCCGGCGATCGGCCGGAGTATCTGTCTGGAGCCGGCCACCCGACGCGGCTGGGGTAGCTGAGCCAGTCCTCATCATCTGCCTCATGCAGCTTCCAGTCATTCAACCCGGGCGTCCGGCGAACGGGGCCACGCCTGTCTTTTCGCGCATCGGGATTGTGGGTCTCGGCCTGATTGGCGGGTCGATTGCGCTCGCGGCTCGGCAGATCTGGCCGACCTCGCTCGTGGTCGCCGTGGACAACAAAGATGTCCTCGAGACGGCGATGCGGCTGCACGCGATCGATGTTGCGGCGGACGATATGGTCGTCCTGGCGGAAGTCGATCTCGTGATCTTGTCGGCTCCGGTGCGCCAGAATCTCGCGCGGCTGGCCGAGCTCGAGGAGTACGTCCGCCAGCCCGCGGTGATCACCGATACCGGGAGCACGAAGCGCCAGATGGTGGCTGCGGCGAGACTCCTGCCGCCGCGCTTGACCTTCGTGGGTGGCCACCCGCTTGGAGGCGCGGCCGCGAGCGGTCTCGAACACGCCCGTCCGGACCTGTTCAAGGGACGACCGTGGTTGTTCACGCCAGCAACGGAGGCGTCGGGCGAGGCTGTCGATCGGCTCATGGCGTTTGCGAACGCACTTGGGGCCGTGCCGCAGGTGGTGGACGTAGCGACCCACGACAGGCTGCTCGCCTTCGTGAGTCACCTGCCGCAGCTGACGGCCAGTGCGTTGATGCAGGTCGTTGGCGAGGGAGCGGGTGAGACGGGGCTCGCCTTCGCCGGGCGCGGTCTGGTCGACACCACGCGTCTGGCGGCGAGCCCGGCGGAGATCTGGCAAGACATCGCCGCGACGAATGCCGACGAGATTGGCCCGGCCCTCGACGCGCTGATCGCCGTCTTACAGGACGTTCGCGGGGAGCTTCAAATCGGCGATCGCTTGGCCGACGTATTCCGCTCGGCCGAGGGCTGGCGGCGGAAGCTCACCGGCTAGTGTCCCGTCCCCGTGATTCGTGGCGTAAATCCCGGAGCGCGGCGCCCGGCTGGCAAGGCGCGACGAGTGAGAATACCGGGAGTATTTGAGCGAGGCGCAACGCCGCCAGGCGGGATGCCCCGCCCGGGAGTTATGGTCACGAATCACGGGGACGGGACACTAAGCATTTTCAGAGGCTGGAACGGCGCTCGACCGCCCATATAATCTGTCGCCATGAACAAAGTGCTGCCAGGCCCCGAAGCTGCTATCGCGCTCGTACCCGACGGGGCATCGATCCTGATGGGCGGCTTCGGCCTCTGTGGCATCCCCGAGAATCTCATCACGGCTCTTCACGAGAGAGGCACGCGCAACCTAACCCTCATCAGCAACAACCCGGGCGTCGATGATTATGGGATTGGTATCCTGCTGAAAAGCCGGCAGGTGCGAAAGATGATCGCAACCTACGTTGGGGAGAACAAGGAATTCGAGCGGCAGTTTCTGAGAGGCGAGATCGAGGTGGAGCTCGTCCCCCAGGGCACGTTTGCAGAGCGTATTCGCGCCGGGGGGGCCGGTATCGGCGGCTTCTTCACGCCGACCGCGTACGGAACCGTCGTCGCCGAAGGGAAAGAGACACGCGTGATCGAGGGGCGGCCGTACGTGCTCGAGCCTCCCTTGCGCGCGGACTTCGCGTTCGTGCGCGCCTGGAAAGGAGACCGCGTCGGCAACCTGGTCTATCGGCGGACGGCACGGAACTTCAACCCCGTCATGGCGACGGCAGCGCGTATCACTATTGCTGAAGTGGAGCGTCTGGTCGAGCCCGGTGAGATCGATCCGGACCACGTCGTGACGCCGGGGATTTTCGTAACGCATATTCTCCAGGGCGCGGCGTACGAGAAGCGCATCGAGAAGAGAACGATCAGGATCTGAAACACATGGACGTGAGAGAGCGCATCGTCAAGCGCGTGGCCCGCGAGCTGAAAGACGGCGACTACGTGAACCTCGGCATCGGTATGCCGACTCTTGTCGCCAGTCACGTGCCGCCCGGAGTCGACATCGTTCTGCACTCCGAGAACGGCATGCTGGGCGTCGGGCCCTATCCGACCGAAGCCGAGGTCGACCCGGATCTCATTAATGCCGGCAAGGAAACCGTGACGGAGCTGCCGGGCAGCTCGTACTTCAGCAGCGCCGATTCGTTCGCCATGGTGCGCGGAGGGCACATCGACCTCACAGTGCTCGGCGCACTGCAGGTGGACCAGCAAGGGAATCTGGCCAACTGGACGATTCCCGGCAAGATGGTGAAGGGCATGGGCGGCGCGATGGACTTGGTCGCCGGCGCAAAGAGGGTCATCGTGGCTATGGAGCACACGACCAGGGACGGCGCCCATAAGATTCTCAAGACGTGCACCTTGCCGCTGACCGGCCTGAAGGTCGTCAATCTGATCGTCACCGAGATGGCCGTGATGGAGGTGACCGCCGAGGGCCTGGTGCTTCGCGAGGTTGCGGCGGGCTCGACGCTGGATGCCGTCAGGGCGGCAACCGGCGCCGACTTGATCATCCCCGAACATGTCGGCACCTTCGAATGAAGTCAGTTCGGTCCCCGCGACGCGTCCGAGGTCTCAGAGGCGCGACGGCGGGGATCGGCGCGGTTGAGGAACATGAAGAAAGACTTGGAAGCGGTTATTCTCAGCGCATGCAGGACGCCGATCGGATCGTTCGGCGGCGTCCTCAAAGACCTGTCCGCCGCGGATCTGGGTGCAGTCGTCGTCCGAGAGGCCCTTTCGCGGGCCGGCGTCGCGCCTGCCGAAGTCGGCGACGTCGTGCTCGGATGCGTGCTGCAGGCTGGCGCAGGCATGAACGTGGCGCGCCAGGCGGCGATCCGGGCGGGCGTGCCCATCGAGGTGCCGGCTGAAACCGTCAATCGCGTCTGCGGCTCGGGGCTCCAGGCGGTGGTGCATGCGGTCGAGGCGCTTGGCATGGGCTACGTGGACGCGGTCGTTGCCGGCGGAACCGAGTCCATGTCGAACGCCCCTTACCTGTTGAAAGGCGCGCGCTGGGGTTACCGGATGGGAAACGCCGAGGCCATCGATTCACTCGTTGGCGAGGGCCTGACCTGCGCGATCCATGCGTGCCACATGGGCATCACTGCGGAGGAGGTCGCCACGCGTTACGCCATCTCCCGGTTCGATCAGGACACCTTCGCCGCCCAGAGTCAACAGCGGGCCGTGGCTGCCATGAGCAACGGACGGTTCGGCGTTGAAATCGTTCCCGTCGACGTTCCACAAAGGAAGGGGGCTCCGGTCCGAATCGACACTGACGAGTACCCCCGCCCCGGAACAACCGTTGACAAGCTGGCTCAGTTGAAGCCCGCGTTCGCGAAGGACGGAACGGTGACTGCCGGCAATGCATCAGGGATCAACGATGGGGCGGCCGCGCTGGTGGTCGCAACCCCCGACAAAGCCCGACGCGTCGGGACGCCTCCGCTCGCACGGGTTTTGGCCTACGCCTCGACCGGGGTCGACCCAAAGATCATGGGCATGGGCCCGGTGGCCGCCGTCCGCAGCGTCCTCGATCGTGCGGGCCTCACGCTGGCCGATATCGACCTGTTCGAGCTGAACGAGGCGTTTGCCGCGCAGTCACTGGCGGTTGTGCGCGAGCTGAAACTCGATCCCTCCAGGGTCAATGTGAACGGCGGCGCCATTGCACTTGGGCATCCCATTGGTGCCAGCGGCGCCCGTGTCCTGACGACGCTCGTCCATGCCCTCAGGGCGAGAACGCTTCGCTACGGCGTGGCCTCGCTCTGCATTGGTGGTGGTATGGGCATTGCCATGGCTGTTGAAGCCTTGTGACGCTACCCAGACGCGTGTTGCAGGCGGTCGTCGCGCACGCCCGCGAAGCAGAGCCGGCCGAGTGCTGCGGCCTGCTCATCGGTCGAGACGATCTGGTGTTCGAATCGGTCCCGGCGGGGAATCTCGACGAGGATCCGAATCGCTTCCTCATCGACCCGAAGGATCACATCGAAGCGCGTCGCAGAGCCCGCGCCCGAGGGCTCGAGGTCATTGGCTTCTACCATTCTCATCCGCGAACCGAGGCGCGCCCCTCTCCGAGCGACCTCGCGGAGGCGAGCTACTCCGACTGCGTGCACCTGATCGTCAGCCTGCAGAACGAACAGGCCGAGGCCCGCGCGTACAGGATCGATGGGCAGGACGTCGAGGAACTGCCGCTCTTGGCGGCGCCCTAAGCTTAGTAGTCCGTTTCGCAATTACGGCGTGAAGTCTTTGTCCTGTCGGCGTGAGCCTTCAGCGGTCAGCTGACAGCTCTTGCGCGAGGATTTCAGAGAGACGAATGGTCAGGCGAGCCCGCCCGACTGCACTTGAACCGTGGTTGCAATCGAGGCCAGTATTTTGCCCTTGCGCTTCAGGTGGAAGTAGACCTTGAACGCCCCGGGCCGGCGGAACACGTGTTCGACCGTGAAACGCCGCTTGATCTGGCTCTTTCCCGTCTGGTAAGGCTCGCAGTCCGTTGTCGATTCCGAGCGGGTGTCGTCGCCCCATTCCCATTCAACGGTAGGACAGTAGTACTCCTCGAAGTCGTCAGGGCCGCCGACCAGTTCTGCCGTCAGTGCGACCCGCGCCGGAGAAATGGAGATAGTCGGCTGAGCGCGCAGTGTGAGCTTGGGGCGCTTCACCTCTTGTTCCTTCGCGGCGTCCTTGCCGTCGCCCTTCTGGCTCGCAAGAGAGACGGTTGACGAACCCGCCAGCGCAAGACACGTAGCGGCCGTCGACAGCAGGCGGGTGAGAGTGTTCATCGCATTTCAGTCCGTGGGAAAAAGCAGCCCCGAGCACGCATTGTAGCGAGCACCAACGGGCGCAGCAACCCTGGTTCATGGATAATAGTTTGATGTGCTCAGCCGCAAACAACGCTTCGATTGCCTTGTTCTCGGGTCCGCTTTCAGCAGCCGATGTCGACCTGCTCGTCGTGCCCTGGTTCGAGGGGGAAGCGCCCGACACGTTCGCTGGTTTGGATCGGGCAACTGGCGGTGAGGTGGTCCGGTCCCTCGCCTCGAAGGAATTCGGAGCTCGATCGTTCGACCTGTTCCTGACCTCCGTCATCGATCCGAGCTGGAAGGCGAAGCGGGTGGCACTCATTGGCGCCGGGCCAGCGCAGGGATTTCGGACCAGCGAGGCGCGTCGGATTGCGACGGCCGCCGCCTTGGCCGTCCGCCAACGCCGTATCGAGCGTCTGGGATATGTGCTGCGTCCAGGTGTGGCCGACGCGTCGGGCGACGTCGACGTCGCAGGGTTTCTCCAGGCCGTGGCTGAAGGTCTGACGCTGGCGGAGTTCAATGCGGCCACCTACAAGACCGGCGAGGCGGCGCTGGGGCCCGCGCCCCACCTGACAGTCGTTTTGCCCGAGGTCTCCGACCTCTCTCCCGACAGCCCTGCCCGGCTCGACATGGCTCTGGCGCGGGGTCGGTTGCTCGGTGAGTGCACCAACCTGGCACGGGACCTGGCCAATGAGCCGGGGAATATGCTGACCCCGCGCGAGTTTTCGACCCGGGCCGCGCACCTCGCCAGTGAGGGCGGAGCGTCCGTGGAGATCCTCGACGAGCGGCAGATTGAGGCGCTGGGGATGGGGCTGTTGCTCGGCGTGGCTCGCGGCAGCAGCGAGCCCCCGCGGGTCGTGGTCTTGCGGCACACCCCGCTCGACGCGCCGGTTGGCCCCGTGCTGGGACTGGTCGGAAAGGGCATCACGTTCGACACCGGAGGTATTTCCATCAAGCCCGCGGAGGGGATGGAGCGCATGAAGGACGACATGGCCGGCGGCGCGGCGGTCGTGTGCGCGATGCGCGCTGTGGCCAAGCTCGGTGCGCCCATTCGGGTCGTGGGCGTCGTTCCCGCGACCGAGAACATGCCCGGTGGACGCGCCATCAAGCCGGGCGATATCCTGCGGAGCGCGGAAGGCAAGACCGTGGAGGTCATCAACACCGACGCCGAAGGGCGCCTGATCCTTGGCGACGGCCTTTGGTACGTCCGCAAGCTTGGGGCGACCCACTTGGTGGACGTTGCCACGCTGACGGGTTCGGTTGTCGTTGCGCTGGGAAAAATCACGACCGGCCTTTTCGGGACACCGGATTCCTGGGTCGATCAGGTTGGTCGCGCGGCCGCCCGCGCGGGAGACCGCGTGTGGCCGCTTCCGCTGTTCGACGAGTATCGCGATCAGCTCAAGAGTGATATCGCCGACATGACGAACACGGGTGGACGGCCAGCCGGTTCGATTACTGCAGCGCTGTTCCTCAAAGAATTCAGCGGCGGGTTGCCCTGGGCGCACCTGGACATCGCCGGGACGGCGTGGTCTGACGAGGCGCGTCCCTATCTCCCGAAAGGGCCAAGCGGCGTGGCAGTTCGTACACTTGCAGAGCTGGCCCTTGCCGCTAATTCTTGGAAATAGACGCGAACGTGGTGTTTCAGCCGAGTTCACCCATTATCGTCAAGATCATCGAGCCGCCCGGCGATCCAACCGGGCTTGCCGATGTGCTTCTTGGGGCACTGGGCATCACCGGCGCGCTCGTGGTCGGGGCCCTCGTCCTCGGGGTACTCCTCGGCGGCCTGATGTTCTGGCTCCGCAGGCGCTCGGCTTAAATTCAAGCCCCCGCTATTGGGCGGCTGTCGCCCCGTGTTTGAGCGAGGTCTGGTACTTGCGGATCGCGTCGAATAGGGCTTCCGCAATCCGCTGGCGGTACGCGGTTCGTTTCAGCAGCCTCGCCTCTTGCGGGTTCGTCACGAAAGAAATCTCCGTCAGCACGCTGGGCATCGCGGCGCCGATGAGCACGACAAACGGCGCTTGCTTCACGCCGAGATCCTTCACGGTCTTATTGGCCCCTCGCAGCCGGTTCATCATCGCCCGCTGGACGAACGTGGCGAAATCGCGAGATTCATCAAGCTTGTTATGGAGCGCAATGGCCTTGACGACGTCCGGAAGGGCGCCCATCGCTTGACCTGAGGCCGCGTTCTCTCGGGCGGCAACGGCCGCCGCGCTGAGGTTGGTCGCAAAGTTCAGGAAATACGTCTCGATGCCGTTCACGTGGACGTTGCTGTTGGCGTTGGCGTGGATGGATAAGAACAGGTCGGCCGTCTCTCGGTTCGCAATCGCCGTCCGCTCTTGAAGCGCGACGTACTCATCGCTCCGCCGCGTCAGGACGACCTCGGTTCCTGGGACTTGAGACAGCAGCGTCTCGAGACGGAGGGCGACTTCGAGCACGAGATCCGCTTCGGTGACACCGCTGCTTTTGGCGCCGGGATCGTGGCCGCCATGCCCGGGGTCGATGACGATGCGCGAGACGCCGAGACCGAGCTGCCGAGCGAGCGACAAGCCGCCAGCCAGGTTTCGGGACGCGGCATCGAGCGAGGCAGGCGCGGAGGGTGCCGGCGGGATCGCCGGCGCATCGGCAGCAGGCGGGGCTTCGGGCGGCGACGCCAGCGCTTCGGCCAACAGCGCCGCCCCGCCGGTAGTCACGGCCGGAAGCAAGGGGGTCCAGCCTGCAGCAGTGTCGCGAGCGCGAAGATTGGGGGGCGCGAGGGGAGTGACGCTAACAGCGGCCAGACTGGGGGACGATGTCGCTGGCGCCCCACGTGCTGAGACCGGCGGTCCTTCCCGGGATGGCTGCAGGTTGCGCCTCGCTGTCAGGTCGCGAAGGCAGTCGATCACGAGGCGATATGGGCTGTACAGCGGGTAGACGCTGTAACTGGAGACCCCGCCCGCGTCCAGGACCACCCGTGTGATCTTGCCGGGATGCCTCCCAATCCGGATTTGCCTGACGATGTCGTTGTCACTGCCGTCGAAGTGGATGGTCTTGTCGAGGAGCGTGGCATCGGTGCGGGTGGACGGGAGATCGACGAACACGCGCGGAGGGTCGCCGATCCGCTCATCGTGAAACGTCACTTCGGCGTCGAGCTCGATGATCACGCGCACCGCATCCGGTAGCGGGATACGGCGGATTCCTTTGATGGTTGCGAGCTGGGCGGCGGCGGGCGCCGCCGCCGCGACCTGACTCGCGGGAGCCTGTTCGCGGCGCGGACCATCCAGAGCATCCGAAACGGGTGAAGGCCCCGCAGCACGTTCTTCCAGCGCGGCCAGCTGCTGCGGAACCTGCCTCGCCAGCTTGCTGGTCGGATACCGGATCGCCAAGTCCTGGAGTAGGCGGATCGCGGCTTTCCGGTCCAACACATCTCCGAACTTGTCGAACGCGCTGATCGACATGCGCGCTGCGCGCCACAACGCATCGTCGCTGTAGCCGCTCGAAGGGTAGCGACGAGCGACGTTCTCGAAGTCGGCGACGACCGTTCGGACAGCCTTCAGGACTGTGGCTGCGGCGTCCGGGGCGGCGAGCGCCGTTTTGACTGCCCTTTCCTCGGCCGCGGCATCTGCGTAGAGCCTTTCGACTGGGGGAACGGGCGCGGCGGGTGTCTGCGCGCGCAGGACGCCCGCCGTGGGTGTCATGGCCAAGACCAGAACGAACACGCAGGTGGAAAGTGTGGAAGTCATCGGAGTTGAGCGTCTACCTCGTCGAAGTAGGCCTTGTCCACTAGGACCTCGCGCGGTTTGCCGCCCGCAGCGGGCGATACGAGGCCCTCCAGTTCCATCACGTCAACGAGTCGTGCCGCGCGGCTGAACCCGATCCGCAGTCGCCGTTGGAGGTACGAAATGGAGGCTTGCCCGCTCTGGACGACGATTCGGGCGGCTTCGTCGTAGAGGTCGTCCTTCTCCAGGTCGATCCCGTCGACTGTGCCTTTCTCTTCCACGGTGATGGTCTCGTCGTATGTGGGCTTGCCTTGTTTACGCAGAAAGCTCGCCAGGCGCGCGCTTTCCTGTTCCGAGATGTACGGGCCATGCAGACGGATGAACCGAGACGACGCGGGCGGTAGAAACAGCATGTCGCCCTTGCCGAGGAGCTGCTCGGCACCGTTGCCGTCCAGAATGGTTCGCGAGTCAATCTTCGAGGACACCCGGAACGAGATGCGAGACGGGAGATTCGCTTTAATGAGGCCGGTGATGACATCCACCGACGGCCGCTGTGTCGCCAGAATCAGATGGATACCCACAGCCCGAGCCATCTGGGCGAGTCTCGCAATCGACAGCTCGACCTCGGCGCTCGCGACCATCATCAGATCGGCCAGCTCGTCGATCAGCACGACGATGAAGGGCAAAGGTTTGGGCTGCTCGCCTCTGGGGGGCGTGCGCTTTTCTGCTATTGCCTGGTTGACGTTGCGATTGTACTGGTCGATATTCCGCACGCCCTCGGCCGCGAGAGTCTTGTAGCGCTCCTCCATTTCGCGAACGGCCCACCGAAGGGCGTTGGCCGCCTGCTTGGGGTCGACGACGACCGGTGTCAAAAGATGGGGGATGTCTTCGTACATCCCGAGCTCGAGCCGCTTGGGATCGATCATGATCAGTCGCACGTCGTCGGGTGTGGCGCGATACAGGATGCTCGTAAGCATCGCGTTGATACCCACCGACTTGCCCGTGCCCGTCGACCCTGCGATCAACAGATGGGGCATGGTCGCGAGATCGGTGACATAGGGTTCCCCGTGAATCGTCTTGCCAAGGGCCAGTGTCAGCTTGGACGTCGATCGCCGGTACACCTCCGATTCGAGGAGCTCGCGCAGGGAAATCTGCTCACGGGCGTGGTTGGGAATCTGAATGCCGACAGTCGATTTGCCGGGGATGCGGTCGATGAGCACCGATTCGGCGCGCATCGCCAGGCACAGATCGTCGGCGAGGCTCGTGATTTTCGAGTATTTCACGCCGGCGTCCGGCTTGAACTCGTAGGTCGTGACGACCGGCCCGGGATGAATCTGAACGACGGATCCTTCCACCGCGAACTCCCGGCACTTCTCTTCGAGTAGCCGGGCGCCGTCCATCAGTTCCCGCTCGTCGATCTTGCGCTCGGTTTTCGGCGCGTCGAGCAAGGCCAGCGGGGGCAGGGCGTGCTCGCCCTTTCGGCGTTCTGCCGGCGCTTTCGTTCCCGGCTCTGGGTCGGCGAGCGGGAGCGGGGGCGCGGGCAGGCTGACCTTGGGCGGTTTGGCCGCCGCCGCCGGCCTGGCGCTGCCGGTGACCGGAAGGGGCACCTGCCCTTCGTCCGCGTCGCGCTTCCGTACGACCCGGGACGGTCCGGCGATGCTGCCCGCATCGGCGCCACCGACGTTGACGTCCGGTGCCGCCCCTGCTTTCTTCGTGTGTTTAGCGACGACCTCGCGCCGCTGCTTTTCGCGCCGGCGCTCCTCGCGCCACTCGCGAAACGAGCCCCAGGCCCCCGCCACGTTCGCGGTCACGGCATGAAACAACGCGCCGAACAGCCGCCCGAGCGAGAACTGCGTCGAGAGAATCACGGACAGGAACATGATGGTCAGGATGACGATGATCGAGCCCGTACGATTCAGGTATTCGGCCAGGGCCGCCGCCAGCCATTCGCCCGCGTAGCCTCCGGCACGGAACGCTCGACCCGACAGGTCCAGCGTCTCGAACACCAGGCTGAGAAACGCGCTGATGCAGCCAAGGATGAGGAGCGCCCCGGTGATCTTGGTGCCGGCGGCCTGGATGGATCGACACCAGAAGTAGTGCCAGCCGATCACGACCAGAAACGCGGGGATCACGTACGCCGCATAGCCGACGATTTGAAACGACAGTTCGGCGAGGAACGCGCCGACCCGGCCGGCAAAATTCGCTGGCGCGAGGTTGAGGCCCGTGCTGAAGAACCACACCGGGTCGTTCGGCTCGTAGCTGGCGAGCGCGACAATCCAGATGAGTGCGGCGGCGAACAGCGCGACGCCGACGAATTCGCTGAGCCGGCGTGAAACGGCCGATCCCCTCACGTGTCAGATCTCCATGATCACGGGCAGCACGAGCGGCCGCCGGCCCGAGCGTTTGCGGAAAAAGCGCCGCAACTCGCCCCGAAGCTTTTCCTTGATCACACCCTGATCGGTGCGCTCCTCGATGCTCGACTGCTCGAAGACTTCGCTGAGGATGCGCGCGCCGTCGGCCAATAGTTCCTCGCTGTTTTCCATGACGAAGCCGCGGGTGATGATCTCGGGCACGCCTTCGAGCGCGCCGGTCTGCTTGTTGATCGCTACCACGGGCACCACCAGGCCGTCTTCGGCGAGGTGGCGGCGATCGCGCAACACCTCGTCGCCGATCTCGCCAGTGCGTGTGCCGTCGATGAGCACCCGTCCGACCGGCGCCTTGCCCGCCAGACGCGCGCCCGCGGCGTCCATCACGATGATGTCGCCGTCTTCGGCGAGCAGAACCTCTGGCTTGGGATCGCGACCGGCGAAGACACGGCCCGCGATGCGGGCGTGCTGCGACAGCTGGCGGTATTCGCCGTGGATCGGCACGAAATACCGCGGTCGCACGAGCGACAACATCAGCTTGAGTTCCTCCTCGCTGCCATGTCCCGACACATGCACGTGCTTGATCCCTTCGTGCATGATGGTGCAGCCGCGGCGCGCGACGTGATTGAGCAGGCGACCGATCGATCTTTCGTTGCCGGGAATCGCCCGCGCGGACAGCACCACGGTGTCGTCGGGGCTCAGCTTCACGTGCCGGTGGCCGTCGATCGCGATGCGGGAGAGCGCCGACAGCGGCTCGCCTTGAGAGCCGGTCGTGAGGCACAACACGTCCTGTGCGGGGTAGTTCGGCACCTCGGAATCCCGAATCTGCACACCCCCCGGGATGCGCAGATACCCCAGCCGCTGCGCGGTCTGGGAGTTTTCGATCATGCCCCGACCGACAAACGCCACCTTGCGGTCGAACTGCACCGCAAGATCCACCAGGATCTGCATCCGGTAGATGCTCGAGGCAAACGCCGCCACAATCAGTCGGCCGGTCGCACTCGCGAACAGTTCCTCGAAGGCCTCGACGACTTCCGTCTCCGAGCCGGTGAACCCGCGGCGGTCGATGTTCGTGCTGTCGCCGAACAGCGCCAGGACACCTTCCTCGCCAAGCCGCGCGAACCGGTGAACGTCGAAGTGCTCCCCGTCGATGGGTGTCTGATCAATTTTGAAATCGCCGGTGTGCACGATGACGCCGACCGGCGTCGCGATCGCCAGCGCCACACAGTCGGGCATGCTGTGGGTGACGCGAATAAACTCGACCGAGAACGGACCGACCGTGACGCGGTCGCGTGGCCGAACCGCGTGTAGCACCGTGCCGTCGAGGCCATGCTCGCGCAGCTTCGGCTCGACCAGCGCGAGCGTCAGAGGCGTCCCGTAGACTGGTCCGCGAACCAGCGGCACGACGTGGGGAACGCCGCCGATGTGGTCCTCGTGGCCGTGCGTCAGGATCAGCGCCGCCGCACCACCCTTCTGCTGCAGGTACGTCAGGTCGGGAATAATCCGGTCGACTCCCAGCAGATCCGGGTCTGGGAACATCACGCCGGCGTCGACGACAATCGTGGTCTCTCCCCAGGTGAGTGCCAGCATGTTCATGCCGAACTCCCCGAGTCCGCCGAGCGGAACGACTTCAAGCATTCGTGAACCGTGGGTCTTGGCCGGCTCAGGCACCCTCCTTGGCAGGAGGTGGACTGAGACGGGAGCCGCCTGAGGCGGCTCGGTCAGGCAGCTGGGTGCGCCTGAAGAGTTAAGAGGCGGGATGTCGTTGCTGTGCTGTTCGCGGCTTCAGCGGACAACACACACTGAATGAACGAGATAGCAGCGGGAACTATAGCACAGCTCGGCCGCGGTCCGTTATGCGCCCTTGGATGCCTCCGCGGGCGCGTACACGTCGGCCAGCCGGGCCAGCTCGGTGAGATCGAGCGTCTCGGGTCGGCGACGCGGATCGATTGACGCTCGCGCGAGCGCGGCGGCGGGCGAGAGCTCGGTCGAGGGCGGGAAGGCACGGAGCGCATTGGCCAGCGTTTTTCGGCGTCTCGTGAAAATCGCCTGCGTGAGGGCGGTAAATACTTCGGCGTCCTGCACCGCGGGGCTCGATGGGTGAAAACGCAGCCGCACCAGAGTGGACTGCACCTTGGGCCGGGGGCGAAACGCCCCGGCTGGAAGCTGCAGCAGCCGTTCGACGTCCGCCTGGCGTCGAACCAGCACCGTGAGCACGCCGTAGTCCCGGGATCCAGGCGATGCCAGCAGCCGGTCGGCGACGCCGCGCTGCAGCATCACCGTCGCATCCTCGATGGGGACGCCCGATCGGTAGAGTTCAGCCAGCTTGAGGAGAACAGGCGAAGCCACGTTGTACGGCAGGTTGCCGGCGATTCGGACGACGCTGACCCCGGGTCTTTCCGCCAGGGCTTCGCGTATGCGGTCGGCCGTCACGTCGAGAAAGTCAGCCTGCACCACGCGTAGCTTCGGCGGGGCGACGCTTTGGAGCTCGGAGGCCAGGTCGCGATCGATTTCGAACGCGACAACGCGGGCCCCGGCCGCAACCAGCGGGAACGTCAGGGCGCCTCGGCCGGGACCGATCTCGACGAACGTCTCGTCCGGAGCTGGGCCGATAGCCTGGACAACCTTCCTCACCCACACCGGTTCCAGGAAGTGCTGACCAAAGCGTTTGCGCGCCGGTCTGGCCCACCGGGCGCTAGTCATCTTCTCTGGCCCTGGCCCGCCAGTAGTGCTCCTCGATGTCCTCGATCTGCTCCTCACTCAGGCCGAAGTAGTGACCGATCTCGTGAATCAGCGTTTCGCCAATCGACGCGACGAGGTCGTCGTCATCTGCCGCCTCACGTTCGTGGGGCCCCTGAAAGAGGAGGATGCTGTCGGGAAGAGTGTTCCCGTAGCCCCAGGATCGCTCCGTGAGGGGCGTCCCCTGATACAAACCGAAAAGTGTATCGGGCGGCTCGACATCCATGTCCGCGAGCAACTGGGACGAAGGTTCGTCCTCGATCAGGATTACGATGTTCTTCATCGCGCTCCGAAAGCGTTTCGGGATCGTCGAAAACGCTTCAGTGACGTGTCCTTCGAACTCCTGCCTCGTCATCGTTTCCGACGCGGGCTGGACCTCCGCCCGACCCTTTTTACCTGTGCGGCCTGGACAGGCTTCCTCGTTCTTTTCGCACGCGCGCTCCGTTCTTCGGTACCGCCACGCTGGAAGTAGGCACAATCGTCCTGGACGGCACACTGGTCGCACAACGGGGTCGGCCTGCAAATGCGTCGTCCATGAAGAATGAGCGTATCGGACGAGCGTGTCCACCGTTGCGCCGGCAGCATGCGACACAGATGTTGCTCGACGGTTTCGGGGTCGTCCGATTCTGCGATGCCGATGCGATTGGACACGCGCAAGACGTGACGGTCGACTGGAAGGCCGGGGACACCCAGGGCGTGACCGAGGACGACGTTAGCGGTCTTGCGTCCGACGCCGGGGAGGGCCGTTAGCGCGTCGATGTCGGCGGGCACTTCGGCCCGATGCTCGCGGACCAGACCCTGGGCCATCCCCACGAGCGCCCTGGCCTTGGCGCGAAAAAATCCGGTCGAGTGGATCACGCGTTCGAGTTCGCGAGGGGTCGCAGCCGCGAGCGCCAGCGCATTCGGGAACCGTTCGAACAGCGCTGGCGTGACCATGTTGACGCGCTGGTCTGTCGATTGCGCCGAGAGGATAGTGGCCACCAGCAGCTCAAACGCGTCGCGGTAGTGGAGCTCTGTATCGGCGTCTGGATGTTGCGCCTCGAGCGAAGCGAGGATCTGCCGTGTTTCGGTCGCCGTTTTCACCGTCGGTGGTCCTTGCCCGGGACGAAGCCCTCGCCGCCTCGGGCACGCCAGCCCGTCCCGAGGCCGCTTGCCCAGTCGGTCGTGACCAGTGCCGGTCTCGGCCGATCAGCCGAGACCGGGCACTAGTGAATCGGCCCCGCGCCCTTGTTCCAGCCGACGCCGCTATAGGATTCCGAGAACACGCGCCAGTGCTCCTGCAGCGCGCCAATGAGATTTGGCACGAACTGAACGGGCACGACAACCTTGACGCGAACCGGAGCGCGTACGACGTGCTCGGATTCCGCCTCACGAATTTCCTTCTCCGAGAGGGGCATCACCTCGCAGAACGTCAGCGTGAAGTCGAATGGGGTGTGCGCGATGGAGCAGAAGTTCGCGTAGGTGCGTGGGGACGACTCCCCCGCCGGGTCGTCGGCAGGGACGATGGTGAAATTGATCTGCTTGGGCTGATCGGACATGCCCAATAGTAATACGTCCGTCGTTAGTACTTTCTCATCACCCCCACCACGACCCCTTGAATCTGCACCAGGTCGGGATCGACGAAGATCGACTGCATCGCGGCGTTTGCCGGCTGCAGTCGAACCTTGCCGCCCGGATCGCGGAAGAACTTTTTGAGGGTGACGTCCGTCCCCCGGAGAAGCGCGATGACCATTTCGCCGTTCTCTGCCGTCTTGCGATCTTCCACGACGACGAAGTCGCCATCGCGGATCTGCTCGTCGATCATCGAGTCGCCCCGCACGCGGAGGACATAGGTGTCCCGTCTGCCTACCAGATCCTCGGGAACCGCAATTGTTTCGCTCGAAGCGATCGCCTCGATCGGGAGGCCGGCGGCGACAAAGCCCAGCAGCGGCAGCTCGACGGCGCGGCCGCCCGTCCGCGCCGGCACCATTTCCACCGAGCGGCTGCGGTTCCAAGCGCGCTTGATGAAGCCTTTCTCCTGGAGATTGGTCAGGTGCTTGTGCACCGTGGCGAGCGAAGACAGCCCGAAGCGCCGGCCAATTTCTTCAAGGCTCGG
>JBGPJH010000008.1:0-24032 GCA_041485305.1 Vicinamibacteria bacterium | reverse complement strand
GCCCGTTTGGCAAGGCGCGACGAGCAAGAATATCGGGAATATTTGAGCGAGGAGCAACGCAGCCAGCCGGGATGCCGCGCCGGCCGAATGCAGCCGGACTTTCACCACGGGCTGTAGAGCGCGCTGCAAAATTGGTTCGACTGCAGCGTGCTTTTCCATGCGAAGCGAGGTCGCCGGTCTCAACCTGCACGCCGCGTCAGCCTCCTTGGGAGGCACCCGGAGCAGCGAGCGTCCGGCGGGTTGGCGTGCAGGGGTGAAATCAGCTGCTGACGCCGAGGCGATGGGTGGCGGCGACTTCCGCGGCGGCCCGGCGGCCGCTTTCGACGGCGCCGTTCATGTAGCCTTGCCACTGGATGCTGGTGTGCTCGCCGGCGAAGAACAGACGACCAAACGGCCTGGCGAGCCAGCTGCGGAGCGACGGGTCGAAGCTCGAGTCGAACGCGGCGTAGCCGCCCCGGGCCCACGGATCGGTTTCCCAGGTGGTCTGATGGCAGGCCACGACCTCGGAGTTGCGAGCGCCCAGCCAGTCGAGGGACCGCGCGAGGCCGGCGGCGCCCTCTCGGGCGGTAATGGCTCCGGTCAGGTCACTTGCAGATCCTCCCGCGAGCAGCGCAAGGATCCCCGCGCGCCCCCGCTGTTCCTCGTTGCCGTCCCACACGGCGCCAAATGGCAGCGAGGAGCCAAACGCGCGCGGCAGGCCTGGGGAGCGCCAGAACCGCCGCGAGAACTGAAGAAGCGTCTTGGTGCCGCGGCCGTACTTCAGACGGGCGATCGCATCGTGCTGCTGCGCTGGCAGCGCGGGTGTGATCGGAATGCGGCGGAGGAGGGTCGCGGGGAGCGCGAAGACCAGATAGTCGCAATGCATCTGCGCCTGCCGCCGGTCGCGTCTGACGCCGGCGCGGATCCCTCGACCGCGGTGCGATACAGACACGAGCTCCGTTCCAAGCCGCACGCGCTCGCCCAGGCGACCAGCGAGCGCCGCTGGCAGACGATCGTTACCACCCATGATGCGATACATCGTGCCGAGCCGCGGCACCTCGTCGCCAGCGAATTGATCAACCAGTGCGAGCAGCGACAGTTCCTCCGGGTCGGCCAGAAAGAACCCCCGAAGCCCGAGGGCGGTGGCGCGCAGCTCCTCATCCGCACGCGTGTCCTCGAGCCAGTCCGCGACGGACCGCTTGGCCAGCTCGGTTGCGATCGGCGTGTTCCACCGCCGTTCGGCGAGCCGGTACAGCCGCGCCAGATCCGACAGGCGGCTCGCCAGACGTTCCCAGCGGCGCGCTCCCGACCCGTGCTCGATCCGCACGCGTCCGTCCCGGCCCGACCTCGCATAGCCGAAGCCGTTCCGGAGAATCCGCACGAGTTTGAGCCCCAGTTCCTCGGAGAGTTGGCGGATCTCACTCTGAGCCTCGTCGATCATCTCGCCACCCGCTTCGCCGTGCTGCGAGTCGGCGAAGCCGTCGCGTGCGGTCCACACCCGGCCGCCCACGCGGTCGCGCGCATCGATTACGGTCACGTCCGCGCCCATGCGCGTCAGATCGTGCGCCGCCGCCAGACCCGCGAGGCCGGCTCCGGCCACCAGCACTGAAGCACCTGCAAGGGAACTGTGCACGCCCTCTTGTCGTCCTTGGTCTTGCCTCAACTCTACGTTGGAAACCGCAGGTGGCGCAGCGAAACTTTGCGCGCCCTCAGGGCCCGCCCTCACAATTGCTCGAGCGTGTAGCCTTTGACCCTCAGCATCTGCAGGAGCCCGTCAGACCCGACCATGTGGGCTGCGCCCACGACCACCAGAGCAGGTCTGGGGCGCAAGAAGAGGGCCTCGATTTTCGGCAGCCAGTTGCGGTTGCGTTCGAGAAGCAGGCGCTCGTACAACTGCGGCTGCGACCTGAGATCCTGCAGCACGAGACGCTCGACTGTCGACACGTCGCCGGCTTTCCAGGCGTCTGCGATCGTGGTAAAGCCGGCTCGGGATGACTCGAGCTCCTGAAGAGTTTCTGCGAGCAGGCGATCCTGCAGCTCCATCGACATGCCATCGAGTCGCGAGATCTGGAACTCGAGCGTTTCGAGCCCTTCGGTCGCCTTGCCTGCGGCCTTCGCCATGTCGTACAAGTGCTTGTCGACGCCAAGATTGGCATCGAAGCCCGCTTTCTGCCATTCGAGCGCCTGAAGGGTCAGAGCCAGCGACCAGGGTTTGAACCGTTTGAGCCCCTCCACGGGCAACCCGAGCTCGGCGATCTTGCTGCTGACGGCTGAAAAGGTCTGAGGCGAGAGCACCTTGTCCAGCGACTGCCCGGGCGGCAGCATGCCACGCGTCAGCATCAACATCTGCGAGCTGGGAGCGAGCATGACGCCCAGGTCAACCTCCTCAACCAGCAGATCGGCGGCGCGGAGGGCGGACTCGAAAGCCGGGTCGAGAGGGTAATAGTCCTTGGTCAGCAAGTGCACTGAGCCGGCCAGGTAGACGGTGCTTCCTTGTTTGCTGATGGCTTTCCAGACGAAATTCTTTGAGGCAGCGCCCGCCTGAAGGCACGTCAGCGCGACGAAGACAACGAGCAGGAGCGCGGCCCGTGCCGGATTTGGTCGGCGGCGGAGCGACCGATCGTGACGAGCCCTTTCCATGTGCTACCGGGCCCCTGTCGTGGTCTCTGCGGGCCGTTTGTGCATGAACGCTTCGACTTCTTCGATCGTTCGGGGTACCGCCGAGGACAGGCGGCGCAGTCCCGACTCCTCGATCAGGAACGAGTCCTCGACGCGAACGCCAATGTCGGCGTACTTCTTGACGGCCGGTTGAACCTTCTCTACGAGCGCAATGTTCTCGGCCGTGCGCGGTAAGGCGTCGAGCACGCTTTGCCGGATGTACAGCCCCGGCTCGATCACGAACGACATCCCCGGCCGAAGCGGACGTGCCCGCTCGCCGACGTCGTGCACGTCAATGCCGATGTAGTGCGTCGCTCCATGCGTAAACCACATCCGGTATTGTTCGCCCGAGGCGTCCGTGATCAGCCCAAGGCGGAGAAGTCCGGCCTTGAGCACTTCAACGACCCGGTTGTGGATGGCCGCGATCGAGCTGCCGAGGCGTGCCACCTGCATGGCCTCTTCCTGTGCCCGAAGCACGATGGCATAGACGTCCTTCTGGGGCTGGGTAAAGCTCCCACTGACCGGATACGTTCGCGTGATGTCAGGCGACATGTATTGGTAGTTACACGCCGCGTCGACGAGCAGGAGGTCGCCTGCCTGCATCTGGCGGTCGGCCTCGGGGTAGTGAAGGATCGTCGCGTTTGGCCCGCTCGCGACAATCGACGGGTAGGCCCACGACACGGCGCCTCGCCCGCGATGGACGGCCTCAATCGCCGCTTTGACCTCGTACTCGTATGCCCCCGGGCGCGCGGCCCGCATGCCGGCCATCTGCGCTTCACCGGATATCTCCGTTGCCCTCGCCATGATCTTTTGTTCGAGAGGCGTCTTGACCAGCCGTAAGTCGGTCAAGAGCGGCGTGAAATCTACAGGCTGGAATCCGGCGTACCGCTCCCGAAGCCGTCGCATGAGATCCATGGTCGGCGAAAGCGGCGCGCTAACGCCGGCGGTCTCGAGGACGAACGCCAGCCGCCCGCGCCCCTCTGACAGCGCATCGAAAAACCGGGTGGCCTCGCCGGCGTCGACCGTGCCGTCGAACCCTCGGCGGGAAAGCATGGCGCCGATGAACGACTCGAAGCGTCCGCGCGCGAGCACGGTCCTGATGCCGGTTCTGGCCGTCGCCTCGGCATGGCTGAACGATCGTCCGTACCAATGTTCCCGCGACGGATCCCGGTCCTTGACGAACAGCACCTCGCGTCGCGTCGCGTTGCCGGGCATCAGCACGAGGACCGTGTCCTCCTGGGAAAGGCCGGTGAGATAGTAGAAGTTGCTGTCCTGCCGGTATTCGTAGTCGACGTCGAGGGAGTAAGTGCGGGTCGGCGCGCTCAGCAGAATGAGCATCGCGTCGGGCCCCAGGCGATCCATCACACGCGCCCGGCGGGCGCCCAGGTCGTCGCCGAGCTCGTCGGCCCGGACCACAGGTACGGACAGGGCCACCGCGAGAAGCGCCAAGCAAGCCGTTCGAGTACTCCGCAACTGCACACTCTCCAGACCATAGAATTATAAGGGCTGCAAGCTTCCGTCCGGAATTTACCAGGAGTTGAGCCCCTCCCATGCTTCGTGTCGTGACGTCTACATCTGCCGCATCGAGGCTATCGGCTGCGACCCGATTCCTCGAAGAGCGTCCCCCAGGCGCCGAAGTGGTCGTGGTCGGCGCCTCCCGGGGCGCCGCCGACGACTTGGCGCGGGCGGCGGCGCAGCGGGTCGGCGCCACATTCGGCATCATGCGTTTCAGTTTGACGGAGCTGGCGGCGCGTGCCGCGGCAGTGCAAATGGCGCGAGCCGAGAGAGCTCCGGGCACGCAGGCTGCGGCCGAGGCGATTGCCGCGCGAGTGGCTTTCGATGCCGTGGCCGCCGGCGAGATGACGCACTTCGCGCCGGTCGCGGGCATGCCCGGATTTCCGCGCGCGCTCGCGCGCACGCTGCACGAGCTGCGTCTGGCTGCGGTGCAGGCGGAGCGCCTGACATCGCTTGGCGGTGCCCCTGGAGACCTGGGCCGCCTGCTCGAGCGGGTGGAGAACGAGCTCGACCGCTACGGCATCGACGACCGAGCGGCGCTGTTTCGTGCCGCCTGTTCCGAGTGGACTGCAGGCAGCGTTCGCTGGTGCCGCCTCCCCCTCGTCTTGCTCGACGTCCCGATCGACTCGCGCGTCGAGCGCGAGTTCGTTGCCGCGCTGGTCTCCGGATCCCCCGCGGCGCTTGTGACCGTTCCCGGAGGCGATCGCCGAGCCATCGAGGGTTGGGAGGCGCTCGGTGCGCGGGTAGAGGTCGAGGCGGACGATGCGCCGAGCGAGACGGACATCGCGCATCTCAGGCGCTACATTTTCGCAAGCGAACATCCGCCCTTGCGGCAGCGCGCGGGCGACGTGTCCCTGTTTTCCGCGCCAGGCGAGGGACGCGAAGCCGTGGAGATGGTCCGACGCGTCCTCGACGAGGCGCGGCGAGGCGTCCCATTCGACGAGATGGCGGTGTGTGTTCGGGCGCCGCAGCAGTACTTAGGGTTGCTCGAACACGCCTGTTCACGCGGAGGGGTGCCGGTGTACTTCGAGCGGGGCACACGTCGTCCCGACCCGGCAGGCCGCGCCTTCATGGCGCTGCTGTCTTGCGCGGTGGAAGGCTTGTCGGCCAAGCGGTTCGACGAGTACTTGTCTCTCGGTCAGGTGCCACGGGTGACGCCAGCTTCGGTCGGCCATCCCTTACCGGTCGCCATGCAGCCGACCTCGGTTGCGCCGCGCGATGACGTGTTCGCCGAACTGGCGGGCGACGCGGAGAGCGACGACCCGGATTCTGCGGTCCTCCTGGCTCCATCGACCGATTCCGACGAAGACGCGATCGTCGCGGGCACGCTCCGCTCGCCGTGGAAGTGGGAGGAGCTGGTCGTCGAATCTGCCGTCGTGGGCGGCCGGACGCGTCACGACGGCAAGGCACGATGGCGGCGGCGGCTCGATGGTCTGGCCGCCGATTACCGCTTCCGCATCGCAGAACTGATGCGCGAGGAGCCCGAGTCGCCGCGCGTCGCGCGGTACGAGCGCGACCTGCGGAATCTGACGCATCTCAGGGAGTTCGCGCTTCCCCTCATCGACCAGCTGGCCGAGTGGCCCGAACGGGCGATGTGGGGACCGTGGCTCGACCGCTTCTCATCGCTCGCGGCGCGCGCCCTTTATCGCCCTGGCCGCGTGCTGCAGACCCTGGCTGCGCTTCGCCCCATGGCGGAGGTCGGGCCCATCACGCTCGACGAAGCCCGGGACGTTTTGAAGGATCGTCTCGTCGCGCTCGACTGGGATCCGCCGATGCGCCGCTATGGACGCGTCTTCGTCGGCACGCCGCATCAGGCGCGCGGCCGCACATTCCGCGTCGTGTTCGTGCCAGGCCTGGCCGAGCGCGTGGTGCCGCAACGGCCGCGCGAAGACCCGCTGCTGCTCGACGACCAGCGCGCTCTGGCCGACCCGGCGCTCGTGCGCCAGGACGACAGGGGAGGCGCGGAACGCCTGTTGTTGAAGATAGCGATTGGCGCGGCATCAGAACGCCTGTACCTGTCATACCCTCGCATGGACGTCGCCGAGACCCGGGCGCGCGTCCCCTCGTTCTACGCGCTCGACGTGCTGCGGGCCATCACGGGACGGGTTCCAGACCATCGTGTGCTGGCCGCGGATGCCGAAGACGAGGCCGGCGCAAGCCTCGCGTGGCCCGCTCCGCGCGACCCCGATCGCGCGATCGACGATCTCGAGCATGATCTCGCGGTCCTCAAGCCGCTGCTCGATTCGCGAGAGCCGGCCTCTGTGAAGGGTCGCGCCCACTACCTGCTCGGCCTGAACGAGGCCCTTCGCCGATCGGTGATCGGTCGGTGGGCGCGTGGACGGCCGGCCTGGTCGCCGAGCGACGGTCTCGTCAAGGTCGGCCCAGGCACCAGAGACGCCATCAACGCGAACCGGCTCGGGGCGCGCGCCTATTCGCTGTCGGCGCTGCAGCGGTTCTCTGTCTGTCCATACCAGTTTCTGCTGGCCACCGTTCATCGGCTCGAGCCGCGTGACGAGCCCGAACCCCTTGTCCGGATGGATCCGCTGACCCGGGGGAGCCTGTTCCACAAGGCCCAGGCGGAGTTCTTCCGCGCCTTGCAGCAAGCGGGGGCGCTGCCGGTCACTGCCGCCGGCCTGCCCGACGCGATTCGAACGTTGCACGACGTGGTCGACAGGGTGGCTGCCGACTACGCCGAGCAGCTGGTCCCCGCCATCGAACGGGTCTGGCGGGACGAGCTGAACGAGCTCCGGCGCGACCTGGCCATCTGGGTGCGGCGGCTGGTCGACGACACGCCCTGGGTGCCCACGTACTTCGAGTTCAGCTTTGGCCTGAACGACGAAGGCCGGGACCCTCGGAGCCTGCCCGACCCGGTGATTGTCGACGGCCGTTTCGTGCTGCGCGGCTCGGTCGACCTCGTCGAGTACCGCCGGGACCTCGATGTGTTCCGCGTCACGGACCACAAGACCGGCAAAGACCGCTCGAACCGCGACCTCATTGTCGGCGGGGGCGCGGTGCTCCAACCGGTTCTCTACAGCGTGGCCGTCGAGCGCGGGCTCGGCAAGAAAGTCGTCGGCGGTCGGTTGTTCTACTGCACCACGGTGGGCGGTTTCCGCGAGCACACGGTTCCGGTTGACGACTTTACGCGGCGGCAGGCCCTGCAGGTCCTCGAGATCGTCGACCGCGCGGTGGAGCAGGGCTTCCTGGTCGCTGCGCCCGCCGAGCGCGCGTGCTCGTGGTGCGACTTTCGTCCGGTGTGTGGTCCGCGCGAAGAAGATCGCGTGAAGCGAACCAACAAGGCGCCGATCGCCGACCTGGAGGCTTTGCGGTCGCTGCGATGAGCATCACGCTCCACCCTGAACCGCCAGACGCCGCTGCGCGCGGGGCCATCATCGAGGACCTCGACGACACGTTGGTCGTCGAGGCTGCCGCAGGAACCGGCAAGACTACCGAGCTCGTCAACCGGATTCTCCGCGTGCTCGCGACAGGTCGCGCGAGGATGACCGAGATCGTGGCCGTGACGTTCACGGAAAAAGCCGCAGGGGAGCTGAAGCTGCGGCTGCGGGAGCGTCTCGACCAGGTTCGCGCAAGCGCAGCCGAGGATGACGTTCGGCAGCGGCTCGACCTTGCACTCGAAACCCTCGAAGAAGCGCACGTGAATACGATCCACGGGTTCTGCGCCGACCTGTTGCGAGAGCGGCCGGTCGAGGCGTCCGTCGATCCCCTGTTTACCGTGCTGACAGAAGCCCAGGCCCATGGCCTCTACGATCGAGCGTTCGGCGCCTGGCTGCAGGAAGCGTTGGCCGACCCTCCCGACGGCGTCAGACGCGCGTTGAGGCGCACGAGTTCCGGGGTCTACGGCCGGGAGGGCAGCGATGGCCCGGTCGACCGCCTGCGGACCGCCGGCCGAACGTTGGCGGAATCGCGGGACTACCCGACACCCTGGCACCGTCCTCCCTTCGATCGGGTCGCGGAGGTCGAGCGTCTGGTGACCGCGCTGCACGGTCTGGCCGAGCTCACGTTGGATCCCTCGTCGACGCGCGACAACCTGTACGCGGATACCGACGCAGTGCGACGCTTGAGCCTTCAGATCCATCTCGAGCAGTCGTCGGGTCATCGCGATCTGGACGGCTGGGAAGCGCGACTGGTTGATCTCGTGCGCGATCGCAAGTTCGCGCGCCCGCGGAAGGGCAGCGGCTACAGGTACAGCAAGGACGTGACGCGAACCGACGTGCTCGCGGCGCGAGACGCGCTGTTTGCGGACCTCCGGCAGTTCAGGCGCGCGGCCGACGCCGACTTGGCGGCCGCCCTCCAGGGGGAGCTGGCCGGAGCGACCACCCGATATCAGGAGCTGAAGGCCGCCGCCGGAGCCCTTGATTTCGCCGACCTTCTGGTTCGCGCGCGCGAGCTGATCACGACCAATCAGAGCGTCCGCCGTCATCTGCAGACGCGGTGTGCGCGGATCTTCGTCGACGAATTTCAGGACACCGATCCGGTGCAGGCCGACATCCTTTTGCTTCTCGGAGCCGCCGATCCGGCCCAGGCGGACGCGGGGGCGGTCACACCGGTTCCAGGTAAGCTCTTCATCGTCGGCGATCCCAAGCAGGCCATCTACCGGTTTCGCGGCACCGACGTCGGCACGTATCAAGACGTGAGTCGCCAGATTCAGCAACGCGGCGGACAACGGTTGCAGCTCACGACCAGCTATCGCAGCGTGCCCGAGATCCAGCGGTTCGTGAACCTAGCGTTTCGGGAAGAGATGCGCGCCGACGAGTTGTCCCTCCAGCCCGATTACGTTCCGCTCTCACCCTACCGGCAAGAGGAACCGTCGCAGCCCGCCATAGTCGCGTTGCCGGTGCCACGGCCGTACTCGCCCTACCAAAGCAGGAGCCCGCTCAAAGCGTCGGCAAGGGCCATTGAGGAGTCGTTGCCCGACGTTGTCGGCGCGTTCATTCTGTGGCTCATCGACGAAAAAAACGGCTGGCTCGTGTCCGAACGCCAACCCGACGGCACCGAACGGCGCGTGCCGGCACAGCCGCGGCACATCGCGGTGCTGTTCAGACGCTTCGTCAGCTTTGGCCAGGACGTCACCCGCAGCTACACAGATGCGATCGAGGCTCGCGGCATCCCGCACCTCCTGGTCGGCGGGAAAGCCTTCCACGGCCGCGAGGAGGTCGAAAACATTCGTGTCGCGCTGGCGGCCATCGAGTGGCCCGACGATGAACTGTCGGTATTCGCGACGCTCAAAGGATCGCTGTTCGCGATCGACGACGAACACCTGCTTGAATTCCGCCACCGGTTCGGAGGATTTCACCCGTTCCGCATCCCGAAAGAGCTCGGCGGCAACACGGGTCAGGAGCTGGTGCTGACCTCCGAGCCGACCGGTCATCTCATGGCGATCGCCGGTGCGCTGCGCCTGTTTCAGCAGCTCCACCGCGCTCGCAACTATCGCCCGGTCGCCGACACGATTTCTCGGCTTCTCGCGGAAACGCGCGCGCACGTCGGGTTCATCCTTCGACCTGCCGGCGAGCAGGCACTGGCTAACGTTCTGCACGTCGCGGAGCTGGCCCGTCAGTACGAGGCCGGGGGAGGCATCTCGTTCCGTGGCTTCATCGACGAGCTGCGCACCGCATCGGAATCCGAGGAGGCCGAGGCGCCCATTCTCGAGGAGAGCAGCGACGGCGTCCGGCTGATGACCGTCCACAAGGCGAAAGGCCTCGAGTTTCCCATTGTCATCCTCGCAGACCTCACCTGCCGCCTCTCGCGCGACGACGCCAGCCGGCATGTCGACGCCGCGCGCGGATTGTGCGCGATGAAGATCGGCGGGTGGGCACCCGACGAGCTGCACCAGCACGAACACGAGGAAGTGCAACGCGACCGGGCCGAGGGCATCCGCATTGCGTACGTTGCGGCGACGCGCGCGCGCGACTTGCTGGTCGTCCCGGCGCTCGGCGACCAGCAGTGGGAGGGCGGTTGGCTCAGCCCGTTGAATCGGGCGCTCTATCCGCCAATGGGGCTGCGACGGACCGCCACGCGCGGGCCGAAGTGCCCGGCGTTCAAATCGAGGGACTCGGTGCTGCAGCGACCCAATGACGAGCCAGCAGGCCCGGCAACCGTGTGCCCTGGCCAGCATGCCCTCGAGACAGAGGGCTACTCCGTGGTGTGGTGGGATCCGGGTCCGACCGGTGGTCTGCTGCTGGGAGCGAGACCCTCCTTTGGCGTGCGGCGGGCGGAGCTTGTCGTGAAAGACGTGGCCAGGCATGTCGTGGCCGACGGACGCTCGCGCTACGACCGCTGGTGCCTGTCCCGGGCCGATGCCCAGCAGTCCGGCTCGCGGCCATCGGTCGTAGCGAAAACCGTCCGCGAGTGGACCGCCGACCTGACCCAAGTCGTTCCGCCCCCCGTCGACCCGCGGGCGGTGGCCGTCATCGATCTTACCGAGGGAGCGTCGTCTGACGCTGAACGGCCGAGCGGGCCAACGTTCGGGGTTCTCGTTCACGCTGTGCTCGCGCAGGTTCCCCTCGACGCCGGACAGCACGCGCTTGACGACATCGCCCGACTCGAAGCACGCGTGCTCGGACTCTCACCGGAGGAGGCGAGGGCCGCCGCGTCGATCGTCACCCGGGTGTTGTCGCACGACATCGCTTCCCGGGCCCGAGCCGCCGGCAGACGGGGAGGGTGCCGGCGCGAGGCGCCGGTTACGTACACCCTTCCCGACGGGACGCTCGTCGAAGGGGTTGTCGACCTTGCTTTTGAAGACGAGGGGCGATGGTGCGTGGTCGACTACAAGACAGACCGGGAACTTGGAACGACAGGGGAGGAACATTATCGGCGTCAGGTTGCGATCTACGCCGCCGCGATCCAGCGGTGCACCGGCGTACCGGCCGATGCCTTCCTGGTCCGGCTGTAGACGCGCTTCGCGCGCCGTCGTCTGGTGCAAGGGGATGTTCGGTGGGCCTGAGCTGCTCAGGTCGGCGCGCTCGTGACGGCGCCGGCGTAGATGACCGCTACGGTGCTGCTTTCGGCGCGGAGGCAATCAGTGAACGGATTTGCGCAACGGCGTTCCTGACCTGTATGTCGAAAAACAACTTGCCGAATTCTGGCGTGGAGGGTCGCGGGTCGCCGGTCACACCGTTATCGACACGCGGCTTCGCGGTGTCAGGCTGCTGGCCTGGTGCGAGGACAGGATCGCCCGCCACTAACTTGTCCCTGCGAACGTACGAATCGCCGCCCAGGAACATCAGCAGCGATGTGTCGCGGATGCCGCCATGCGTCGCCGGGGGCAAGCCGTGCTCCTTGACCCATGCCCCAACGTCGGCCGAGGTCTTGGCATAGACATCGCCGCAGAAGTAGACGTGGCAGCCCTTCGCCGCGTATTTTCGATCCAGCCGCTTGGCCAAGTCTTCCAGTTCCCTTTGCCCCCCGCCGTGATCACCCATCAGCACGATGTTCTTGAATCCATTCACGACCATGCTGTCCACGACAGCTTCGTTCACGGCGGAAAACACTGGGCCCGGCAGATTGACGCTTCCTGGCCACTTCGGATTGAGATGGCCTCCCGCGATGGACAACGGGAGCACCGGCGCGACGAGGGCATTCCCAAGTTGCCGCGCAATCTCGACGCTCGCGCGGCGCGCGATGAGGGTGTGGCCGCCAAGGACAGCATGCGGCCCTCGCTGCTCCGTGCCGCCGTTGTAGATCAGCACGGTTGTCTTCCCGTTCCGCATCGCGGCCGCAATCTCCGGATACGTCATGAGTTCGATGTCGACTTGCTCTTGTGCGAGCGCCGGGGCCCAGATGCCAGCCGCGACAATGGTCGCCAGAAGCGTTCGTCTCAAGATCGTCTTCCTTTTCTAGAGCGTCGCCCAAGACAGCCCAACGAAGAGCCGGCCGCGAAGCCGCGTGTAACCTCGGCCCCCATCCTCGGCCCAGCGGCTCCTCGAGCTCGGCCACGGACGCACGATTCTCGTGCTATGGACGCGTCGCCTCGGGGACCAGCGTAACAATCGTGTAGCGGTCGAGCGGGAAGTATTTTCTGAACGCGTCCTGCACGGCCGCCGGCGTCATCGCCTCGATGCGTGCGGTGCGCGTGACGATGTCGTCGGGACTGCCGCCCAGCAGATGGATCGACTGAAGCCGGCGCATCCAGTAGCCGTTCTGCCTCAGCGCGGTCTCGTAGTCGCGGCGCGCCGCTTCTTTCGCCTTGCCGACGAGGTCTGCAGCTGGGCCTTCGCTCTGCAGGCGCTTGACTTCCTGCAGCACGCGATCGGCCATGGGCGCGATGTTTTCTGGCGCGGCGCCGAAACTGACCGCGACGTACCCATCGCCGCGCTGGGGGGGTGACTGCGACAGTCTGACCGATACCGTGTAGGTCTGGCCGAGAGTTTCTCGCAGCGAATCGCGGAGCACGGTCTCGAGCACCATCGTCGCGGTGCCGATGCGCTCTTGTTCACTGGGGTCGAACGGCGGATCGGCGAAAAAGCTGATCACGGTCTGGCTGCGGGGCTCCCGTCCTTTTTCCACCTGTGCCCGTTCAACCGCCCCGGGGAAGCGCACGGCGAGATCGCGGTACCGCGCAGTTCGCGCGCCCGTGGACGGCAGCGTTCCCAGATACCGCGCCAGCAGGGGAACCGCCGTGTCGAGCTTGAAAGCCCCAACCATGAAGAAGGTGAAGTCGGCGGCGTTCGAGAATCGATCCCGGTAGAACGTGAGCATCTTCGCCCGGTCGAGTGCGGCCACGCGCTCGGCCGTCAGCGGCTGCGACGTGAAGTGATCCGACGTATTCACCTGCGAGACCTTCTCGCCGAAGATCTGGCCGGGACTGCGTCCGCGGTTGGCGACGGATGCCTCCGCCTGACGCTTCATCAGCGCGAAGGCGTCCGGATCGTCGCCCGGCGCGGTGAACGTCTGATAGAGCAGTTGCATCGCCGTCTCCAGCTCGGCAGGTGCCGCGGATCCGGAAATGCCGTGCGTCGACGCCGAGACGAATGGCGCGGCCGATGCGAGCTTGCCGGCCAGCATTTTTTCGAGGTCGGTGGCCTTCAGCCCGCCGACGCCTGAAAGCTCCACGTACGCAGTCGCGAAGCGGGCCTGCATGAAGTCGGCCGCTGCAGCCAGCGAGGCTCCGCCAGGTGAGTACATCGTGAACAGGACCTGATCGTTTTTGAAGTCGGTCGGTTTGAGCCACGCCTCCAGACCGTTGGCGAACCGGACGACCGTGACGCCGACGTTTGAGAGCTCCCGGCGCGAAGCGACCGGCGCGGGTTCCGGCACCTTCTCCAGAAGCGCACGCGTCGTCGTCGAGTCGCTCCATGGCGTGACGGCGACTCTGGCTGCGGCGCTGACGGCCGCCTGGAGGTCGGACTCCGCCGGCGGTCGAACATCGTCTTTTTGAGGGGTGACGGCGAGCACGACCGAGCCTTCGCCGTTTAGGTGGGCGCGCGCGAGGGTGGCGATGTCGTTCAGGGTGATGCTGGCGAGCACCTGCCGGACGAGCCGATACTCGTACTCGATTCCGGGGCTTGGCTCGTCGGAGAGGAAGTAGTTGAGGTACTCGTGCGCGAAGGAGGCACTCTCGCTCTTGTCGCGCTCGCTGTAGGCACGGTCGTAAAACGCTGTCATCCACCGCTTGGCACGATCGAGCTCCGAGGGCGTGAACCCGTGCTGCTGGACCCGCCGCGCTTCGATCTCGAGCGCCGACAGGCCTTCGGCAATGCCGCCGTCCTTGACACGCGCGCTGAGGACGAACATCTCGACCTTGGGGCCCAGAGAATTGTCGCCCGCACTGGCCGCGAGGAACTTGGCGTCGGGTTTTCTCGCCAGCTCGCCGAAGCGTTCGTTGAGCATCTGATCGAAAAGGTTCTGGACGAGGCCGCGCCGATAGTCGGCAACGAGCCGGCTGCCTTCCTTCGGCCGCTTACGGCCAATCTGCACGCTCGACTGCGTCGCCTCCGAGTCGGACGTGACGTTGACGAGCGCTTCACGGTGCAGCGGCACGGTGGTGTCGGGCGGCGACGCGGCGGCTGCTCGCGCCTGCAGTGGAGCGAAGGCCGAGCGGATCCCGTTCTCGACGTCCTGCGGGTCGATGTCGCCCACGACGACGATAGCCATGCGCTCGGGTCGGTACCAGGTATCGTAGAACGCCCGAAGCCGTGCTGCCGGAGCCGAACGAATGATCTCGGGCTTGCCGATGGGCAGCCGCTCGGCATAACGCGAGCGATAGTAGAGCAGAGGGATCTGTTTGTCGCGGATGCGTGACCCTGCTCCGAGGCGGCCGCGCCATTCTTCGACGACGACGCCACGTTCCTTGTCGATCTCCCCGGGGTCCAGCGTCAGCCCGCCGGCGAAATCGGCAAGAGCCGTCAACCCTTTGCTGACAACCTCCTTCGAGTCGGCTGGCAGGTCGAGCATGTACACCGTCTCATCGAAGCTCGTATAGGCATTGACGTGCGGGCCCAGCCGCGCGCCCGTCGATTCGAAGTACGAGACGAGCTCGCCGGGCTTGAAGTGTGCGCTGCCGTTGAACGCCATGTGCTCGATCAGGTGTGCGAGCCCCTGCTGGTCGTCGTCCTCGAACAGCGATCCGGCTTTCACAGCAAGCCGAAGCGCAACTCTGTTCGCGGGCCGGCCGTTTTTCCGGACGAAGAACGTCAGCCCGTTGGGGAGCGTGCCGGTGCGGACCGATCCATCGAAGGGAATCGGCTCCTGCAGGTTGATGGCTGGAGCCGACGGTTGTGGCGCCTGTGCGTACAGCGCCCTCGTCAGGAGCAGGCCGGCGAAGGCGACGCGAACGAATTGTCGTGTGGTTGCACCCATTGCGCCGGATTATACGCCCCGCGCGACGGGTCGCAGGTGCACGCGAGTGTCGGGAACGGCGCTACCGGGTTTTGGCAAGGCTGATGTTCAGGGGCTCGGTGTCGCCACGGCGAACGTCCACGTCGATCAGGAACCCCTCGTAGCCAACCTTGCGGACTTCAACCCGATGGTGCCCTTCGGGGACCTGGACGATGAGCCGTTCGTCGCTCGACGAAGGACCCGCCCAGCGCTCTCCGTCGATGACCACATCGGCACCTGCCGGCTGCACCTGGATGGACAGCGTGCCAAATCGCGAGGTCCCCTGGGACGCGGGGCGGTCCGTCGACCGATCCGGCGGCGGGGGTAGCTGGGGTGGTGGTGCCCTCCGCCCCACGGGCGGCCGCTCGGGTGGGCCCCCGTAACCGTCGGGTGGTTCCGGGCGCTCGCTCGGGACCGGCGGGGGTTCCGGGGGCTCGCCCGGCGAGAGCCGTTCGAGCGTACCTTCGATTTTCCGCGAAGCGTTCGGACTGAGATACAAGCGCTGGCGGATGCTGCGATAACCCTCAAGAAAGACGACGATCTCGTGCTGGCCGGATGCGACGTGCAGGCGCTGGAACGCGCCGTCGAAATCGTCCACCTGGCCGGCCAGATAGCCGTCGACGTATACCGACGCGGTCTTCGCGACGGACTTCGGCTTGATGTCGAACCGCAGGTTGCTTTCGGCTCCGCCGTACCGGTAAGAGGGGTAGGGCGGGTACCGCCATTGGGCGTGAGCAGCCGTCGGGACCAACGTCATGGCAGTGGCGAACAGGAACGCGGCGAGACGAATGTTCGGTAGCACAAGTCTCCTAGTCAGGCGGTTCATCCCGAACGGTCGCAACGAACATGCCACATGAGCCGGCCTGAAAATGGCCTGAAAACACTGTTTTCGCTCGGCGCCTGTCACCGCGCAGGCACGACCTGTTACGCCCCGAGGACGCCCTGCCGGACACTGCCGATTTGACAGCATTCGGCAAGATGAGATACAAAATTTCTCGCATCCCATGTCTTCTTACCTGATCTGTTGTTGTGCCTGTCTCGCGCCGGCGGCGTGTCGCTGCGCGTGTAACAGGCCGACGATAGGTTGGTAGAGGCACCCTCAGAGCATCCAGCACAGAGTAGCGCTTCTCCCAGCCAGTCGATCGGCTGAACCCCCTTTTCAGTTTGTCGTTTACGGGTTTCGCGCGGCCGGCCGTTGCAGCGGGCACGCGCTCAGGAGAAGCGTTTCGTGACGATGACGGGACACAGACTCGTATGGCGTGGGGCCCTGGCGTTGCTGGCCACCAGCCCGATCGCCGGGCTCGTGATGCCGTCGTCCTCGTTTGCCCAATCGGTGGCGACGGCGCCAGAGCCCCAGCAGACAGAAGCCCAGGTGGCGCCGCTCACCGTCTGGTGGCAGGACGGCTTTGTTCTGCAGTCGGCCGATGGCGACTACCGGCTCGTGCTCGGGATGGTGGCGCAAACCGATGGCCGGTTCTCGGTTGACGATCCGCTGCCCATTACGAACACGTTCACCATCCGGAAGGTCCGTCCTACTTTCTCTGGACGGGTCGCCAGGTACTTCGACTACAAAGTCATGCCGGATTTCGGCAACGGAACGGTTGTTGTACAGGACGCTTATTTCGATATCCGTTTCTCGCCGACATTTCACGTGCGGAGCGGCAAGGACAAGACGCCTGTTGGCTACGAGCTACTCCAGGGAGACGCGTACTTGCTGTTCCCGGAGCGCGCGCTCGCCTCGAGCCTCGTGCCGAACCGCGATATCGGCATTCAGGCGCAAGGCACGCTGGCGGGCGGCAAGATCTTCTATGCCGCAGGCATCTTCAACGGCGTCCCCGACGGCACCAGTGCAGTCGCGGAGCTGCATGCCAACAGCGGGAAGGACCTTGCGGCGCGTGCTGTCCTGCAGCCCTTCGCCTCGGCCAAGACGCCTGGCGGCCTCCTGAACGGTCTGGGCATTCAGGTCGGCGGATCGAGCGGACGGCAGCTCGGCGCTCTCCCCGCGTTCAAAACGTCGGTCGGGCAAACCTATTTCTCATACAGCGATACCGCCTCGGCCAGTGGGATTCGGAACCGCGCGTCGCCGGCGGTCTTTTACTACTACAAGTCCTTTGGCGCGTTCGCCGAGTACATGCGTTCGACGCAGGGTGTGACCAAGGAAGGAGTTGAGACGCGCGTCACGAACCGAGCCTGGGAAATGACCGGTTCCATCGTGCTCACGGGCGAGGCGGCCTCGGAACACGGCGTCCGGCCGAAGAACACCTTCGATCCGCCCAACGGAAAGTGGGGGGCGCTGCAGGTGCTGGCCCGCTACACGACGCTCGCCGTCGACCGCGCCGCGTTTTCCGCGGGACTCGCAGCGGCACATGCCAGCCGCGAGGCGAAGTCGTTCACGATCGCTGCGAACTGGTACCCGGCGGCGTTCATCAAGTACTACGTCACGTTCGAGCGGACGATCTTCACTGGAGGTGCGAGCGGTCCGCGCCCCCCGGAGAACGTGATTCTGTTTCGTGCTCAACTGGCCTTCTAGCCACTTCGAGTGCGTTTCACAACTGTCCAAGCCGAACGCTGAAAGCTGAGAGTGCCGAAAGCCGGAAATGGCAAGCTGCCCAGATGTTCACATGATCAAATTCGCGGGCGTGTTACCCGGTTGGCGCGCTTCATCAGCCGATCGAAGTCCAACGCCGGCAGTCCGACGACCCCGAAGAACTCGGCACGCCGCGTTCCGTCTCCATGGAAGTCGGACCCGCCGGTTATCTCGAGGCCGTGCGCGCGGGCCAGCGAGACGTAATGGGCCTGCGTCTCTGAATCGTGCGCGCTGTGGTACGCCTCAATGGCCACCAGCCCGGCCTCGCACAGTGCAGGCACTAGGTCGTCGCGAGCGAGCGTGGCCGGATGAGCAAGGGAAGCGATCCCGCCAGCGTTCAGGATCACCGAGATCGCTTCAAATGGTGTCGGGCCCCGGTGTGGCACGTAGGCCGGACCGCCCTCGCTCAGGAACCTGTCAAACGCTTCGGCCACCGAGGCGACGTGACCGACCGCGACCAAAGCCCTCGCAAGCATCGGCCGGGCGATCGAGCGGGTCGATTCCGCCTCTGGGCCGCCGAGCATGGCGTCGACGTCGAGTGGGGCGCCGGCAGCCGACAATCGCCGGCCGATCTCGAACGCGCGTTCGACCCGTTTGCTACGAACATCGCTCAAGAGCTTCACGAGATCAGGTGCGTGGGCATCGAGGAGGTAGCCCAGCATGTGCACGTCGTGGCCGTCGTGCACCGACGTGATCTCGATCCCCGGCACGAAGGTCAGCCCGTGCGCCGCCGCCGCCGCAGCCACGGCGGGGACGGCGTCCATCGTGTCGTGGTCGGTCACGCTGAGCGTGAGGATACCGACTTCTCGCGCGCGCTGGACGAGCCCGGCGGGGGTCGAGAGCCCATCCGAAGCTGTCGTGTGCAGATGGAGATCGATCATGCACTGCGCGTGGCGCGGCCGCGATTGCGGTAGAGATCGCGGTCGGCCACCATCGCCATCCGGTCGACATCGAGTCGTCGGCCGAGGAACTCGTCGATCCGACGAGCCTGAGCCGCCGGTTGCTCGACGACGTCACGGTAGTGGACGGGCAGGCACGTGAAGCACCGGCGGTTCGAGAGGAAGCGCTCGACTTTCTTCAGATGCTCCAGGTAGATGTCTTTCATCCGATCGTCGGCCGTCGTGTCGGGCCGTTCGCCGCGTTCAATCAGCATCTTGTTCTGGGAGGCAATCACCTCATCGAGATCGCGGTGCATGAAGATGACGCGGTAGTCGTACGAGTCGGGCAGATACGTGAGCAGGAAGGAAATGATCTTCACCGCTTTGCCGCGGGCGCCGGGCAGCCAGGCGAGGTCCCCTTTCTTATCCAGCTCCTTGACCGGTTCGAACTCGTAGTAGCCTTTGGGGTTGCTGTCGTCGGCAGTCCGGATACGGTCGGTCAGGACGGAGAGACCGCCCGCCTCGAGCATTTTCATGGCCATCGACGTGCCGGATCGCGGCAGCCCGGACACCACAACGACCGGTTCGCCAACGCGCAGGCGTCGCAACAGCGACTCGACGACGTTCACGCGCCCAAGCTTACACTACACAATCGCTGCGCGGTGGGGCAGGTACGGCGGGTAGGGCCGTAAGGGCTGGTAGGGCGAGTGAATAGCTGATAGCTGATAGCTGATAGCTGATAGCTGACGGCTGATAGCTGAAACGCCGAAAATGGTAGACTACGCACCCATTCAAGAGGAGCAATCCCGACACCTTATGAACGTCGGCTTCGTCGCGTTCCTTGCCGTCGTCTCGCTCCTTGCGTTCCCGGCTCAGGCGCACGCGTACATCGGTCCCGGCGCCGGGTTCGCGGTGCTCTCGTCGTTCCTCGTCGTCTTTACCACGTTTCTCATCGCAGTCGCGTCCGTGCTCATCTGGCCGTTTCGAGCGCTTTGGCACCTCGTCCGCCAAACCACCTCCGCCCGCCCGCTGATTAGACGGCTGATCATCGTGGGTCTCGACGGACAGGATCCGAAGCTGACGGATCGCTTCATGGCGGAGGGCGATCTGCCGAACTTCTCGCGGCTCGCGGCCCAGGGGTGCTACCGCCGGCTCAAGACGACGTTCCCGTCGGTGTCGCCGGTGGCGTGGTCGTCCTTCAGCACGGGCACGCACCCGGCGCGCCACAACATTTTCGACTTCCTCGATCGCGACCGCCGGACGTACCTGCCGATGCTGTCGTCGACCAGGATCGGCAAGGTCGAACGCTTTTTCAAGATCGGCCGCTACCTGATTCCCCGCCACCGGCCGGAGCTGCGCCTGCTCAGGAAGTCCAAGCCGTTCTGGACGATTCTCGGCGAGCACCGGATCTGGAGCACGGTGTTGCGCGTGCCGATCACCTTCCCGCCGGACAAATTCTACGGCGCCGAGCTGAGCGCGATGTGCGTCCCGGACCTGCTCGGGACCCAGGGGACGTTTCTCCTGTTCACGACGCGGCCTGCCGGCGCGCGGTTCAAGGAAGGCGGGATCCGCATCCCGGTAGACGTGCGCGGCAATCGCGTAGAGACGACGATCGAAGGGCCCGAGAACGCGTTCGTTGTCGGCAACCGTCCGATGACGATTCCGATGACGGTGACCCTCGATCGGGCGGCGCGGCGTGCCCGGGCCGAGATCAACGGCACCGGAGTCGACCTCGAGCCCGGCAAGCTGACCGCGTGGGTCACGCTGCGATTCCATGCGGCGCCGGGCATCAACGTGTCGGGCATCGCGCGGTTTCAGGTTCTCGAGATGGACGAGCACTTTTCGCTCTACGTGTCGCCGATCAACCTCGATCCTGAAAACCCGGCCATGCCGATTTCGCACCCGTCGTACTACGCCACCTACCTGGCGAAGAAGATCGGCGCCTACTCGACGCTCGGCCTGGCGGAAGACACCTGGGCGCTCAATGAAGGCGTGACCACCGACGGAACGTTTCTCCAGCAGACCTACGATATCGATCGCGAGCGCCGCACGATGTTCTTCGCTGCACTCGATCGGCTGCGCAGAGGGGCGCTGGTCTGCGTCTTCGACGCGACGGATCGGATCCAGCACATGTTCTGGCGGTATCTGGAGCCGGGTCACCCGGCCACACGAGGCCGCGAACCGTCGGAACACCAAGACGCGATCCGCGAGCTGTACCGGCATAATGACGCGCTCGTGGGTGACGTCATGAAACAGATTCGTGATGGGGACGTGCTGATGGTGATCTCGGATCACGGCTTCAGCTCGTTCCGGCGGGGCGTCAACCTGAACGCGTGGCTGCTCCGCGAGGGCTATCTCACGCTCCAGGCGGGTGCCGGTGGGGCCTCCGAGTGGCTGCGCGAGGTCGACTGGGCGAAGACGAGGGCGTACTGCCTGGGGCTCACCGGTATGTTTCTGAACATCCGCGGCCGCGAGGGGTCCGGGATTGTCGGGCCGGGCGCGGAAGCGGCCGCGCTCAAGGCGGAAATCATCGCGAAGCTGAATGGACTCGTAGACGCGGAGAAGCAGGAGGTTGGTATTCGTGAAGCGTTCGACCCGGCGCAGTTGTACTCCGGTCCTTATCTCGAAAACGGCCCGGACCTGTTGATCGGCTACAACGCCGGCTATCGCACCTCGTGGGATTGTGCGACCGGGGTCGTGGCGGGGCCGGTGTTCGAGGACAACGTGAAGGCGTGGAGCGGCGATCACTGCATCGATCCGCGCCTCGTGCCCGGCGTGCTCTTCTGCAACCGTCGGATTGACGCCGACGAACCGTCGCTGATCGACATCGCGCCGACGGCGCTCCGCCTGTTCGGGCTGGATGCGCCGGCGCACATGGACGGCCGGCCGTTTGCCGTGGCGCTGCCATGACGAGTGATCAGCCGAGACAGGCCACTAGGACCCGTGACGCGGCCGTTTCCCGAACGCCGGCGCCGGTGGCGTGGCGGGGCAGGACAGGCCGCGCCGCGTCCCCGATCGTGGCGTGCTTGTGCCTGGTCCTGACCGCCGCGTTCGTCAGCGACTGCGGCCGCCGGCACGTCAAGGCCGGCCACAAGGTCATCGTCCTCGGGTTCGACGGCCTCGACTACGATCTGACGCGCGATCTCATCGCGAAGGGCCGGCTGCCAAACTTCGAGCGGTTGTCGAAGTCTGGCGGCTTCGCCCCGCTCGCGACGTCCACGCCTCCGCAGAGTCCGGTCGCCTGGTCCACGTTCATCACCGGGCTCGATCCGGGCCGCCACGGCATCTTCGATTTCATCCACCGCGACCCCAAGACGATGGAGCCGTTTCTGTCGACGTCGAAGACCGAGGGCGGCGGGCGGACAATCAAGGTCGGCAAATGGCAGTTTCCGCTGCAGGGCGGACGAGTGGAGCTGCTGCGCCGCGGCGAGGCATTTTGGGACGTGCTCGAACGCCGCGGGATCGAAACCACGATTATCCGGATGCCCGCAAATTTTCCCCCCTCCGGCACGGCGACGCGAGAATTGAGCGGGATGGGCACGCCCGACGTGCTCGGCGGGTACGGCACGTTTTCGTTCTTCACGTCCGAGCCGTTCGCGTTTGGCGGTAAGGAGCTGTCGGGCGGCATCGTCGTGCCCGTCGACGTGGTGGACGGCGTCGTGCACACCGCGCTCGAGGGCCCCGACAATCCGTTTCTGGTGAAGCCCGAGAAAACCCGCGCCGCCTTCACGGCCTACATCGACAGCCGCAGTCGGTTCATCAAGCTCGTCGTCGGCAGCGAGGAGCGTCTGCTGAGCGTCGGGGAGTGGAGCGACTGGGTGCCGGTGGAGTTGGATCTGATGCCGCTTCAGACGATTGCCGGCACCTGTCGCTTCTACCTCAAACAGCTGTCGCCGTACTTCGAGCTCTACGTCAGCCCCATCCAGCTCGATCCCCTCAGCCCGGCGCTGCCGGTGTCGACGCCTCCTGGGTACGCAGCCGAGCTGGCCCGCAAGACGGGGCGCTTCTACACGCAGGGGTTGCCGGAAGACACCAAAGGGATGAAGACAGGCGTGCTTTCAGCCAGCGAATTTCTCCAACAGGCACGGATCGCCGGCGACGAAAACACGCAACAGTTCCACGAGGTCCTGAGTCGGTTCACCGACGGCCTGCTCTTCTACTACTTCGGCAACGGCGACCAGGTGTCGCACATGATGTGGCGGGCGATGGATCCGCAGCACCCCGCCTACACCGCAGCCGACGACGCCTATCGGCACGTCGTGGAAGATGTGTATGTCGGTTTCGATCAGCTTGTCGGCGAAGCGGCCGCGCGGCTCGGACCCGAGGATCTGCTGGTGGTGATGTCCGACCACGGCTTCACGTCGTGGCGACGGTCGTTCCACCTGAACAGCTGGCTGCGCGAGCGCGGCTACCTCGCCGTGCGCAACCCGAACCTGAAGGACGATCCAGGCGCATTTGCCAACGTGGACTGGTCCCGCACGCGCGCGTACGCCCTGGGTCTCAACAGCCTGTTCATCAACGTGCGTGGTCGAGAAGTCCATGGGATCGTCGACCCGCAGAACAGGGAAGCGCTGGCCGTCGAGATCGCCGACGCCCTGGCCAGGACGATCGATCCGAAGACCGGCGCGCCTTCTGTGGCCAAGGTGTTTCGGCGCGAGCTGGTGTACCACGTGCGCGGTACCGAGGATCTGGCGCCCGATCTGATCGTGGGCTACGCGAAAGGAACCCGCGGATCCGACGAATCGGCCCTGGGCTCGGTCCCGCCCGAGGTCATCGTCGACAACATGGATCCGTGGAACGGGGATCACTGCATGGATCCGGAAGTGGTCCCGGGGATCCTGCTGACCAGCCGGCCGCTGCGAAAGCCCGCTCTCAGCTTGCAAACGCTCGCGGGCGCGATCGTGGCGGAGTTCGGCGTGGACCAGTTCCCACGCCGGGCGGCGGGAGAATAGCTGCGGAGGAGGAGTGGGTCATGTTTGGTTCCGGTATCAAGCTGGATAAGGGGCTCCTCGCGAGAGTCAAACGATTCGCCGACCTGGCCGGCTACTCGTCGGTCGACGAGTTCATTACGCACGCGCTCGAGAAGGAGATCGCCCAGCTCGAGGAGTCGGACTCGGAGGAAGAGATCAAGAAGAAGCTGAAGGGGCTCGGCTACATCTCCTGACTCGCACATGTGGGTCCTGAACGCGACGCTCGACCGGACGTTCGACGTGCTGCTCGGACCGCTGCGGTGGCTGCCGCCGCTTGCGAGCCTGCTCATCGTGTCGCTGGTGACGGCAGTCGCCATGCTGCTCGCGATCCGCCAAACGTCCAACCAGCAGGCGATTGAAGCGGTCAAGCGCCGGATTCATGCGGGGCTGTTCGAGATCCGGCTGTTCAACGACGATCTGCGCGCGATCCTGGTCGCCCAGCTCGATATTCTTCGACACAATGCGACCTACCTGCGGCTGTCGCTCGTCCCGATGCTCTGGATGATGGTGCCGTTCGTCCTCGTCATCGCACAGTTGCAGTTCCACTACGGCTACGACGGCGTCGAGATCGGTCGGCCGGTGCTCGTGACGGCGCAGCTCGCATCGAGCGACGCG
>JBGPJH010000007.1:0-24479 GCA_041485305.1 Vicinamibacteria bacterium | reverse complement strand
GTGGCGACCTTCTACAACGGGATGCCGCCCGAGCAGATCGAAACCGACATTACCGGCCGGTTCGAGCGCTTCTTCACGCTTGGCGCGGGAATCGACCACATGGAATCGCGATCGTTGCCGGGTGTCAGCATCATCAAAGTCTTTTTCCAACCAGGCACGAACGCCGATTCAGACGTCACCGAGATTTCGAACCTGGCCATGGCAGACCTTCGGCGGCTTCCGCCCGGCACGCTCCCGCCGATCGTCCAGAAATTCGACGCGTCCAGCTTGCCTGTGTGTTTGATCACACTCAAAGGCGAAGGCCTCACCGAAACCCAGCTGCGAGATCTCGGCCAGTTCACCATCCGAAATCAGCTCGCCGGCGTGCACGGGGCGTCCGTGCCGCCGCCTTTTGGCGGCAAGTACCGGCAGATCATGGTCTACGTCGATCCGGCCAAGCTCCGGGCTTACAAGATGAGCCCCATGGATGTGGTTCGGGCCGTCAACAATGCGAATCTGATTCTGCCATCCGGCGACGTCAAGATTGGACCGTTCGACTACACGATCTTCACGAACAGCCAGTTCCGCAATATCGCCGACATCAATCGCATTCCTCTGAAGACTGCCGAGGGATCGATGGTGACGGTGGGCGACATCGGTCGAGCGGAAGACGCGAATCAGATTCAGAACAACGTGGTGCTCGTCGACGGTCAACCATCGGCGTACTTGCCGGTCATGAAGCAGGGCGGTGACACCAACACCATCGCCGTCGTCGATGGGGTCAAGACCATCGTCGGAAAGCTCCAGGACATACCGACCCAGCTCGCGGCGAACGTCGTGTTCGATCAATCGCTCTTCGTCAAGCGCGCAATTGAAACCTTGCTGGACGAGGGCGGGGTCGGGCTGGCGTTGACGGCCGTCATGGTGCTTGTTTTCTTGGGCAGCCTTCGCGCGACCGTCGGTGTCTTCCTCTCGATTCCGCTCTCTGCCCTTGCTGCCATCATTGCCCTGTACTTCGGCGGCAGCTCGATCAACACGATGATTCTGGCGGGCTTCGCGCTCGTGTTCTCGCGCCTGATCGACAACGCCGTGATCGTGCTCGAGAACATCTTCAGGCACCTCGAGATGGGCGAGCCGCCGGACATTGCCGCGGAGAAAGGCGGCGACGAGGTGGGGATGGCGGTCCTGGCGGCCACGCTGACGAGCTCCATCGTGTTCTTTCCCGTGACATTCCTGTACGGCGTCAGTCGGTTCTTGTTCTCGGCACTCGCGCTCGCGGTGGTGCTGGCGCTGTTCGCGTCCTATTTCGTCGCCATGACAGTGGTCCCACTGTTCTGCGCCAGGTTCCTGAAGGCGCCGCCTCACCATCATCGGGATCACCCCCAGGTGGACCGCGCCGCTCGCGAACCCCTGATGGGGCGCTTCAATCTGGCGTTCGCGGCCGGGTTCGAGCGGCTCCTCGTCGGGTACGAGCGCGGCGTCCGCGCGTCACTCGTACGGCCACGACTCGTCATTGCCGGCATTACCGGCGTGTTTCTCGTCAGCCTCGTTCTGTACCCGTTTCTCGGAGTGGCGTTCTTTCCGCGTACGGATGCAGGTCAATTCGTCATGAACGTCAAGGCGCCGTCCGGCAGCCGCATCGAGGTGACGTTGGACGATGTGCAGAATGTCGAAGCACTGGCGCGTCGCGTCGTGGATCCACGGGACCTGGAGCTGATCGTGTCCAACATCGGCGTGCAACCGGGATTCTCGTCGATCTACACGAGCAACGCGGGACCGCATACCGCCACGATTCAGGTCGCGCTGAAAGAGGATCATCGCGTCGGCAGCTACGAGTATATGAGCCGCATGCGCAAGGCCCTGCAGCGCGAGATCCCGCGGCTGAGCGTCTTCTTCCAGTCGGGCGGCATGGTCGACGCCGTGCTGAACCAGGGATTGCCGGCGCCGATCGACGTGCAGCTGAGCGGATCCAATCTCGAAGCGGTCTACCAAGCGGCGACCCTCGTCGCGGCTGATATCCGCCAGCTTCCGGGCGTCAACGACGTCTACATTCCTCAGGACCTCGACTATCCGTCGTTACGCCTCGACATCGATCGCGAGCGAGCAGCCGAACTCGGCCTGAACCAACGGGAAGTCGTCAACAACGTCATTACGGCGCTCACGTCGAATCAGATGATTGCGCCGAGCTACTGGGTCGATCCCAAAAATGGCAACGACTACATGTTGACCGTCCAGTATCCCGAAAACCAGATCCGCAACGTCGCCGACCTTCGTACCATTCCGCTGCACGGCGAGCACGTGCGGGATCCGACGATGCTCGATGCGGTGACGAGCGTCACGCCGATGTACTCGCCGACAGAAATCGACCACTATCAGATCCGCCGGGTCATCGACATTTACGTCACGCCGGCCGGCGAGGACCTCGGGCGACTGGCCGATGGCATACGGCAGGTGCTGAAGCGAACGGCGGTGCCCCGAAATGTCGGCGTCGACATCAGGGGCATGGTCGAAGGGATGGAAGCGTCCTTCAGAAGCTTCGCTCTCGGTCTGATCCTGGCGTTGGTGCTCCTGTACCTCATTCTGGTCGCCCAATTTCGCTCCTTCACGGACCCGATGCTCATTCTGTTGGCCGTTCCGACAGGTCTCACGGGTGTGCTGGTTGCGCTGTTCCTGACGGGCACCACGCTCAACGTGCAGTCCCTTATGGGCGTGCTGATGATGGTCGGCATGGTGGTCTCCAACAGCATCCTCATCGTCGAGTTCACGCACCGGCTGCAGAACGACGGCATGACCCTGCTAGACGCGGTCGTGAACTCGTGCCGCATCCGGCTGAGACCCATCCTGATGACCTCGCTTGCGACGGTCATCGGGCTCGTGCCCATGGCGCTGAAGCTGGGCACCGGAAGCGAGGCGTACGCTCCGCTGGCCCGGGCCATCATCGGGGGACTGATCGTTTCGGTCGTGCTGACCGTCTTCATCGTGCCGGCCGCGTACCTGGTGGTCTACCGCCATCGTCCAGTCGTTGAGGGATTGCGATGAGAAGTCGTGCGAGTTCGATTGCCTTGGTCGTTGTCGTGGGGATCGCCGGCTCTCCATCCCTGCTGGCCCAGAACGTCCAGCGTTTGTCGCTGAAAGAGGCTGAAGATCGCGCGGTTCGAGATCACCCGGAGATTCGGGTTGGACAGTATGCGGCGCTTGCCGCCGGCGAGACAGTGCGCCAGATCAGGTCGGCCTACTTCCCCACCGTGTTTGGCAGTCTCACTGGAGCCCAGGCCCAGGACGGCACCCGGATCGCTGCGGGCGGGCTGAACAATCCGACGATCCTCGACCGCTTTGCGTACGGCGTCTCCGTCTCGCAGATGCTGACCGATTTCGGGCGGACGTCCGACCTGACCGCGAGCGCGACGTTGCGCGTCAGCTCCCAGGAGCAGGACGTGGCGGCTCGTCGCGCAGGCGTGCTGCTACAGGTCAATCGCGCCTACTTCGACGCACTTCGCGCGCAGGCCATCCTTCGCGTCGCCGAGCAGACGGTTGCGGCGCGTCAGCTCGTGGCAGACCAAGTGAGCGCACTGGCATCGGCGGGCTTGAAGTCGACCCTCGATGCCAGCTTCGCCAAGGTGAACCTCAGCGAGGCCCAACTTCTTCTGGTCCAGGCGAAAAACGACGTGCAGTCTTCGTACGCCTCCCTGTCCGCGGCATTGGGCGCGCCGCAGACGGCGACCTACGAGCTGGCCGAGGAGCCGCTACCCGACCCGCCAACCACCGATGGGGCGTCGCTCATCGCCCAAGCGCTTCGCGACCGGCCGGATGTCGCCCGGGAGCGGCTTGCGGGACAGGCACAGGTGAGGTTGGCAGATGCGGAGCGGGCGTTGTGGTTCCCGACGATCTCGATCATCGGCGCGGCCGGGCTGTCCCCGTTCCATCAGATCGGCCTCACGAATCGATACTCGGCGGTCGGGGTGAACGTCACGGTGCCGTTGACCAATGGAAACCTCTACTCGGCGCGGCGCGCCGAAGCCAACTACCGGGCGAGCGCCGGGCAACAGAACCTTCAGGATGTGGGGAATCTGGTGGCCCGCGACGTTCAACTGTCATGGCTCAATGCGCAGACGGCGTTTCAGCGTCTTGACCTCACGAATCAACTGCTGGCGCAAGCATCGGACGCTCTCGATCTGGCGCAGCAGCGATACACCCTGGGCCTGAGCTCGATTGTCGAGCTCACCCAAGCGCAGCTGAATGAGACCCGCGCACAAATAGAACAGGCCACCGCCCGGTACGAGTATCAGGCCCGCAGCGCAGCGCTTCGATTCCAAACAGGATCGCTGAGATGACGCGCACCTGCATGGAGGCGAGGGTGACAAGCATTGCCAACGTCACGAAAAATGCCCGTGTCGTGGTTGGTTTGCTCGTGCTGGCCGCTGGCGGTGCCCACGGCCGGGCGTACGTGTCGCAAGCCAGCTCTCAGTGCGTGACGCTTCCCGGTCAGCTCGTCGACACTGAGCGGCTACCCGTGTGGCGTCCGCCGGGCGATGTGGCGCACGGCATCGAAGAGTTTCGCCAGAGTGTTCGCCTGGTACTGCCGCGAGAGGTGTCCACCATGTCCGTGGAGCTGTGGGGCGGCGGGGGGGGAGGCGGGGGGGGTTCTTTCGACACGTTTGCTGAGGGTGGAGCCGGCGGTGGAGGTGGCGCAAGCGGCGCTTACAGCCGAGGAACCCTCGCGGTTCAGTCTGGAGTGATGTACACACTTGTCGTTGGCCACGGCGGGCGTGGCAGCGTCGGGGGCTCGGGTACGCCGGGCGAGGACGGTGGAGATTCCGCCGTGTGCGCGGGTGATACCGGTCTTCTTGCCGCGACCGGCGGCTCCGGTGGCGAAGCCGCCCGAACGAACAGCCACGGCGGACGGGGAGGCCGAGGTCACATCGCCGATGTCGTCGGGACGATGGCGGCGGCGGCGGTGCGACGGCCCGGCAATGATGGGATGGTCGGGATAACTCCTCTCTTCGAGTACCGCGGACGGGGCGGGAAGGGAGGCCGTCCAGTGAGCGGGACCATCGAACCACGCGGTGGCTTCGGTGGGGCTGGTGGCGCCGGCGCCATGAGGCCGGACCGGCCCGGCGACGGAAGGTCAGGCGCTCCTGGAGAGATCATCGTGAGTTGGTGAAGACCGTCGCTTTAGGGAAGGCCGCCCGACTCCATGTAATGCGCGAGATCGCACTCCCACATGGCCAGCACCGGCGACCTCAATGGGAATCCAAAAGGGGAGTGATGTCATGAAAGCAGTCAGCGTCTGGCTCGCGCGGGCTGTCCCGATCATGCTGACGATGTGTCCGCTCGCCGCCCTGACGCCTGTCGTCTTCGCGCAGGGGGACCCCCACGTCGGCACGTGGGAACTCAACTTGGAGAAGTCCACGTTCAACCCTGGGCCGCCGCCCAGGAGGCAAACCCTGTGGTACAAAGCAGAGGGACGAGGGCTGACGGCCCTATTGCAGGGCGTCGATGCGGCAGGAAGGCCGATCAATCCGGACCCGAGCAACTTTGCCATCAACTTCGATGGCAAAGACCACCCCACGGCGTACGCAAACTACGACTCGAGCGCCTGGACGCGGATCAGTGCGAACAAGTATGTGGTGAACCGCAAGAGGGCCGGAAAGGTCGTCCTGACCTCCACCAACGTTGTCTCGGACGATGGTAAGACCATGACCATCACGACGAAAGGCGTCGACGAAGACGGGCGACCGATCAATAACGTCAGGGTCTACGACAAGCGGTAGGCGAAACCAGGCTGGCATGGCTGCGGCTGAGAACGGCCGACGGTTGTGCCTCCCCTGCCGCGCCGTCAGATTGGCTTGGCGACGGCCGACGGCGTCCAGACTCGGGCGCGCCGATGTGCCAGGATCGAGATCATCGGGCACCAGAGCGCGGAGGCACGATGCGATTCATGCGCGCGCGCGCGAAGGAAGCTACCCCGCTGAATGAGCGGTCGAATCCTGCTTACGCTCAGTTCGAGAAAGAGAGGGACGCCGGCGCGGTCCTATTTGAGTGAGCCGAGGTGCTTGGCGGCGGGGGCCCGAGGTGAAAGGCCCACGCGCCGGCCCCGAAAGGCCGGCGCGTGGGTTGGGAACGAGGCGACGGTCAGCCCGTTCAGAAGGTGAAGCGGAGCCCGAGCTGTATCATGCGCGGCAGGTACGCCGCGTTGAAGTTCTGCTGCGGCCGGCCGTAGGACGGGCTAACTTCGGAGTTCACGTAGCCGCCGTAGTTCGCGTGGTTGAAGGCGTTGAATAGCTCGAACGACCCTTCCGTAGCCACCTTGCCGTAGAGCTTGAAGCGTCGAACCAGGCGCAGGTCCACGCGGTGGATCGGAGCGCCGTACGTCCCGGATTTGTCACAGAAGCAGCCGACCGTGTTGCGCGGCACGATGGTGCCGTTTGGCCGCAGCAGGAGCGAGAGGTTGCCGCTGTTGCGGAGGTCCGTCCCCCAGTTTGCGGAGAATGCCTGGCCCGAGCCGTAAAAGTACAGCCCGCTGAACTGGAAGGCGTAAGGGAGCTGCCAGACTCCGTTGAGGACCGCCCGATGGCGCTGGTCGCCGATGGCCGGATACCACGAATTCCCGAGATCCTCGGGCACGTTGAACGTGACCAAGGTGTTCCCGGAGAGCGGCGGTGGAAAGTAGTCAAAGAACCTCGAGAACGTGTAGGTGATCGATGTCTGGAAGTTCTTGCTCAGACGCTTGTTGAACGCTGTTTCGACGCCGTGGTAGTTCGACTGCCCTTCGGCTCGATCCTGCAGCGTAATGCCCAGATAGTCCGGGAACGGACGCGAACCCGGAGCTCCATTCGGGAGACGAAATGGCAGATTGACGCCCGTGACCGGATCGAAGAGCAGGTTGGTCATCTGATTGTACTGCTCCCGGCGCCCACCATTGAACACGTAGTCGGCCTGGAACGACGCGCTGTCGCCGATCTGGTGCTGGAAGCCCATCGACGCCTGATGGGCGTACGGCACCTTGTTCGTGTCCGTGGCAATGTACCCGGCCAGATCGCAGCGCAGGATAGGATCGGACGGACACGTGAGGATGTTCTCACCCGACAACGCTTGCGAGCCTGCCGGGACTGCCCTGAAGGCCGGTTGGGCGCCGCCGGTGCGGAAGGGGTCGCCGAAGAAGTTCGGTTGCCCATCGTTGTTCGCCGACCAGATGGCATACGACAGGTTGGCCGGCGTGTGGTGCGACCACTGGTCCTTTGGCCCGATGTAGTAGATGCCCCAGCCGCCGCGCAACACGGTCTTCTTCTCGTTGATTGAGTAGGCGAAGCCGAGGCGCGGCGCGAAGTCCTTGAAGTCATTCGGCACGCTCTTGCGCAGCGGCGGGACGTTCCACTGCTGAGCGGACCAGTTGTACGCCAGATCCCAACGGAGGCCGAGGTTCAGCGTCAAGTCAGAACTGACGTGCCAGTTGTCCTGGAACCAAGCCGCGGCTTGTGGCGTTTCGTTGGTCCAGGCCCATTTGCCAAAGCTCTGGTTGTACCTCACCGCGTTCGGAGACAGCGCAGCGACGTTCCAGGTCGATGGGTCGTTCCAGACGGGGAAGAGTGACGCGAGATTGGCCGGGATGGTGCCGCTGCGCGCATCGTACAGCTTGTAGCGGGCGTTGTTCCACTCGTAGAAGCTATGGCCGAACAACAAGTCGGCGCCCGAGTGGATCTCGTGCGTGCCCTTCCAGTCCCAGACGGTGCTGAAGTCGTCACGCGCCGACCACATGTGCCCGTTCAGGCGGAGCAGGAGCGCCGGAGACTTGCCGATCGTGAAGCCGGGCAGCAGGATTTGGGGAGAGTGTTCCAGCCCTGGGAGACCGTCTTGATCCGAGAACGCCACGAACCAGCCCGCCTTGATTTCGTTCACGGAGCGGCGGCCTAGCTGTTGCGTCAAGTCCGCGTACCCCTGGTAGTTCTGGTAGAGCCTCGTGCCGAGGGTCGACGGGTGGGCGATCAGGTTCCCACCGGTGAAGCTGGCGATGTCGATCGGCATGTCGTTCCGCCACAGGTTGCCGCGCAGCAAGAGGCGGCTCCGGTTGGACAACGAGAGGTCGGTCCTGAACCCGCCCTTGTGCTCCTGCCGGGTGGACCTCAGATCCATGTTGAAGGCCGGATAGGGAGTTTGGAAAACGAACGTCGTGGGCTCGCGCTCGTACTCGTAGTAGCCGAACAAGTGCGCGCGATCCTTGATAAGCGGGCCGCCGTACGTGGCGCCGCTCTGGGCATTCTTGTACGGGAGCACTTTCTTCGCGACGAAGTCGGCCGCGTTTCCGAACTTGTCGTTGCGGAAATAGCCATAGCCCGAGCCGAACGGCGTGTTCGCGCCCGACTTGCTGACGGCGTTCACGAGCAGGCCCTGCGAGCGCCCCTGGGTGGCGTCGAAGCGGGAGCTCATGAACTGGAACTCCCCAATCGAGTCGCGGGCGAACTTCGGTTGCCCGAAGGTCGACTGCGCCATGGTGTTGGTCACCTGCTGGCCGTCAAGAATGAGCTGGTAGTAGCCCGGGTCGCCCCGCGCCAAGCCACCACCGGTGGTGCCGCCGAGCCCGGTGGGCGAGTCGCCGACGTCGTTCGCGCGGCTCCCCGGCGCCAGGATGGTGAGGGCCATCCAGTTGCGCCCGTTCACGGGCAAGGCCTGCATCTGCACCGGATCGATGTTGCCGCCCGTTTGGGAGGCGCTGGTGTCGACGAGCGGCGCCTGTCCGCTCACCGTCACCGACTCCTGCACGCTCGTCAGCCCGAGCTTCAGGTTCAGCACGACGTTCTGCCCGACGAGCACTTGCACGTTCTCGCGGGTGGCGGTGGCAAACCCTGACAGCTCCGCCGTGATCTTGTACGCGCCGACGCGCACCGACGCACGGTAGCTCCCGTTCGCCTCCGATACGGCCACATACGTGGTGCCGGTCTCGACGTGGGTGGCGGTGACGGTTGCACCGGGCAGGACGGCGTCAGTGGCATCGGTGACGACGCCGGAAAGGGTCGCGTCCTGCGCGTGAGCGGCCCATGGGATTAAGAGGATCGAACCTGCAGCGACCAGCGAAGCTACCAACCGTTTCATGCTCCCTCCCAATTCTTGGTAACGAACAGGCACGACCACGACGACTATCACTGCTGGTGCAGGAACCCGGATGATGCCGCTGGGACCGGCAAACGAGCGCGATCCGTCCTTTTATCGCGACGCAGCGTCAAGGGTAAGGGGCGAGTGGAGTGGTGTCAAGCCTGAGTCAGCTCAATAAACAGCCCTTTTGATGGGCAAGGCCGGCGCCCTCCAAGAATTTGGTTTTTCCTTCCCTGCGACCCTGTCCCCTCGCGAGAACTCCATCCGCCTCGGTACCGGTTGATTTTCCCAGGATGCCGCGTGCTGGAGTCGTTCGCCCGGCTCCCCGGCGCGAGGATCGTAAGCGCCATCCAGTTCCGGCCGTTCACTGGCAGCGCCTGCATTTGGCGCGGATCGACGTTCCCTCCCGTCGAGGACGCGGTGGTGTCGACGAGCGGCGCCAAGCCAGTGACGGTGACCGACTCCTGGATCGAGGAGAGCGTCAGCCTCAGATTGAGCACCGCGTTCTGCCCGACCAGCAACTGCACGTTACGATAGAGCCGAGACGACTTCTGGCTGCCCACCGTCGTATGATGGCGCACCCATATGTGGCCGCGCGAGCGGCGAAATTCTACGAAACAGTGTATAAAGACCCCTAAGGTCCTCTCCCCATCCGTGTCAAGGGCGAATCTCCAGCAACTCGGGAACAAATTCAGACCGATCCAGTTTGTCGGAGTCGAGCCCGATCCAACGCAGCAGCTTATCCCACGTCTGGCATACTCCCGCGACGGACAGCAAGGGGGTGAATACGGCGGGACCAAAGCTAGTGGCGTCGCGCATGGCGAGCGCCCCTGCGGGCGAGCCCTGGCAGCTTTAGTTGCGTGAGAGCGTGTGCGCGCCGAACCATCGAGAGAAAAAGAGCTCGCGCACGACCGCCTGACGTCGCGGTTCGACGAGCTGATGGACGATTACGACCTCGGCCGTCGCACGGACGTGCTGGTCGAGCGCTTTCTGGGTTCCGTCGTCGACATTCGAGGCGCCCTTGTGCTCGACGGAGGATGCGGGGTGGGCGGCCTGACCCGCGCGCTGGTGGCGAAGGGCGCACGCGTGATTGCAATCGACATCGGGCCGCAGCTGGCGGCCACCACCCGGCGGCGCTACGGGTGCGAGGCGATCGTGGGCACGCTGACCGCCCTCGGGCTGGCATCGGGGATCTTCGACGCCGTCCTCTCCAGCGAAGCTATCGAGCACACCCCGGATCCGGAACGCGCCGTGCTGGAGCTCTACCGCGTCGTCCGACCAGGCGGACATCTGGTGGTGTCCACGCCGAACCGTCTCTGGCAGGCGCCGGTGCGCGCGGCCTCGACGCTCGGGCTCCGTCCCTACGACGGGTACGAAAACTTCCTCTGGCCAAAGCGCTTGAGGCGGATCCTCGAGCAAGAGGGCGGCCGGGTGCTCGATCATCGTGGAATTCACCTCTGGCCCTTCCAACTCAAGGCGTTCCGGAGGCTGTCGAGATGGGTCGATCGGTTCGGAGGGATACTCTTGCCGCTGATGATCAACCAGTGCCTCTGCTGCAGAAAGCCAGCCACGTGACAATCTCGAGACACTCGAGCAGGAATTCTGATGTAAACTTTTTCCTGCTAACCAGACCGTAGTCCTCAGGATATCGAGCGCGGACGTGCCCAACATAGACTCCCCAACCGATCGATCGCCCGAGTCGCAGAAAACACCTTTCCAAGAAGACCTCAGCGAGGGTCAGGCAAAACCCGCTCGCGAAGGGCTGCCGCCTTCGTACCGGATGCGCGCCGAAGCGCACTACGTCGATCTGCTGTCGTCACGATCGTCCCCGGATCGCGAGCGCATGCTGCCACCGCGTTCGATCGAGGCCCCGGGATTGGCCGACGTTGTCGTCACCGGGCCGCTGCTCGACTCCATTCGACAGAACGGTGTGCTGCAGCCGCTCCTGGTGCAGAGCCGAAGCGGTCGCTATCGACTCATCTCCGGCTACAGGCGCCTCGCGGCGGCCCTCGAAGCGGGCGTTCCGGCGGTCCCGTGCCTCCTCCACGACGTGGACGATGACGAAGCGACGCGGCTGGCAGAAGCGGTCGATGTCGCGGCTGATCCCTCCGACCGGCCCGCCGAGCTCGAACGCCGGCCCGCAGCGGCCCTCCAGGCAGGCGCCGATTTGGCCAGATCCCTCGCCACGCTCGAGTCGTGTGCGGCGCTGATCGCGGGCCCAGGGTCCGATCTGGCGCGTGCCGTCGTGAGCAACCTGATCGGGGCGGAAGTCTGGCGCGTGTCGTGCCTCTTCCAGGCGACGCGAGTCGTGCGACGTGAACTCGTCGTTGCCAGAACCGCGGTCCCCGTCCACCGCATCGTGGGCCAGGTGTTGGAGCGCTTTCAGCCCGAGTGCCGCCTCAGGAACCTTCAGATGGACGACGCGGTCGAGGTACCGCCCGGCTTGGTCATTGCCGGCGACGAGGGGCTGCTGGTAGGTGCGGTGTCCGACGCGGTGCTCGCAACGATCGCGCTCGTCGACGGCGTCGCCGGTGCTCGCCTCACCGTAGCAGCCACCTCGGCGAAACCAAAACACGTCACGTTTGCGGTATCGCAGCAGAGCGTGATCGTTCCCGACGCGTGGTTCGCGCGCGCGTGGGACGAGACGTGGATGGAGCGTCCGGGCGGTGCCGCCGCCCTTGTCGCCATGCTGGCGGTTCGAGAAACCGCTGAATCGTACGGGGGGCGGGTCGCAGTGTCGAGCGCAGAGCCCGGCTCGTCCATTGCCATCACATTGCCGATCGGAGGTGAATTACTTCCGGGCCGCTCCGCTGTCGCAGCCCGCGGAATCTGACCGGACAACCGGGTTGAGTGGTACTGAATCTCGTTACCGAAACACGTAGCCGATTCCGATCTTGAAACTGGGGCTGTCGAGTGCCCCCACCTTCGCTTCGACGAACAGCCCCTCCCGGTGAGCGACGCCGAGCAGGATATTGAATCCTCCCTCTGCGCGGCTGCGACTCTCCGACCTGATGATGTTGAGCGCCGGCCCGCCCCCCGCGTAAAGCCCCCACGCCTGACGTCGGGGGAATCGATAGACGAATTCGAAGTTCAACGCCGCGAGCGTCACGCCGTCACCGAGACCGATTTCGATGTTCGGTCGGAAGGTCAGGCGGTCGGCGAGCGGTCGTGTCTCGACGTGGGCGCCAAAGTAGAACTGATCCGGTTCTGCGGACACCCCCACGCGGCCGCCGATCGATTGGCCGGCTGCAGACGCGGGCAGCATCCCGAAGATCGGCAATAGAAAGGCGAGCCATGTCGCCCGAAACCGGTCGAATCTCAACAGCACAGGGCCTCCCAAGCAATCGCAGCGCGGTCGTAGCTTCTTATACTCTAACGGGCTTTCACGATCATCAGGGTTACATCGTCATGCGACGGCTCCGTGCCGCAGAACTCTCCGAGGGCGATCCGAATGTCGTCGACAATCTCGGTTGCGGAACGGTCCCGCGAGCGTGACAGCCATGTCAGCAGGCGATCGTCTCCAAGCTCCTCACCCGCGGGATTGGTGGCTTCGGTCACGCCGTCGCTGAAGAGCAAGAGCAGATCGCCGGTTCTGAACGGCGCGCGTCCGACGTCGTACGAGCCGGTCGCGAACAGCCCGAGGACGGTGCCACCCTCCTCCAGACGGGTCACGCGGTCCCCGCTCAACAGGAAGGGCGGGTTGTGTCCGGCATTTGAGTACTGGAGATCGCCGTCTGGCCGAAGCTGCGCGTAAAACGCCGTCACGAATCGGGCGAGGACGGCGCGGCGGCACAGCGCGCGGTTGATGCGTGTGAGGACGTCACCCGGGTTATCCGCCGTCTCGGCCTCTCCCGCGAACAGACCCTGAACTACGGCCGTCAGCAGTGCGGCGGACGTGCTTTTGCCCGCCACGTCGGCCACGGCGAAGGACAGACCCTGATCCGCGCGCACAAAATGATCGAACAGGTCCCCGCCGACCTCGCGACAAGGCGTTGTCATGGCCGCCAGTTCGACTCGCTCGTCCGCATAGTAGGGAGGCGGCAGGAGCGCCTGCTGAATCTGCGCGGCGATGCGGAGCTCCTGGGCCACGCGCTCTTTCTCCACGACCTGCTGATAGAGGCGGGCGTTCTCGATCACGACCGCGGCTTCGGCAGCCAACGCGTGCACAGCCCCGACGGTCTGAAGATACCCGCGTTCCCGGCTGTCCAGATAGAGGACGCCGATGCGGCGTTCACCGCCCGCGGCGTACTGCACGACGCGCAGAGGGGTGCAGTGCACGTGGCGGATGCCGAGCGCGACCGTGCCGGCATGAAGCGCCGCATGCATCTCGTCGAGCAGGTCCGTCACGATGCGGTCCGTGCCCGTCGCGTAGACTTCCTCGGGAATCCGCTGGCTGGTTTGCGCCGACGTCAAGGTGATGCCCCCGCGGGCTCGCGCCAGGCGCAGCGTCAACGCGCCACTTGGCTCGGCCAGCAGGATGAAGCCGCGCTCGGCGCCGGTGATCTCCAACGCGCTGTCGAGGACGATCGCCAAGACTTCGTCAAGGACCTGCGACGAGCCCAGGGCACGTAGGCCGGCAAGAAGGGCATTGACGTGCCGGAAATCGACCAGGGCCGTCTGCGTGACGTGCTCGGCCTGTTCGGACACGTGCAACTCCGACTGCCCCAGACGGATACGATCGCCAGGCTGGAGGACCGCCTCGTCGATTTTGTCGTCGTTGATGAACGTGCCGAACCGGGAGCCGCAGTCGAGAATCTTCCAGTGCCCTCCGACCTCGACCAACTGGGCATGCCGTCGAGACACCTGCGCATCGTTCAGCTGCAGTTGGTTGTCCGCGCCACGCCCGATTGAGAATGGACCTTGCTCAACGACAACAGTACGCTGCCCCGTCGAGTCGGTCACGATCAGTTGAAGCAGCACCTACGCCGCCCCGAAGCTGGCCAGCGCGGCGGCTTCTCTATCGGTGTGGTCGACCCGCTCGGTAGTCATCATGGGCCCTTCCGGTGGGGCGAAGCTCGTCTCGACGATCCGACGCCCCAATCCGTTCCGGTACATAACTGCCTCGCTCGCAGCGTGTCAACACATGAAACGTCGCGAGTTCAGGTCGCCGGTCCCGAGCCTCGGCCGCCTCGACCCGTCCCCAGGAAGCAGCGCCGAGTCCCGCGATCGGTCCTGCGCGACTCAGAATCTCTTGACTGCCGCGTCCTTTCGTGCACAATGCTCTGGAAGGTCCGGCGCGCGGCCGGACAGGTTCTGTCTCCACTCAACGTCAAGCACATTCCGTTCCCGGCGCGATACGCTTCATGACGAACGCGTCTTCAGTCCCCCCTGTACGGCAGCACGACACCCCGCTCGATCTGGCCGGCTCGGCTAGCCCGGAGCCGCGCGTCGCGAGCTGGTACACGCAGGGGCGATCGGACGGGCTCGGCGATCGTCTGTTGATGTTCGACAACACCAACGCCGTATCACTCGAGCTCCTGCGGTTTCGGTCGACGCTGGCCGCCACGTCAGGATTCGAGGTGGCCCTTCGCGAGCGCGTCGACCGGTTGGGTCGATTCGAGCATCCAGCGTTCTCCGCCATCCGCGCCGTCGAGCATCTGGATGAGGGAGGCGGGTTGGCGCTCGTCTCCACTCATGTTCCGGGCAGACGCCTCTCGGAGATGTTTCAAGGCCCACAACCTCGCGCAGGACTGCACCCCGCGTTTGTGACCTGGCTGATCCGGCAGCTCACCCCGGCGCTCGCCGCGCTGCAGTCGGAAGGCCATGAGTTCTGCCACGGCGCCTTGGGAGCCGATCGGGTCGTTGTGACTGCCGAGGGCCATCTGCTGATCGCCGAGCACGTACTCGGATCGGCGCTCCAGCGGCTTCGGCTGACCTCACGCAGGTTGTCGCAGGAGTTCGGTGTTATCGCGCCGGCGACCGAACTCGGAGTCGCTCGACTGGACGCTCGGACCGATGTCGTTCAGCTTGGCCTGACCGCCTTGTCCGTGCTACTGGGACGTCGACTGACGCTCGAAGAGTTTCAGGACGAGCTGGAACCGCTGTTGAACGAGTTCTCGGATACCGCGAGACACCGTTCGCCATTCCTCGTTCCCCCGTTGCGGCGGTGGCTCGAGCGCGCACTGCAGTTCGGAGACTACGGGTTCCGGTCCGCGTCCGACGCTCAGGAAGGCCTCAAGGAACTTCCCGAAGCAACGTCTCCGCGCGGGTTCGCATCGGTTCGGTCGGCCATACCAGTCGCTCTACCGGCAGGTGCGGCGTCAACCAGGATCGTCGCCGGCCCGCTGCGCACTGGCGCGACAAACAGCCACACCCAAGACCCTGCGGAGCTTCACGTGTTGGACTTTGCGCCGGCCGACCGGCTGGCGTCCGACGCGGTGACAGGCCAGGCGTCGCTTATCGCCCCCTCTCGTGGCGTCGCCGGCAATCGTGGGTACCAGATTCGAGGCTGGCTGACACTCGGTCTTGCGCTCATCGCGCTGGTTGAAGCCGGGGTCGTCGGACGTTTGCTCTCCGCCAGTTCATCCCCTCTCGCGCCAATGCCCGTGCCGATTGTGATCGAGTCTCCGCAGGCCGGCGATGTTGTGATGGTTGATGGCCGTCGGGCGGGCACGACGCCGCTGACGATCACGGTCGGCTCCGACACGCACTCGATCCGCCTGTACGGCCCGGAAAGCCCGGCGCGTGGGCCACTCCTCAACCCGACTCCGCCGATAGACGGTCCCAGCGAAACGGACCGGGCCTCGGGGCGGACGATCGGCCCGCCCGCTCAGGCCGCCACGCGCCTCCGACCCGGGGGCGTCAGGCTGATCTCGCCGATCGAGTTGTACGTGCTCGAAAACGATCGTGTGCTGGGTTCCAGCGCGGATGGACCGATTGTCGCGGCCGCCGGCGTCCACGAGCTCGTGTTGATCAACACGGCGCTCGGCTACCGCACGCGTCAGCGGGTCAACATCAACGAGGGACAAATTGTGCCGCTGACGATCACCCCGCCACACGGCCGGGTCAGCATTAACGCCATCCCGTGGGCGCACGTGTCGATCGACGGACGGCCGGTCGGTGAGACGCCTCTGGCCGACGTGTCGGTCCCAGCCGGGGAGCACACAATCACGTTTCGGCACCCGGAACTTGGCGAACGGAGGGAAGCGGTCACCGTTCGACCGGGCGCCGAGACCCGGGTGAGCGCGACGCTGGACCGTTAGCGCTGAAAGCTCTCCGCTCTTAGTCCGTTATGCGGCTCGCAACGAGAATTCTGTTCCCGTTGTTGGACCGCATAACGGACTAGGCGCGCACGGCGCGCCTGCGAGGAAGCGGCGCGGGGCGAAGGGGACCCCGCAAGCGACCGAGCCGGGGTCCGGGGCAGAGCCCCGGTCTAGTTAGACGCTTTCTCGACTCACGGTGCCCGACCCAATGTCGGCTCCAACCTTGTGCTCTGATTCGTCGCGAAACGAAGTGCACTTGAGAAATTCCTGCCGGGTCAACGGCGCCAGAACGGGCCCCGCCGCGCCGAGGTCTCGAAGACCCGCGCTCACGTGCAGCTCGGTCACGATGTCCATGGGAACCGGCACGTCGTAGAGCTCTAGGTTCTTCAGGCGCAGCAACCGGCTGAACCTGTTCGACTCGCGGATCAGATCGGCGCGATCCTCGAGAACCGAGGCCACCTGTCCGTGGCCAACCACGCCTGTGCCCGGCACGAAGAAACACACCCAATCGTCGGCGCGCACACCGGCCTGCGGGCCCCCCGCGAAACTGGCGCCGAGGACATGCCGCTTCGCAATAACGGACTCGACAATCTGCTCCGGCGTCGCCATCGCGTCGCCCACGATGGAACCCACCCAGAAGTCCGGCTCCCTACGCGCTTCGCCCGGGAACGGCAGCGGCGCCTGCGCTTCGGCGCCGCTCGCGAGACGCTCCAGCAGCTCCACCATCGGATCGAGCGCAGAACCCGGGCTCAACAACCTCAGCACATCTTCGTGTCTGAGCCGGCCGCTGCCGACCATGTCCGCCAGCCAGAGCAGCGAGCGAGAGGAGACAACCCGCAAATTCTCATGACCCTCGGCCGCTGGCACGTCCTCCAGCCTGCGACCCGCATACAGCGGTGTCACGACACACAGGCCGACGCTCCGGACTTGGTGCTCGGGATGGGCCCCTGCGGTCAGCGCCGCGAGCGATCGGGACAGGGCGTCGAGATCCGGCCGGGGCGTGTGGTCCGTCCTGACTTCGAGAACGGCGTGCAGGCGGCGCCTGGACCGCCACTGACCGTCAAACTTCACCGCGCCCGCGATCCGTTGATACGTACCGAATTCGGTCTCGAAACCCAGAAAGCGCCCGAGCAGCACGATCGCGTCTTGCAGCGCCCGGTGATACTGCTCGCCGATTGATCGCTGGCACTGCTCGACAAAGGCTCGCGCCATCTGCGCGTCGGTCACCCGCTCGGTCAGAAAACGTCGAAATCTCTCCCGGGGCGCGTCGAACCCCGGGCTGTCGTCCAGATGCCCCACGAGCATGAGCAACTGGTTGACGGTCACACCGATTGGCGTGGTCTCAGGTGGCACTGGCAAAAGTCTCTCGCTCCATGGTGCAGTTGGTGTCACGTCTCTACGGCGCCCGAGCCAGCAGCGTCTCTCCGGACGGGGACGCGCTACCGCCTGAAGGCTCGAGGGTCACGTTCACGCCGACGACCGGGCGAGCCACCCTCGGCGGCGTGTCGAGGGCGACAGTGACCCGGCCCGAGGAGTCTGGCACGAAGGTCGAGGCGCTGACCGGTTCGCCGTTGGTCAGCAGCCAAATCTGGTAGGTCGAATTGGCCGGCGGCGCAGGCAAACGCGAGCCGCTGAACACCAGACCGCGCGAGCGACTCCAGAGCAACTGCGCCGACATGGGCGGTGCCGTGTCGCGACCCGCGAGGTTGTAGCGAACCAAATCCGGGGCCGCGAGCACGTTGCCGATGGTTTGTGCCCTGGCGGCGGTATCGCGCGCTTGGGCAATCTGTTGCGACGCCTCTTCGCGCGTGGCCGCAATCTGCTGGTTGGCGGCCTCCCGGGCCAGCCGCGCTTGCTGTTGAGCCTCGCCCACGCGCGCCGCGGCCGCGCGCGCCTCCCGCTCGGACTGCCACGCCAGACCGCCCGCGACGAGCGTGCCGACGGCGAGGACGCCGGCCGCCCAACGCCAGGCTCGCGTGATCCGCTCGGTCCTCGCGGCGGTTTCCCGAAGCTCGTTCTGGCCGTCGGTGACCGCGCGCTCGAGCGAGTCCATGCGCTCGGACAGATCGGCGGGAGCCGCATCGAGCATGCCCGGTGTGGTTTCGCGCGAAAACGGCAGTGGATGATCCTGCGGGGGTTCCGGAGGTCGTGTCGTCGGCAATTCGGCGTCAAGAGCGGCGATATCCACTTCCTTCAGCCGCCGCGGTTTCGCTTCGACGGCGGTGTCTGCTTCGCTGCCTTGGCGGAGCTGATCGTGCAACCGCATGACACCATCCAGCGGCCACGTCGTCGCCCCGCTTGGGGGCGGCCAGGCTTGTCCATCGGACCGGGTTTGTATGTCGGCCATCGCGGTGTGCACGTCGCGAGCCAGGTCGCTCATCCGGCGATGCAGCTCGCCTTCGATGGCCGCGAGCCTGGCCTCCGCGCGCTCGAGGCCGACTTGCGCCGACTGTGCCGCCGCCACAGAGACCTCGGCCAGACTGGCGGCCTGCGCTCGAAGCTCCCGGGCCGGCTGTTCGTGGATCTGTCTCAGTTCGGTCCACTCGTGTTCGATGATTCGTTCGAGATTCTGGATACGCTGTGAGGCGTCTTGCTGAAGGCGCTCCTCGGCGCCGTTCCACTCGCTAAGCCGGGCCTCCAGCTCGCTGACGGCTTGCGCGTGACGCTCCCCGGTGACCGTCCAGGAATCCAGGATCTCGGCGCACTGGTCGGTCAGTTGCGACAACCGACGCTCCATCGGTTGCAGATGGTCCTGGGTTTGTCGCCAGAGGTGAAGTGAAAGACTGAGCCGATCGATCTGTGCCTGGAGTTCAGACAGGCGCTGTTCCAGCTCTGGGACCTGCTGATACACGTGTTGGCCTTGAGCGCGATGATACACAATATTGCATGTATCCGCCCGTCTTTTGGCGTTGAACAGCGTCGGAGGAGGAGCTACCATCAAATGCTCTGCGTATCCAACCCCGTGCTGCGGGTGGGGTAGACCGATGACCATCACGCGCGCGACACATCTGATCGCATTTGCCGCTCTGTCGTGGCTGGCCCTGGGCAGAACGGCGGCGGCCAACGACGACGCCTTGGCGCGCGCCAAAGACCTGTATCTTGCCGCGTCATACGACGAAGCGCTGGCGGTGCTCAATGGTTTGCCGGGTGGAATATCGGCGCCAGACGGGCTGCAGATCGCGGAGTATCGAGTGTTCTGTCTGCTGGCTCTCGACCGCGGGCCCGAGGCTCAAAAGGCGATTGAAGTCCTGGTGAAAGCGAACCCGTTCTACAGGCCGTCGGAAGCGAAGGCCTCGCCGCGAATTCGATCGGTAATCCAGGAAGTGCGGCGCGGGATGCTGCTGTCGATGGTGCAAGGCGCGTACGCCGAGGCGAAAGCCGCATTCGACCGAAAAGATCCGCGCGCGGCAGCGCAGTTCGAGCACGTGCTGGCGCTCCTGGCCGACCCGGACCTCGGACCTGGGATGTCTGATTTGCGCACCGTGGCTGCCGGATTTCGAGATCTCAGCCGGGCCGCGACTTTGGCTGCAACCCCCACGGCGCCGCCGCCGCTCGAAAACAACCCGGCGGCTCTTGCCGCGCCAGGGAATCCCGGCTCGGCCACGCCGGGCCTCGGAGATGACAGGGCGCCGGCAGGCTCCGCGGAAGGGAACGGCCCAAGGGCCTCGGCCGTTCGTCCGCCTGCCGGTCCCGCGAGCGCGGCAGCGCCGGCGCTGCGCCCGGAACGGGAACTAGGCGTCATTCCGCCCGAGGCGGTCTTCCAGCCGATGCCCACGTGGACGCCTGCGACCCCCGCAGAGGCGGCGCAAACGTTCAGAGGTTCGCTCGAGCTGTCCATCGATGAGAACGGCAGGGTTGTTTCGGCCAGAATGCGGAAAGGTGTCCATCCGCGGTACGACGACCTGCTGGTGAAAGCGGCGCAGGCTTGGAAGTTCAAACCTGCGCGTCGGGATGGAGCCTTCACGTCGTACGTCAGGGTCGTGGAAATCGAGCTCCGTCCGTCTCGTTAGGCATAGTCACCACACCTCGCCGCCCCGGCCCGAAGGCCGTCCATGCCGCAGCCCACATTCGAGCCCAGTCCGCTTGCCCCGCGCCGCACGTTCGACGAACAGGCCCGCGATCGCGACCTCGGCTTCGGGTCTGTGGTCGGCCGCGACAGCCGCCAGCGGCTGCTGAACCGCAACGGAACGTTCAACGTCGTGCGGGCCGGCCTTGGCTTGCTCGAAACCCTCGCTCCCTACCACCTGATGCTGACGATCTCGTGGTCCGGGTTCCTCGGCTTCGTTGCGTTGCTGTATCTGGTATTCAATCTAGCCTTTGCGGTTGCCTATCTGGCGTGCGGCGCCAATGCGCTCCTGGGGCCGGGGGCGGAAATGCTCGGCGGGCGTTTCAGTCGGGCGTTTTTCTTCAGCATCCAGACTTTCGCGACGATCGGCTACGGCCAGATTGGTCCGAATGGGTTTGCTGCCAACGCCGTCGTCACCGTAGAGGCGTTCGTCGGTCTGATCTATCAGGCGCTCGCAACGGGCCTCCTGTTCGCGCGGTTCTCGCGCCCGACCGCGTCCATCGTGTTCAGTCGCCACGCGATCGTTGCGCCGTACAACGACGGGCGGGCGCTGGAGTTCCGCATCGCCAACCGACGCCGCAACGAGATCATCCAGCTCGAGGCGCAGGTCCTGTTCAGCGCCATGGAACCGGATGCCACCGGCAATCTGGTGCGCCGGTACGCGCCGCTCTCGCTCGAGCGGAACAAAGTGACCTTCTTCCCGCTGGCCTGGACGATCGTCCATCCGATTGACGAGGCGAGTCCTCTGGCCGGCCGGACGCCGGCCGAGCTCGAAGAAGCGCAGGCAGAAATTCTGGTTCTGCTCACCGGCATCGACGAAGCGTTCGAGCAGAGCGTCCACGCCCGCTCGTCGTACCGAGCCGACGAAATCGTCTGGCACGCGCGGTTTCGGTCGATGTTCCTGCCCTCCGCCTCAGCGGTCTCGGTGGACATCAGCCGCCTCCACGAGATCGAGCGGCTGTAGTTTTTGGGCGTTCAGCGTTCAGCTGTCAGCGTGCACTCTTAGCCGAAGGCTGATAGCTGATAGCTTCCTAATGTGTGAGGCCGTAAACGATGTAGTTCACGCCGAGCTTGTAGGCTTCGTTGGTATCGTCGAAGGGCCGCAACCCTCTTCCAGACCACTCCCAGTACTGAGAGATGTCTGTGTTGTAGTTGACGATCGCCAGGAGCCGTCTTCGTGGATCGTTGTCTTCGAACACGCCCCGAAACACCGGGCGTCCGGCGTTGTACGCCTGTGGGAAGTCCGTCAGCGACTTGATCTCGAAAAACGAGTGGAAGACCGGATGCGACGGCTCCATGTCCACGAACCGCGCTTCGGGCAGCACCCGCGCCATGTTCTCCCTGAAGTGCTCCCAACCACCGCCGCCGAAGCCGAACTCGCCGGCGACCTTGAAATCGTCGAAGATCACGAACCCGCCCTTCAGGAGATAATCGCGAAACGAGGCGGCCTCCCGGTCAGACATGGTCCACCACCCGGCCTCGGTGATGTACGCGACCGGATACTTGAAGAGATCCGGATCGTCCAGGGCCAGCACGTTGAACCCATCGAGGTGCGCACCGAGGTAGCTCACCTCGTTCATGATCCGCATGAGATTCTTCTCGGACAGCGGATAGCCGTGGGCCCACGACGGCAGACCTTGGTACCAATAGCCGCCGGGCGCCGTCGTGTATTTCAGCCGGACGAAGGTAAACCGCCCGTCGTAGCCGACGTTGTCGACAGACGGCTCGCGCCCCTGGTAGCCGGGGAACCGCCGCTGGGCGATCGCAGCCGCGCTCAACAAGAGCAGCGCAGCTGCCGCAACCAGGGCCTTGCGATGTTGCGTGACGAACGGCGGGGTCATGCGCCTCTACTGACTCTTACTCTGACTCTACCTCGCGGCGCCGCGCGATACGCGTAAGAAGTGTGAAGGGCTCTGCCATCGGTATAATCGGCCCATGAGTCAGCCCATCGAAACCGGTGCCGCGGCCGACATCGTCCCTGGAGGGGACCGAGGTGAATCCGGCTCCACAGTACTCTCAAAGAGCCGGGGCGCCGGCGGGATGGGCGCTCGAGAGTACGCCATTTTGGTGGGTGCCGGAGCGTTTGCGACCACCTTCGCGCAAAGCCGCGTTCTGGCCCAACTCCCGACGACCTTCCTGCTGAAAGAGCATTTCCAGCTTCAAAAGGAAGACGTCGCTCTGTTCTTCTTCTGGGCCACGTTTGCGTGGAACGTGAAACCGGTGGCAGGCATTCTCACCGACGCCTTTCCCCTGTTTGGAACCCGCCGGCGCCACTACATGATCCTCGGATCGGCAGCGGCCGGGGTCTTCTGGCTCCTTATGGGCGTCTCCTCCTACGCGTATACGCCGCTCCTGCTCGCAACGATCGGGATGAACATCGCTACCGTATTCTCCAGCACGGTCATGGGCGGCCTCATGGTGGAAGCGGGCCAGATGTTCGGCGCATCCGGTCGCATGTCGTCACTGCGGCAACTCGTGCAGAGCGTGGCATCGATCGTGGCGCCCTTGCTCGGCGGCTATCTCGCCACGAGGGCATACGGCTGGACGGCAGGGATTGGCGCGGCGGCGGTTCTGGCCCTGGCCGCGTGCACATTCTGGGTTTTGCGGGAACCACGGGTCGTTCGCGCCGTCGCCGCCGCCTCAGCAGAAGCCATTACGCGGGTCCGCCAGCGCCCACCCGCGGCGCTGCTGGGTGGTCTGTTGGCGACCGCGGTCGTCGCCACGTGGCTTTTTCAGATCCCGGAGATGAAGAACATCGCGTTCTCGCTATATGCGCTGGTCCTGGTTTTTGCTCTCGTGATTGCGACGGCCATGACGCCGACCTCGAACGCGGTGATTGTCGGCGCCCAGATCCAACTCGGTCAGATCTTTCGGTCACGGACCCTGTGGATGGCCGTCGCGATGCTGTTCTTGATCTACACGGTTCCGGGATTCAACACCGCGCTCGTGTATCAGCAGAGCGACGTGCTGCAGTTCGGAAAGTCGTACATCGGGCTACTGAGCTCGCTCGAGGGCGCCGTCGGTGTCGCGGCTGCCCTCTTCTACGTCTTTTATTGCCGGAAGGTGAACCTGCAGTTTCTGCTGGTTGGCAGCGTCGGCCTGAACGGCGTGGCCACGTTCCTCTATCTCGTCTACAACGCCTCGACCGCTCCGCTCATCCACATCGTCGGCGGGTTTCTCGTGATCATGTCCGAACTTGCCCTGATGGACCTGGCTGTCCGGTCGACTCCCCGGGGCTGCGAAGCGCTCGGATTCGCCTTGATGATGAGCGTGCGCAACTTCGGCATCGCGCTGAGCGACGTGATCGGCTCCCAGATGATGGACGAGTTCCACGTCAGCTTCAACAGTCTCGTGATTATCAACGGGCTGACGACGCTGGCTGTCCTGGGATTCGCGCCGCTCCTGCCGCGCGCCATCGTGAATCGACGAGAAGGGGAGCCGATCGGCTGACCCCCGTCGCGCCTCGCCCTGCTGGAACTCGTGCGATAGCATGAGCGGCATGGACACCAGCTCACTGCACGACATGTTCTTCCTCGGTCTGCCGGTCGCCGAAAAGATGCTTCGGCCAATCGTGGTGTACGCGTTTCTGATCGTGGGTTTACGACTCGCGGGCAAACGGGAGCTCGCTCAGCTGAACCCGTTCGATCTCGTAGTCCTGCTCACCCTTTCGAACACCGTTCAGAACGCGATCATCGGGAACGACAACAGCGTGACCGGCGGAATACTCGGGGCCTCCACGTTACTCGCCGTCAATCACCTCGTCGTTCGATACCTCTACGGACACCAGGGACTGGATCGGTTTGTCGAAGGCAAACCCGACGTGCTGATTGAGCACGGGACGGTGCGCATCGATCGCCTGAAGAAGGAGCTCATCACGGAGGCCGAGCTCTTGTCGGCGGCCCGCAGGCAGGGCTTCGACTCGCTCGAGGAGGTCGAGCAGGCCCTCCTCGACCCGGGGGGAGCCATCGTGTTTCACGGAAAAAAGCCTGCACCTGAGCAGGCGCGGCACGACGAGCTGGTCGCGCGACTGGACCGCATCCTGGCCGAGCTCGCGACGCTTCGCGCCTAGCGGGCGTGGTCCTGGAATTTCGCGTCGAGCTGCCCGCCTGGCCGCGAGCGCCGCGGCGGCGGCAGGCCGAAGAACC
>JBGPJH010000006.1:0-26267 GCA_041485305.1 Vicinamibacteria bacterium | reverse complement strand
TGCCGAGAACGCCTGTGGGGCCCTGCGCCTCGAGTGCCCGGAGTGGACCTGCGTCTCGGCGAGACGTCCGTGCTTAAGAGCCCATGGGAAGTCCGCGCTACGAGCGCCAGTACAGGGGAAGCTCATGAGCACGGCGCGCCGCCACGGAGGAGGTGCGGATGACCGAAGTCTACCGTGTATTTGTTGGCATCGACTGGGGGAGCGAAGTCCACCGAGTCTGGGTGACGGATCGTGACGGGGTTCCCCTCGGGGACCGAGAGGTACGGCACCGTGGCGTTGCGCTCGCGGAGCTGGCCGGGTGGCTGATCGGTCTGGCGGACGGAGAAGCCAGTGCCGTAGCGGTCGCCCTTGAGGTGCCGCGCGGGCCGGTCGTGGAGACGTTGCTGGAGCGCGGGTGTCACGTATTTGCGATCAACCCGAAGCAGCTGGATCGCTTTCGGGATCGGTTTTCGGTGGCGGGCGCGAAGGATGACCGGCGCGATGCGCAGGTCCTCAGTAGTGCGATCCGCACGGACCGGCCGGCCTTCCAACACCTGCAGATCGAGGATCCGCTGACCATCCGGTTGCGGGAGTTTTCGCGGCAGGATGTCGAACTGGGAGAAGATGTGGGGCGATTGGTGAACCGCCTGCGCGATCACTTGGTCCGCGTCTGGCCCGAAGTGTTGGCGCTGTCGCCCGCCAGCGACGAGCCGTGGTTCTGGGCCTTGCTCGACCTCGTGCCGACACCAGCGGAGGCGTCGGGCATTCGGCCCGCGCGGATTCGTCAGCTGCTGCGGCGCCACCGTATTCGTCGGGTGACAGCGGAGCAGGTCATCGCCGTGCTCCGGACGCCGGCCGTCCACGTGGCACCAGGGGTCTGGGATGGCGTCCGCGTGCGGATGGCCGATTTGATCGAGCAGCTGCGGGTGGTGTACCCGCAACGGCAAAAAGCGGAGCGGCGGCTGGCCGACACCCTCGCCGCCATGACGACGGAGGACGCGTCTGAGACACCCCGCGAGCACCATGACACGACGATCATCCAGTCGCTGCCAGGCATCGGGACGCGGATCGCGGCCACGATGCTCGCGGAAGCAGCGGGACCGCTGCGCGATCGAGATTACCATGCGCTGCGGGTACTCGGGGGAAGTGCCCCGGTCACCAAACAGAGCGGGAAGAGTCGCGTCGTGATGATGCGGTACGCGTGTCACACACGCTTGCGGAACGCGTTCCATCTGTGGGCCCAAGGCAGTGTCCGGGACGACCCTCGCAGTCGAGCGCTGTATCAGCAAATGCGTCAACGCGGTCATGGTCATGCGCGGGCTCTCCGCGGTGTGGCGGACCGACTCTTGGCGCTCCTTGTCGCGCTACTCAAGACTCGCACTCTTTACGACGAGGCCCGATGGACTTCGAAGACGGTGTCGGCTTGACACAGACATGGGAAGTCCACCCCCGTCGGCGAGGTCGTCAACTCACCTGCCCCACCAGGCCCTACCTGACCCACCTGCCCCGCCAGGCGCCCCTGCCTCAGCGCCGTATCAGGGCCGCGAGGACGAGGCGGCGGCACCCTGCGGCTTCGGCAGCGGCTTGCGCGGCAGCATCTCGTCCCGATTCGCAGCATGGTAGACGAAGGACGCAACGATGACGGCGTTCTGCATCATGTCCTGCGCCTGCACCCTCTCGTACACGTCCATGTTCGAGTGGTGCGTGCGGGTGTTGTACTCCACCGGATCCTGGATGAACTGGAAACCGGGCAGCCCGACGGCGTCGTACGACAGATGATCCGTGCCGCCCGTGTTGCGGATCGCCAGCGTCGTCATCCCCACATTCTTGAACGGCTCCATCCACGCCGAGAAGATCGGTGCGACGGCTTCGTTGCTCTGAAGGTAGACACCTCGAATAGCGCCGGTGCCGTTGTCCACATTGAGGTACGCCGCGAGCCTTCCGTGCTCAGGCGTGAGCTGCATCGTCTGTGAATCGCCGAAATGCTGTTTGACGTACGCCCTCGAACCCAGCAGGCCCTGCTCCTCGCCGCCCCACAAGGCGATGCGAACCGTCCGGCGTAGCCGGAGGCGACTCGTCTTCAGAATCCGCATCGCTTCCATCATCACCGCCGATCCGGCCGCGTTGTCGGTCGCGCCGGTGCCCGAGTGCCACGAGTCGAAGTGGGCGCCCATCATCACGACCTCGCCCGCTTTGTCAGTCCCAGCAATCTCGCCCACGATGTTGAACCCGTTCAGATCCTCGTCGTAAAACCGGTTCTCGATGTCGAATTGGAGCGTGACCGGCATGTTCTTGTCGAGCGTTCGCGCGATGCGGCCGTAGTGTTCGGCCGCCAACACCACTTGCGCGGGGACCGGCGGATCCTTGGGGTTCCGGGAGCCGCCCGCCTGGACGAAGAGAGTGCCCCCGTCCCCGCGGCCAGCCTCGACGGTCGCGATCACTCCCTCGTCGAGCCAGAACTGAGTCTTCTTGCGTTCGAACTCCCGAAGCGCGCCATACTGCGGGGGCCCACCCCGCCGGGCCGCCGGCTGCTTCGACAGATCGGCGAGCTCGGCATCCGTGAAGCGCCGCCCGAACGGCTGAAAGTGCGGTTCGAGATCGCGCGGGCGATCGATCAGCACGAACTTGCCGCGCAGCTGGCCGCGATATTTTGCGAAGTCGTCGTCGGTCCGTATGTCCGCCATCACCGCCTCGCCGGTCACGGGACCGGCCGTGCCGGGCGTCCAGGCCTTCGGGACCCCAATCAGCGGGTACGCCCGAGGCGCGACGGCCAGAGCGACGAATCGCTGGTTCTGCCATCCGCGGCCGAACGGGAAGGGCTCTGTGTGCACGTTCGTGAGTCCCCAGTCGGTCATCGCTTTCTGGGCCCACGCGGCGGCTTCCTTGATATTGGGCGATCCGGTCAGTCGCGGGCCGTAGACGTCGGTCAGGTAGCTCTCGATCTGCATCACGTTCGACCGCAGCAACCCCTCGTCCTTGATGCGGTACACGGCATCAAGATCGAGTTTTTCGGACGTCGGCCATTCCGCGGCGATCGGCCAGACGATTGCCACGACAACGATGGTGGTCAGTGCGAATATTCGGCGCGTCTTCATGCGCAAAACCTCCAACAGCGAGAGAGGTACCTTAGGCCGTCCGACGGCTCGTCTCAAGGGCTTTGTGGACGACGGAGGCGGCCTTTTCGGTGAGCCGATACGGTCCGAGGTCGCCGATGTCGACCCAGCGGGCGTCTGCCGCGTCGGAGCTGTGCGCCAGGCGGCCGCCACCGACCCGGCACAGATAGTCGAGGATCACGAAGTGATATTCGACGCGTTCGTCAGGGGCGCGATGCACACGGTCGAGCACTTCGATGAGAGGACCGACGTGGATCTCGAGCCCGGTCTCCTCCAGCACCTCCCGGCGGAGTGCCTCGGCGAGCGTCTCGCCGATTTCCACGACGCCGCCGGGCAGACTCCACTCGCCCTTCAGCGGCTCGTGTCCGCGCTTGACCAGCAGAACCCGATCTCCGTCAACGATCACCGCTCCGACGCTCACGATCGGATGTTCCGGGTAGGTCCGCACTCGAAGCGCCGCCTAGTCTAGATGTCGGACAGGTGCTCGACTGATCCGGTGCTGTCTCCGATGCGCTCCACGGGCACGCCGACCTTGTTGAGCACGGTCATGTACAGGTTCGTAAGGGGGGTTTCCTTGGCGTACTTCACGTGACGACCCCCGGTGATCTGACCGGCCCCGCCAACCACGAGGATGGGCAGGTTGCGCGGGTCATGCAGGTTGCTGTCGCCCATGCCGCTGCCGTAGAGGAGGACCATATGGTCCAGCAAGGAGCCATCGCCGTCGGGCGTCGAGCGCAGCTTCTCCAGGTAATACGCGAACAGCTGCAAGTGAAGTGTGTTGATCCGGCCCAGCTTGTCGAGCTTCTGCGGATCGTTCTGGTGGTGCGACAGCGGATGGTGCGGATCGGGTACCCCAATTTCCGGGTAGGTGCGGCCGCTCAGCTCTTTGCCGATCATGAACGTGATGACGCGGGTGAGATCGCACTGGTAGGCCAGTACCTGCAGGTCGAACATCAACTTGGCGTAGTCTTCGAACGAGGCCGGGATGCTCCCGGAGGGCGCGTCCACCAACGGCAGCTCGCGGGCGCTTTGCACCTCGGCCTTCTGGATGCGCCGCTCGCTGTCCCGAATCGCCTCGAGATACTCGTTGAGCTTTCCCCGGTCGGGCGATCCGAGCCCTCTCTGGAGGTCGGCCACTTTCTGGGTCACCGAGTCGAGAATGCTGCGATCCCGGCGGATGCGGGCAACCCGTGCAGAGGGGTTCAAGGTGTCGGCGTCGCCGAACAGACGCTCGAACACTGCGCGCGGGTTGTTCTCCATCGGCAGGGGCATCGTCGGACTGCGCCAGCAGATCGTGTTGACGTAGGCACAGCTGAAGCCAACGTCGCACGCGCCCGCAAGCTCGGTGGACTCCAACCCCAGCTCGAGCGAGGCCAGTTGCGTCTCTTCGCCCAGATGTGCGGCTGCGATCTGATCGATCGAGACGCCAGCCCTGAAGTCAGCGCCTTCTGTTGGCTTCGCGTGGACGCCGGTGAGGAACGCGGCGCCAATACGCCCGTGCCCTCCTGCCGGCTCCCCTTGCAACGCCAGCGCAGGCTTGTTGTCGAGTCCCGTCAAGACCAGCAGCCGATCCCGGAAAGGGGCCAGGGGCTGCAAAATCGGCGTGAGCTCGAAGCCGGCACCTTCCGCCGCCGGCGTCCAGTTGTTCATGACTGCGCCGTGGGGCACGTACACCAGCCCCAGGCGGGTCCTGGGTTTGGCGACTGCAGAGCGCGATGCGGCAAACGCCGGCACCATGCCGTCCAGAAACGGCAACGCCACGGTCGCACCGAGACCGCGGAGAACGGTGCGGCGTGGAATGGCCTTCTTGGTGATGATCATGACGACTGGCTCCTTGTAGCTACTCTTGCCTCTTCACCCGCATCTGAAAGGGCGTGCTCTTCGCGATACCCAGAATAATGGACGACCAGCGGTAGTCGTTTGACGCGGCGGCGGCGAGAATCGTGCGCACGGCCGGCCGATCGTAGTACTCGATCCCGCGGCCGAGCGCGTACGTGAGCAGCTTCTCGGTGAGCGTTCGGACGAATTCACCGCGCCGAGCGAGCAACGCCTTCCGCAGTTCCGTCGGCCCAGTAAACCCGGTGCCGTCAGGCAAGACCCCGGAAGAATCGATTGGCACATTGCCTTCGTCGGTGCTGCGCCATCTCCCAATCGCGTCAAAGTTTTCGAGCGCGAAGCCGAGCGGATCCAGGCGCGAGTGGCAGCTCGCACAGACGGGATTGTTTCGGTGCGCTTCCATCCGCTGACGCACCGAAAGAGGCTTGCCGCCGAGGTTGTTTTCCTTGAGGGCTGGCACGTTGGGCGGCGGGGGCGGCGGCGGCGCGCCAAGGATGTTCTCGAGCAGCCACTTGCCGCGCAGTACTGGAGAAGTGCGCGTGGCGTACGATGTCACCGTCAAGATGCTGCCCTGACCAAGTAGGCCCCCTCGCACGGCATCGTCGAAGGTGACCCGCCGGAAGTGACTGCCGTAGACGTTCGGGATCTGATAATGCCGTGCCAGCCGCTCGTTGACAAACGTGTAGTTCGCCGCGAGCAAGTCCACCACGCTGTGATCCTCCCGGAGCTGGCTTTCCAGGAAGAGCTCCGTCTCGCGCTGGAAGGCCTCGCGCAGGTTGTCGTCGAAGTCGGGAAACTGGCTGGTGTCCGGCGCAACGGTCCGCATGTTGCGTAGATACAGCCACTGTGCGGCGAAGTTACTCACAAGCGCGCCCGAGCGGGCGTCGCCGAGCATCCTCCCGACCTGCTGTTCCAGAACCGAGGGATTGTTCAGCTTCCCGCGCGCCGCCACCCCGAGCAATTCGTCGTCTGGAACGGAACTCCACAGGAAAAATGACAGTCGGGAAGCCAGCTCGAGGTCGCTAATGCGATAGGCGGTCCCCGCTACCACGCTGGCCGGTTCGCGTTCGATGCGGAACAGAAACTCCGGATCGATCAATATCCGTTCAAGCGCCGTCTCGATCCCGGCGTCGAAGCCGTTGGTCCGTCCCTCTTTGTAAAAGCCGAGCAGCGGCTGAAGGTCTTTCTCGGCCACCGGTCGGCGATACGCGCGTCGGGCGAGCGCCGAGAGAATCTGCCTGGCGCAAGGCCTCTCATCCTGTCCCTTAATTGGACGACAGACGAAGATCTGACGCCGACTCGGCGTGTCGCCTGGTCCCAGCCCGTTGTAGGGACCGTCGAGCTCCAGGCTGCCGACGCCCGCAACCCTGAAGCTGATGCTGCCCACCGGAAGACGCGCAGGCCCCACACCCTCAGGCGCCGAGGTTCGCTTCATCAGCGCAACCCCCAGGAGGCGAGGCCCTGCCTTCGCAGCAAAGCGGACCTCCAAGACCGGATCCGGAGCCGGACCGTCCGCCGCCGACGTCGCGCCTCCGCGCTGGCCACCCACGGTGAGCAGCTTGACTCTTTCACCGTCCACCCGGACCTCGACCTGCTCGCCGGTGTTGCGAACAGAGGCGCCCTGCAGGCGGATTCGAAGGACGTACTCGGCATCGAGCGGAAAGTTGTGCCGAATCACGATTCCGCCGCGCGACCCGAACGGGAGCTCTTCGCTCATGCGGTCGTCTTGCGTGAGCAGCCGGGATACCTGGTATCGCTGCACGACGGGCCGCATCGTCGGATCGCCAATCGCTAGCCGACTGATCTTCCGTGCCGACAGCATGTACCGGTCCAACAGGCCCGGCGACATCGTCAGGAGATCGGCGTTGTTGTCGAAGCCATACCCTTGATCATCAGCGGGCAGGAGCGTTCGTCCGTCGATGTCGAGTGCCAGCAGGTCGCGGATGGCATTGGTGTATTCGGCTCGATTGAGGCGATGAACGGCAGGACGACCCGGGTTGGGCTTGGCCGCGGCCGCGGTGTTCAAGGCGGCCTCGAGCCGGGACGCGACGGCCTCGTATGTCGCCTCGTCCGGCCGCGGAGCACTGGGAGGCGGCATCGCGCGGGAGCGAAGCTTACCGATGACCTTTTCCCAGACCTCGGCACGCTCGGACACCTGAGTGACATCGATGTCTTGAAGCGAGAGTCCCGCGGTACGGAGCCGCTCGTTGTGACAGGTGACGCAGTACGCGTCGAGGGTCGCGCCTAGCGGCGTCGAGAGAGCGGGCGAACCGGCGGCCGGCTGTTGGCGAGCGGCGGCGTGAACGCGAGGAGAGGCAGCGGGAGTCGTCACGATCCAAGCCACGATCGCGAACACCAGGCCGGCCGTGGAGAATTTTCGATGGGCGCTCAACAAGGGGATCGTAGCAGCTACCCGAGGTAGAATTGTCGCGATTTGTCGCGCACGAAGTCCGTCCTGCCCATCGAGCGGATCGACCGTGAAGCCACGCATCCTCATCGTTGAAGACGACGCCGGGCTCTCGCGCATCCTGCGGGACAATCTCACCTTCGAGGGCTTCGAGATCCAGTGTGTCGCCGACGGTAAACTGGCGGCCGCCAAAGCGAGAGAGTTCGCGCCCGATCTGATCCTGCTCGACCTGATGCTTCCGGGCAAAACGGGCTTTGAGCTGTGCGGCGTGCTGCGCGGACGGCGACAGACACCGATTGTCATCCTGAGCGCACGCGGGCAGAAGAGCGACAAGCTCCGGGGCTTCAGCTTGGGCGCCGACGACTACATCACCAAACCGTTCGACTTGGAAGAGCTCATCGCACGCATCCGCGCCGTGCTCCGCCGCACCCGGCACGGGATCGAACGCCTGCAGCTGGGGCAGGTCACCATCGACCTTCGGGCACTGCAAGCCTGGGACGGCTCCGGTCCCCTCGAGTTCACTCACCGGGAGTTCGAACTGCTTCGTTACCTCGCGGAACGGAAGGAGAGTGTGGTTTCCCGCAACGAACTGTTGCGTGAAGTCTGGGGCTACACAGACGCGCCGCCCACCCGGTCAGTCGATCATGCGATTGCCAGGCTTCGAAGGAAAATCGAGCCCGACGCGCACCATCCACGATTCATCCACACCGTTCATGGCGACGGCTACTGCCTGACGCCTGATTCGGCTCGTGGCGCAGGGGAATGAACACGCGGAGCCCGATTCTGGCTCCCGAACGACAACTTGAGACAATTAACGACGCTAGAACGACTAGGATTCGCTCAGAAGTACTAGCATTCGCTGAGACGGGAGGGTGGATATGCGCATCACGCTTCGCCTGGTTGGAGCCTTGGGCGCCGCGCTGTTGGTCACCGGAGTCGCCACGTGGTTAGCCGGCCCCGCCGTGATGGCGGGTGGTGATGACATCACCGGCACCGTCAGGAGCGCCAAAGGCGCCGAGGCGGGCGTCTGGGTCATTGCCGAAACGAACGACCTGGGCACGAAGTTCATCAAGATCGTCGTCACCGACGGTGCGGGCAAGTTTCTGATTCCGGATCTGCCCTCGGCCACGTATCAGGTGTGGGTGCGCGGGTACGGCCTGGCCGACTCCGACAAGAAGCGGGCCCGCCCCGGCGACGGCCTGACGCTCATGGCGAAAGCGCCGGCGACACCGCAGGAGGCGGCGCAGGTCTATCCCTCCAACTACTGGTACTCCTTGCTGCAGATTCCGGAGGCTCATGAATTTCCTGGCACCGGCCAGGATGGAAACGGCATCTCCCCGACGATGCTGACGCAAGCCCATTGGATCGATCGGTTGAAGGACGGCTGCGAACTGTGCCACCAGCTGGGTAACAAGGCAACGCGCGAGATGCCGATGCTCGACCCGACGAAGTTCGACTCGACCACGGCCGCCTGGGCGCATCGCGTCGCGGCCAGTAGCAGCGGCCCGATCATGCTGAACACGCTCGGCCGGCTCGGCCCGAAGCGCGCCCTGGCTATGTACGCGGACTGGACGGATCAAATCAAGGGCGGCCAGGTGCCGCTCCCGCCGCCCCGCCCGCAGGGGAAGGAGCGGAACGTCGTCCTGACGATGTGGGGATGGGGAAATCCCCGGACGGTCGTTCACGACGAAATCGTCACGGACAAGCGCAACCCGAATCTCTACTCGAAGGGTCCCGTGTATGGGCTCGGCGGTGGTGCGTTCGTCCTGCTCGATCCGGTGACGAACCGCACACGCATGGTGGACATGACGACCCGGGTCCCGATGAGGTTCCAGGGCGACGAGTATCGGACGAGCAACGCGAATACGCCATCGCTGTATTGGGGCAACGAGGCCTATCCCGGCACTCCAGCCAGCGGACACAACCCGATGATGGACGACAAGGGACGCGTCTGGCTGACGCAGGTCATCCGGCCCGGGAGCGACAACCCCGACTGGTGCAAGAGTGGATCGGACCACCCCTCGGCGAAGTACTTTCCAATCGAGCAGAACAGCATCCGCCGTCAGCTGTCGTACTACGATTCGAAGACCGGGAAGTTCGCCCTGATCGACACGTGTTATGGCACGCATCACCTGCAGTTCGCGAGCGATGACACCCTCTGGTTGAGCGGCGACAGCAATGTTGTCGGATGGCTGAACACCAAGAAGTATGACCAGACGGGCGACGAACGCGCGTCGCAAGCCTGGTGTCCCACGGTGCTCGACACCAACGGCGACGGCAAGATCACCCGCCCCTGGAACGAACCTGGGGGTCCAATCGATCCGACGAAGGACACACGGATCACGAGCTTCAACTACGGAATCATTCCGAACCCGAAAGACGGATCGATTTGGATTGGCAAGCCAGGCCCGATGCCGGGCAGCATCGTCAGACTCGAGGTCGGCGCGAACCCGCCCGAGACGTGCAAGAGCGAAATCTACCAGCCGCCCTTCCAGACTGACGCTGTGGAGCAGAGCAAGTGGGGCTTCGGTCCGCGCGGCATCGATATAGACCGCCAGGGACTGATCTGGACCGCGCTCGGAGGCAGCGGGCACATTGCCAGTTTCGATCGGAGCAAGTGCAAGGTGTTGAACGGCCCGAAGGCCACCGGGCAGCAGTGCCCGGAAGGGTGGACGCTCTATCCGACGCCAGGCCCGAAATTCAAGTCATCGGTGACCGCCAACACGGATTTCCACTATTACAACTGGGTCGACCAGTTCAACACGCTGGGGCTTGGCGAGAACATCCCGATAGCCAACGGCACAGGGTCCGATTCGCTCATCGCGTTGATTCCGCAGACCCGCGAATGGGTCGTGATGCGCGTGCCCTATCCGCTGGGGTTCTACACTCGGGGCCTCGATGGCCGCATCGACGATCCAAAGGCAGGCTGGAAGGGCCGTGGGGTGTGGGCCAGCTACGATTCGTTCAACTGGCACGACGAAGGCGGCAAAGGTACGACCGGCGCGGTTGTCCGCTTCCAAATCCGGCCTAGTCCGTTAGCCGAATAGGGCAGGTGGGCCGGGTGGGGCTGGAAGGGCCGGTGGAGCTGACCAGCTGTACCCGGCCTTACCCGCCCCACCAGCCCTACCCGCCTCACCAGCCCGACCTGCCTCACCAGTCTTACAAGCCCTTCCCGAGGCGTCACCTGGGCGTCTGGCCCGGAGTCGTGGCTTCCGCCCCAAGCCGGCGCAACAAATCCCCGGTCTCCGTGCGGCTGGTCACCGTGGCGCTGCCCGCGCGAATGCTGTCCGCAATCATCAACGGCGTCTGCCCGCGCTTGTTCATCACGTTCACCGCGGCGCCATTGTCGACCAGGAACTGAACGATAGCGTTCGACTTCGTGTAGGCGGCCCCGTGCAGCGCCGTGTTGCCGGCCTCGTTGGTCGAGTTGACGTCGCCACCGAGATCGAGCGCCAGCTTGACCGCCTGCAGAGCGTTGTCCTCCCTGACGCGGCTCTCGGCCATGTACCGACCGAGGCCCGCTGCCACCATGAGCGCCGTGGTCTTGTCCATGGTCGCGAGGCGTGGATCGGCTCCGCCGGCCGCCAGCACGCGCATGATGCTGACGTCGCCCGCCATCGCCGCCAGCAAGAACGGCGTCGCGCCGCCATACACGTTGACTCCGACCAGACGGTGCTCGACTGGAAGCTGACTGTAGCCAACCCGGGGCGGCGTCTTGGCGAGTTGAGCGTTCGGGTTTGCGCCGTGAGCCAGCAGCGACTGCACCAACTCGAGCTTGCCAGTCTGGAGTCCGGCCAGCGAACCCCATTCATCGTCAGGCTGGGTCACGATACCGTTGGGCCCCGTCAGCTCGGTTTCCCAGGTGCCCGCCGCCCAGTGCAGCGCAGTGTAACCGGCACCGTTCGCGTTGGGGTCTGCGCCGTGTTCCAGCAGGAAGGTGGCAACCGCGATGTGGCCGCGGACGGTGGCCACCAGCAGCGCGCTGCCGCCATCGGGCGCAGTGTCGTTCACGTTCCCGCCCGCGGCCAACAGCGTCCGCGCGGCGCCGAGATCGCCTGCGCGCGCCGCAAACAACATGGGCGTGAACCCGCTTTTCGAGCGGGTATGAACATCCGCCCCGCGATCAATCAACGCGCGCACGACCTCCGTGTGTTTCTCCGACACCGCCCACATCAGCGCCGTCTGATCCGCCCCCGGTTCCTTGGCATGCACGTCCGCCCCTCGGGCGATCAAGGCGTTCACCGCGTCCACATTGCCCGTGCGCGCGGCCGTCATGAGCGGTGTCTCTCCTGTGGAGCGGGCGAGGTTGGGATCTGCGCCGGCCTTGAGCAACAGGACAACCATCGCCGCATTTCCGTTCATGCAGGCCAAAGAGAGCGGCGTGACACCGTAGTCGTTGGCCGCACCTACGTTGGCGCCCGCTCGAATCAGCAGGTCCGCGGTGTCCAGATCGTCCCAGTGGGCGGCCCAGTGAAGCGCCGTCGCGCCATCTGCCTGAGGCGTGTTCACGTCGACGCGCTGCTTGAGGAGTGCCTGCACGGCATCCCGGTCTTGTTTCTTGGCCGCCTCCACCAACTGCCGATCGGAATTGGCGGCGGGCGGTCCGGCGTGAAAGTCCGCCGTCGTCCGGAGGGCGGGGACTCGGCCGGCCAGTGCTGCATTCTCGGCACGGGCCGCAAGACCGACTGGGAGCAGCAACGCCATCGACCAACCGACAAAGCCAGCGATTTGGGCATGCATCTTCATCCGCTCCTTGCACGGCGAGTTGGGTCCAGTGTGACACGCCCCGAGTCGGTCGCGGAGGCCTTGTTGCAAGCTGTCGCGGCCGACAACTGACCAGCCGAGCCCACAAGCTTTTCCCTTGTAGGCCATCGGCGCCTCCGCCATACTGCGTTTGTCGAGCTACGGACAAGGACTCTTGAAATCTACACCTTGGTCGGGGTCTCTTGCAGCTGATAGCTGATGGCTGAAAGCTAGCAGTTTTTGAACCTCAGGTGAAAACGATCTTCGGCGGTGTTCCTGCTCTCTTCGCGATCAGCTACCTTTGCGCGGCACCGCTGTACGCGGCACGCCCGTTTCCGGCGCCACGGGTTGCCAGCTCCCAGTCCAGCGACCCGTCGGCGGCGGGCCGCCGAGCCTTGCTCGATCAATATTGCGTCACCTGCCACAACGAACGATTGCGGACGGCCAACCTCGTTCTTGAAAAAGACGAGATAGGCGCCGACCAGGTGGCCAGTGGCGCCGCGGTGTGGGAGAAGGTGCTGCAGAAACTGCGGGCCGGCAGCATGCCTCCAGTGGGGCGCCCGAGGCCGGACCCATCGGCGGTCGCGGCCTTCGCCGCGTGGCTGGAAAGCTCGCTCGACCGTGCGGCCGAGGCTGCGCCGAATCCTGGAAGACCCACGATTCACCGCCTGAACCGCACCGAGTACACCAACGCGGTCCGAGACGTGCTGGCGCTCGACATCGACGGCCGATCACTACTGCCTGGCGATGACTTCGGCTACGGCTTCGACAACAACGCGGATGTTCTGGCGGTATCCCCTGGGCTCCTCGAACGCTACATGTCGGCGGCGCGGAAGATCAGCCGCCTGGCGATTGGCGACCCCACCATTCGACCGGCCGTAGAGATCTACGAGGTCTCCCGCTACCTTCTCCAGGACGATCGGGCGAGCGAGGAGCTCCCCTTCGGATCGCGTGGCGGCATCGCGATTCGACACCACTTCCCGCTCGACGGCGAGTACGTCGTCACGATCCACCTGCAGCGGCGCCGCTCTCAGGAGCCGCAGCAGCTCGAAGTGCGCGTGGACGGCGAGCCGATCAAGGTGTTCAAGATTGGCCAACCCGGGGGTGCTCCAAGGTTGCCCGACGAACCCGACGATCAATCAGCGGGCGCGGGCTTGGAGGTTCGATTCCCGGCAAGGGCGGGTCCGCGACTGGTTGGCGTCGCATTCCTGCAGAGAACCGTGGCGACCGAGGGCGTGGGTCCGGCGTATCTGCCCGTGGGGAACATCAGTTTCCGCGGCAAACGGGGAGCCGAGGTTGGCTTGGAGAGGGTCGAAATCGGCGGCCCCTACGATGCTCGCGGGCCAGGAGACACTCCCAGCCGCCGTCGGATCTTCGTGTGCCGCCCCGGGAAGGGCCAGGCGGTAGAGCCTTGCGCCAGCAAGATTCTCGCCTCGCTCGCCCGCCGCGCGTATCGCCGTCCGGTCTCGGAGAAAGACGTGCAGAAGTTGCTCGGCTTCTTCCGGACGGCCCGACATGAGAAGGGCTTCGACGGGGGGATCCAGAGCGCGCTCGAGCGAATCCTGGTCGACCCGCAATTCCTGTTCCGGATCGAACGCGAGCCCGTGAACATGCCCCCAGGAGCGCCCTACCGCCTGAGCGACGTCGAGCTCGCATCTCGGCTGTCGTTTTTTCTCTGGAGCAGCGTCCCCGACGACGAGCTCCTCGACTTGGCCGCCCGCGGGAGATTGCACGATTCTCTGGAACTCGAGCGCCAGGTCCGTCGGATGCTGGCCGACTCGCGCGCGACCTCCCTCGTCAGCAATTTCGCCGCGCAGTGGTTGTACGTCCGGAACATGCAAGCGGTCGTGCCCGACGTGAATGCGTTTCCAGGCTTCGACGACAACCTGCGCGAGGCGTTCCAGCGGGAAACGGAGCTGTTTCTCGACAGCCAGCTGCGAGAGGATCGCAGCGTGACGGATTTGCTGACGGCGAACTACACCTTCGTGAACGAACGGCTCGCGCGCCACTACGGCATTCCGAACATCTACGGCAGCCACTTCCGACGCGTGACGTTCGCCGACGAGAACCGCGGCGGCCTGCTCGGTCAAGGCAGCATTCTGACGGTCACGTCCTACGCCACTCGCACCTCCCCGGTCGTGCGTGGAAAGTGGCTGCTCGAAAACATCCTCGGGGCGCCCCCGCCCGCGCCGCCGCCCAACGTGCCGAACCTGCCCGATTCCGGCGCCGAGGGGAAGCTGGCGTCCATGCGCGAGCGGATGGAGCAGCACCGGAAGAATCCCGCTTGCGCGAGCTGCCATGCACAGATGGACCCGCTCGGTTTCGCGCTCGAAAACTTCGACGCCATTGGCAAGTGGCGGACGACGAGCGAAGCCCACACTCCGATCGACGCTTCCGCAAGCCTGGCCGATGGAACGACGTTTGATGGGCCTTCTGAGCTGCGAAAGCTCCTGCTCGCGCGCCGCGACAACTTTGTGCTGACAGTCACCGAAAAGCTGCTCACGTACGCCCTGGGACGCGGGGCCGAGTACTACGACAGACCGGCGATCCGGAAAATCGTCCGAGAGGCCGCGTCTCACGACGACCGCTGGTCATCTCTCGTCCTGGGGATTACGAAGAGCGTGCCGTTTCAAATGAGTGTGAAGGGGCAGGAGTAGCTTCAAGGAGCCAGAAATCATGATCGCCACCAAGAAGGCTCTCCCTCGGCGCACGGTCCTGCGCGGCCTCGGCGCGACGTTGGCGTTGCCGCTGCTCGACGGCATGGTGCCGGCCTTCGCTGCCCAGAGGAAGACGGCGGCCAATCCGACGGTCCGTTTGGGCGTCATCTACGTGCCGATGGGCGCCGTGATGAGCAACTGGACACCCGCGACAGAGGGCGAGGGGTTCGCAGTAACGCCGATTCTCGAACCGCTGGCGCGGTTTCGTGATCGGATGCTCGTGCTGACCGGCCTAGACAACGAACCAGCGGTCGCGCGGCTGGGTGAACCCGCGGGAGGCCATGGCCGCATCGGCGGGGCGTTCTTGACAGGCGTCCACGCGAAGCCGACCGAGGGCGCCGATTTCGAAGCGGGGATCTCGATCGATCAAATCGCGGCGGGTCATCTCGGCCAGCACACGCAACTCGCCTCGCTCGAGCTCGGCCTCGAATCCACTGGCCTCGCGGGCGCGTGCGACGTCGGCTACAGCTGTGCGTACGTCAATACCATCTGCTGGCGCAGCTCCACCACACCGCTGCCGATGGAGAGCAACCCGCGCGCGGTGTTCGAGCGCCTGTTCGGCGACAGCGATAGCACCGACCGCGCGACGCGGCTGGCTCGCATCGGACAGGATCGCAGCGTCCTCGACTCGTTGAGGGAAACGGTCGCGGACCTTCAGAGGAGCCTCGGCCGGCGCGACCGCGCCAAGCTGACGGAATATCTCGACGCCGTCCGTGACGTCGAGCGCCGTATTCAGAGGGCCGAGGCGCAAAGCGCTCGCGAACTCCCGGTAGTAGAGCGGCCCGTTGGCAGCATCGCTGCTTCCTTCGAAGAACACGCGAAGGTGATGCTCGACCTGCAGGTACTGGCCTACCAGTGCGATCTGACCCGTGTCATGACGTTCATGATCGGCAAGGAGCTCAGCAGCCGAACCTACCCTGAGATCGGCGTTCCCGATCAGCACCATCCGTTGTCACACCACCAGAACGATCCGCAGAAGCTGGCCAAGCTGACGAAGATCAACGCCTTTCACACAGCGCTCTTCGCGTACTACCTGGAGAAGCTGCAATCGACGCCCGACGGTGACGGCTCCCTGCTGGATCATGTGATGATCATTTACGGCAGCGGGATGAGCAACAGCAACCAGCACATACCCCACAAGCTGCCGGTCCTGCTGGTCGGCGGCGGCGCGGGCCAGATCCGGGGAGGGCGCCACCTGCGGTTCCCGGACGGGACGCCGCTCACGAATCTGTACCTGACCGTCCTGAACAAGGTGGGAGTTCCTGTGGAGCGCGTCGGCGATAGCACCGGAGGTCTCGAACACCTCTCCGATGTCTAGGGACCGATAGCTTGAAAGCACATTTCGAAAACCAGTCGTAGTGCGGCGTTTCAGCCCCGCCTCGCCTGGCAGGCTCTGAAGGCTGCACTACCTCTTAAGCCCCACCGGCCCTACCAGCCCTACCAGCCCTCTAGTGCGGTCGCTCGCGGGTCGATTTCTTCGCGAACCCTTCGGTCGCGTTGAGCGTGATCCAGTCGCCGCTCTGCAGCCGCTTCGTCGCGTGGGTCACGTTCGCCAGCGCGGGAAGCCCATATTCGCGTGCGATCGTCGACGCGTGCGACAGCATGCCTCCCACCTCGACAATCACGCCGGAGGCAAGCGTGAACAGCGGCGTCCACGAGGGATCGGTTGCACGCGTCACCAGGATCGCGCCCGGTTTCATCTTGCCGAAATCGCCCGGATGGTCGATAACGACCACCTCGCCCTCGACGCAACCACGACTGACCGGCATTCCACGCAGCTCACCATCGTCTCTCGACGCCATGCTCACGCCGGCGGCGCGAACGAGACGCAGCAGCTCGGATTCGCGCATCAGCAGGGGCATCCGCACCTGTCGGAAGCGCTCCATGTCCGCGGCACGGCCGGCGGCAATGCTGCGGAGCTCGGATGCTGGCGCGGGACCTGCGATGACGCGGGCTATCTCCTCGAGCCGCAACAGGAAATAGTCCTCCGGCGCGGCCAACCAGCCGCGCTCGACGAACCGCCGCGCAAGAACGAGGTGCCACGGCCGCACAGCCGCGAAGACGCGGACCATGTCCGACCGGCATTGCTCCCGCCACAGGTAGTACTGCTTGATGGTCGCGAGCAGCCGCCGTGCTCTCCTGAGCGCTGTGAAGCGGCGGAATCCTCGGACGTTCTGCTCGAATTCCGCCCAGACCCGCTCCGCTTCTTCCGCGGCGCGAGCCGCCACCTGAGATGGATCCTGGCGGCGATCGTCACCGAGGTGCAGCCGAACGGCGTTCAGAATCGGCGCGGGATCCTCGCGGTAACGCGGCAACGCCCAGTCCGATTCGTGGATCCCGCGATGGCCATAGCGATCGAGGAACGCGTCGAGAGCGCTCAGAAACGCGCTGCCTTGGAGCGCCTGACGCACTCCAGAGAGAGCTTCGTTACGCCGCAGCCACTCGGCGGCGCGCGGCTCCTGCCGCGCCGTATCGGCGAGGGCGACCAGATCGAAGGCCTGCTGCGCGCTGACCGACCGCTCTCCGGCTGCGAGGTGAGAAACGAGCAGGCGTTCGTACGAGAAGCCGACCTTCTCGCAGATCCTCTTGATGGGCAATTCGTAAATTAGCACGCCTCCGAACACGAGGATGACTTCGAGCGTCTGGGGCGCCTGCTGCCGCCACTCGTCGATCGTCGACCACGTGTCTTGGTCCGTGAGCGTCTCGGGATCCACGGACGACACGCGAGCGGTGAACTGATTGACACTGGCTTCGTGAGCGCGCAGGAGCCGTTCGGCGCGAAGGTGGCGCCACAGCACGCGCGCGAACTGCGGGAAGCAGGCGATCCACTGGCCAAGCGGGGGGCGCTGGATGCGCTCGTCTTCGGGATCGATGGGGCCAGAATGGCCCAGGCTCCTCAGCACGGCCGCCGGAGCTGATCCGGCCAGTCGGCTGACGCGCCGAAGCTGCGAGACGTTGAAGTACAGCCGGCCGTTGAACGCTTTCACGATGGGACCCAGCTCCTCATCGGGCGCGAGAAGTTTTCCGAAGTAGCGTCGCTCGCCGACTTTCAGGAACTCCTCCGAGGCGAAGAGCGCTTGCGGCGAGGTGAATTCGGGGAGCACCTCGGCGAGATTTGCGCGGGTCCACTCGGTTTCATTCGCTCCCGCAGTGGTAACGGTCACCGGACGCGACTGTACGATCCAGAACGCCGTTCCGTCGAAGCACCATTCGACATCCTGCGGCGCGGAATAGTGTTGTTCGATCGCAACGAGGAGCGTCCATAGCGCTCCGACCTGGGCGGGCGTGAGCGATCGGCGTGCGGTTTCCTGCGCGCTCGCGTCTGCTGCCACCCGATACGACACCACCCGGCCGTCCTGCTTCCGCACGCGAATGTCGTCGGGATCGATCTGGCCGTCGACCACCGCTGTACCGAGGCCTGACGCCGAGTTGATGACGATCTCCTCGACGTCGCCGCTCAGAGGATCGATCGTGAATGCCACGCCGGCGGCGGAGGGCTGAATCATGCGCTGCACCAGCACGCCCGCCGCTGTCGCGTCCGACGGCAGCGCTCGCGCGCGCCGATACACCCTGGCGCGATCGGAGTCGGTTGACGCCCGGCAGGCCATCACCGCGTCGAGCACGTCAGCGCGCGTGACATTCAGCCGTGTCTCGTGGATGCCTGCGAACGACTGTTCCGGTGCATCCTCTGCAAGGCCCGACGATCGGACCGCAAACCGCTGGTCCGGGGCCCAACTGTCGAACCACGGGTGGCCGCCGAGCGTCGCCAGTTCCAGGTCGGTCGCGCCAGCAGGAATCACGAGGCCATCGGGCACGGGAAACCCGTGCTGCTTCAACCGGGCGCAGTTCCAGGCCTTGCCGCCCACCTTGGGGGCATCAGCCGGATCGAGCTCGTCGAGTGATCGAAATCGCACGTGTGTCGGGGCGTACCGGACCTGGATCCACTTCCGGAGCGGCAGATAGAGAGTCGCAGCGGTTCCGCGGAGCCAGGCGAACGCGCTTGAGCCCCGCGTGGGCCGCCCATTCCCTTTGTGATGGTTCGGGGCTAAAAGACGGCGATCGGGTTGATGAGCGAGCCGGTGCCGTTGGGGACCGGTATCGGTGCGGCAAACAGCAGGAACTCCCACCGGTTTAGTCGCGCCGCGGCCTCCGCGAGCGCTTCGGGATCGACGTTGTCGAAGATGTCGATACCCAGCGCGACCAGCGCGATCTGGTGGAGCGGCAGTGCAAAGCCTGGAACGTTCCCGACGTCGAGAATGCCGTCCGAACCGATGAGCGCAACGCCCCGCTCCTTGAGGAACGGAGCGAAGGATCCATCGAACCCGGACAGGTTCGCGAACGGACCGACCTTCTCCCGTCTCGCCCACCGGCCCGTGCGGAGGAAGACGGCGTCGCCCGGACCAATCTTGATGCCGGCTTTCTTTTCCCACGCTTCCACGTCCTCACGGTAGACGTGCGTGGCGGGTTCCAGATACGGAACGCCCTTCAAGCGGGGGATATCCAGCAGGATGCCGCGCGTCACGATACCGCTCTTGAATGCGGTGATGTTCAGCTTCGAGCAGCCGCCGTCTTTGCTTACGACATCCTTGAACAGGAGACCGTTGTACAGCTTGCCGTCGTGCGAGACGTGGCAGAGCGCATCGAGATGGGTGAAGGTCGAACCGTGGAAGCTGACCTCCTGCTTCTCGACGGCGATGCCAGCCTGACCCAGGATGGTGATGTCGTGTGCGAAGGGGTCCGCAGCATCGACGGCCTTCTCCATGACCGGGTTGTGCGAGAGCGACACGGTCTCTCCTGACTTCACCAGCGCCAAAGCCTGCTTGCGCTTCGCCGGCGTGATCAAGTTCGCGGCGCCGAGCTGGTCGTCCTTGCCCCACCGACCCCAGTTCGAGAGCTCCGTCATCCAGCGCTCCAATTCCTCCTTGCTCGTGCGGCTGTCGTTCACCATCGGGCCGCCTCCACGGCCCGCGGGCGGCTGTCCCGACGCCTGCTGAACGCCGCCTCGAGCCGACGCCGACTGGGTCTGTACCGTCGCCGCAAGCGCGAGGGCCACGCCAACCAGCAACACGCCTGTCAGAAACTGAAGTCTCATCTATCGTTCCTCCGAATCGTCAGAAGTTCACCTGCCGGCACGAAAATGAGCCTACAGGATCGGGCGGCCGTACGCCATCCCTCGCATTTCGACGCCGATTTTCGGCGATGAAGCGGCCGAGGGGAAAAATCGCGCTCAATGGGCCCCGCACGCGCGGCACCCAGGCCCTACGCCGATCGCAACGCCCAGTAAGAGGCGATCGATCCGATCTGCTTCAGTGGTTCGCGACGTCGATCGATCTTCGACATAAGCAAACGATGGATCGTGTCTTCTTGGATGCGATACCATCAACTGGATGTAGGCGGCCCGAGGGGAGGCAACGATGGGTCCCGGAGTGCGGCTCGGACAGTTGGCGATTGTGCTGCTGTCGCTCGTCGGCCTCGAAGCCGCGGGCCTCGAGCCTTCGCTGGTCGACGCGGTCAGGACTGCGGACCAGGCGGCCGTGCACGCGCTGCTCCAGCAGCACGTCGACGTCAACAAGCCGGGAGCCGACGGCACGACGGCGCTCCACTGGGCAGTTCGCCGCGACGATCTGGAAACCGCCGACTTGCTGATTCGCGCCGGCGCGTCCGCGGAAGCGAAGAACCGTTACGGCGTGACCCCGCTCTCGCTCGCCTGTACCAACGGCAGCGCGGCGATGATCGACAAACTGTTGAAAGCCGGCGCCAATCCCAACGCGGCGCTGCCGGAGGGCGAGACCGCCCTGATGACGGCCGCCCGCACCGGCACCGTTGCGGCAGTCAGGCTGCTGCTCGCCCACGGCGCCGACGTCGGCGCGAAAGAAGGCTGGCGCGGGCAGACGGCGTTGATGTGGGCGGCGGCTGAAGGCCACGCCGGAGCCGTTCAGACCCTCATCGAGGCCGGTGCAGACGTCCACGCTCGCTCGAATGCGGGATTTACCCCGTTGCTGTTCGCCATCCGCGACGGCCACATCGATGCCATTCGAGTCTTGCTGGGCGCGAACGCGGCGGTGAATGACACCGCTCGAGACGGCACCTCCGGACTGGTTCTGGCCATCGTCAACGGACATTTCGACGCGGCCGCGGAGCTCCTTGACCACGGCGCCGATCCGAACGTTCCCGATGCAAGGGGCTCGGCGTTGCACGCGCTGGCCTGGCTTCGGAGACCCGGCTGGCCGCTCGGTATTGCCCCGCAGATCCCCACGGGCAATCTAGACAGTCTGGAACTGGCGAAGAAGCTCCTCGCGCACGGCGCAGACACGAACGTTCGGATCGCCTGGAAGGAAATACGGAGGAGCGGTTTCGATCTCGGAATGGTGGTCAACAACCCGCCGAATATCGCGGTGGGCCGGAACTACATCACGCTTGTTGGCGCGACGCCGTTCTATCTCGCGGCCAAACACAGCGACGTCGAGCTGATGCGCCTGCTGGCGGCCAAGGGCGCAGATCCGCTCATCCCGACGGTGCAAGGCGTCACGCCGTTCATGGCAGCGGCAGGGATAGGCTTCTGGCCGGGAGAGAGTCCTGGGCCAAACAACGGAGTGTCAGAGAGTGACACGCTGGACGCCGTCAAGCTCGCGTGGGAGCTCGGCCACGGCGTGGACGTGAATGCGGTCGCCGACTTCGGGAAGACACCTGTCGACGGTGACGGGATCGCGCTCCTCCATCGGCTTCCCCTGAACATTCACGAGTTCGACGAAACAGCACCAGGCGACATGCGATGGGGAGGAAGCACGGCCATGCACGGCGCGGCCGTAAGAGGGGTGAACTCCGTCGTCCAGTTTTTGGTGGAGAAGGGCGCGGACCTCAACGCGAAGAACAGGTTGGGATGGACACCGCTGATGCTCGCCGATGGCATGTGGATCGGGCAAACGGAGAAAGCGCAGCCGGCCACCGCGGCGTTCATCCGGAAGCTCCTCCAAGAGGGCACGGACAAGGCCTCCACGAATGCGGGGAGATAACCTGAACGGCCCACTCCCACTGGCGGGCGGACGACGCCCGGGCGCGAGAGGTGCGTGGCTGGCAATCGCAGGCACCCTGATCATGGCGGCGGCCTCCGGCCCCGTTGGGGCCTCGATCGAGCGATCCGCGGACGCACGGGCGACTGCCCTGACGTCCCACCGCACGCTGCTCGATCGATATTGCGTGACCTGTCATAACCGGACGCTCAAGATCCCGGCGGGAAACCCTCTCCTGCTGGACACGATCGACCTGGCGGAGGTAAGCGCCGGCGCGGAACTCTGGGAAAAGGTCGTCCGCAAGCTTCGCACCGACGCGATGCCGCCGGCGGGCCGGCCGCGACCGGATCAGGCTGCGTCCGACGCTCTCTCGGCGTGGCTGGAGGCAGAGCTCGACAAGGCGGCCGCCGCACGGCCCAATCCCGGGCGTGTGCCCGCGATCCACCGCCTGACCCGCACGGAGTACCAATACGCGGTTCGCGACCTCCTCGCGCTCGACAACCTCCCGAAGGAATTGGACATCGAGCTGCTTCTTCCCTCCGACAATACCGTCGGCTTCGACACGACCGCGGAACTGCTGTTCGTGACTCCGACACTCATGGAAGGGTACGTGGCGGCCGCGCGGAAAATCAGCCGCGTTGCCCTCGGAGACCCCCAGCTTCCTCCGATCATCGACATCTACCGTCTTCCACTGGAGCTTCCACAGGACGATCACTTCGACGAACTCCCCTTGGGCACCCGCGGGGGCACCGCGATTCCCCGATATTTCCCACTGGACGGCGAGTACGTCATCAAGATCGACCTTTCGGGTTCGAATCGCGAACCGTACGAACTCGAGGTGAGCCTGGACGGCGAGCGAATCAAGGTGATTACCGTAGGCGGACCGGCGCCCTCGGGCGGAGCGAGGCGGGAGTCGAGCAGGTTTGAGGCGGACGGCAACGCCCCGTTGGAGGTTCGTCTTCCGGTCCTTGCGGGTCCGCGAACCGTCGGGGTGACATTCGTGAAAAGGACATCCGCGGCGAACGAGGCTCTGGTGCGGCCGTTCCGCCGTGGAATGGGACAGCAGCCGTCGGTTGCCGCGGTCACGATCAGCGGCCCTTACGGCACCGTCGGGTCCGGCGACACGCCCAGCCGGCGCCGTATCTTTGTCTGTCGGCCCAAGACTCAATCAGAAGAGGAACCGTGTGCCCGCCAGGTTGTCTCGCTGCTGCTCCGCCGCGCGTATCGCCGCGCCGTCACGAACTCGGACGTCGAGGTGTTGCTGCCCTTTTACCGCGAAGGAAGGACCGAAGCCGGATTCGACGCAGGCATCCAACGGGCCCTCGAACGGATGCTGGTGAGCCCGGAGTTTCTGCTTCGAGCGGAATACCCTCCACAGCACGTCGTCCCGAGCACGGCGTATGCCATCGCTGACGTGGAGCTGGCCTCTCGGCTTTCGTTCTTCCTCTGGAGCACCATCCCCGACGACGAGCTATTGGACCTGGCCGTGTCGGGCAGACTCAGAGCGCCGGGTGTGCTCGAACGGCAGGTGCAGCGGATGCTCGTGGACGCGCGCTCGCAAGCATTGGTCACAAACTTCGCCTCGCAGTGGCTGTATTTGCGCGATCTGCAGGCTCGAAGGCCCAACGATCGATTCTTCCCGGACTTCGACGACGGCTTGCGACAGGCGCTGCTGCACGAGACAGACCTGTTCTTTGGCAGCATCGTTCGGGAAGACCGAAGCGTCCTCGATCTGCTCGCGGCGAACTACACGTTCGTCAACGAACGGCTGGCTCGACACTATGGGATTCCGAACGTGTACGGGAGCCATTTCCGCCGTGTCACCTTGGGCGAGGATAGTGTGCGTGGCGGACTGTTGGGCCAGGGAAGCATCCTCACCCTGACGTCGTATGCCACGCGGACGTCGCCGGTTGTGCGCGGCAAGTGGGTCCTCGAGAACATCCTCGGGGCGCCCCCGCCACCGCCGCCGCCCAACGTGCCGGCGCTCAAGGACACCAGCGCGGAAGGAAAGGCTCTCTCGATGAGGGAGCGCATGGTGCAGCACCGCGCCAATCCTGTCTGCGCGAGCTGTCACGCGCGGATGGATCCCCTGGGATTTGCGCTCGAGAACTTCGATGCCGTGGGCCGGTGGCGGACCAACAGCGAGTCCGGGACGCCCATCGATCCCTCCGGCGTCCTTCCGGACGGGACGAGGCTGGACGGGGTCGCCGGGCTTCGGCGGGTGTTGCTGGCTCGGCCGGGTCAATTTGCCATGTCGTTCACGGAAAAGCTTCTGTCTTACGCGGTTGGCCGCGAACTCGGCTACTACGATGCGCCCGCCGTTCGCGCGATCACCCGCAATGTCGTCCTCAACAACTACCGCTTCTCGTCGGTCATCGTTGGCATCGTGAAGAGCATGCCGTTTCAAATGAGGATTCAGGAGTAGGGGCCAGAAACATGATCGTCACGAAGATGGCACTTCCGCGGCGAACGTTCCTCCGCGGGGCAGGCGCCATGCTGGCGTTGCCGCTGCTCGACGCCATGGTGCCGGCGCTCTCTGCTCTAGCCAAGACGGCCGCCAAGCCGGTACCTCGCATCGGATTCATCTACATTCCGAACGGGGTCATGCAGGTCCACTGGACGCCGAAGGGCGAGGGTACGGACTTCGAGTGGTCGCCGATCCTGAGTCCGCTCGCGGCGTTTCGGGATCGAGTCCTTGTGGTGAGCGGGCTCGCTCACAGACAGGCCGAGTCCTTCGGTGATGGCAACGCCGACCATCACCGCGCCACGGCCGCGTGGCTGAGCGGCGTTCACGCCTGGACCAGAAGGACGGGCCTCGAGATCCGGTTGAGCACGACGGCGGATCAACTGGCCGCAGCCCACCTCGGGAAGCAGACCCGACTGCCGTCGCTCGAGCTGGCACTCGAGAGCCCGACGTCGATCGCGTGCGACAGCGGGGCCGATTGCTTCTACTCGCACACGGTGTCGTGGCGGACGCCGACCACGCCGTTGCCGGCAGAAATCCACCCGCGGGTCGTCTTCGATCGGCTGTTTGGTGATGGAGGCAGCGCTGCGCAAAGGCTTGCGCAGGTGCGAAAGACCGCGAGCATTCTCGATTCGGTGACCGAGGATGCAGCTCGCCTGCAGCAAAGACTCGGTGCAAGCGACCGTACGAAGCTCAACGAGTACCTTGATTCGGTTCGCGCCGTCGAGCAGCGTCTCCAGACCGGCGATAAGGACCAGGACCCAGCGCTGGTGCTGCCCGAGCGGCCCACCGACATCCCCGGCACGCTCGAAGAGCACGCCCGGCTCATGTTCGAGCTGCAGGCGCTGGCGTATCAGGCTGACATCACCCGGGTCTTCACCCTTCTCATCGGCCGGGAACAAACCAATCGAACGTATCCGGAAATCGGCGTAGCTGACGGACACCACGCCGTGTCACACCATCAGCACGATCCTGTTCTGGTGGCCAAGAAAGCCAAAATCGACACCTATCACGTCCGCCTGCTCGGGGACTTTCTGGAAAGGTTACGGACGACGCCGGACGGTGACGGCTCGCTGCTCGATCATTCGATGATTCTCTATGGCAGCGGATTGGGCGACGGCGATCTACACTCTCACAACGATCTGCCGGTCCTCGTCGCCGGCGGCGGATCGGGCCAGCTGAAAGGCGGCCGCCACATCAAGCTCCCCGAAACTCCGATGGCCAATCTGCTCGTAAGCCTGCTGGACAAGGTCGGCGTGCCAACCGAGCAACTCGGGGACAGCACCGGAAAACTCTCGCTCGATCCTGTACCCGAGGTCTGAGGAGAGCTATCAGCTATCAGCTATCAGCTATCAGCTATCAGCTATCAGCTATCAACGAAGAAGCTGAACGCTGAAAGCTCTACAGAATCTGGAACACGCGATACGCCGCCTTTCCGGGCACTGGCCGGCCGACCCCGACGGTGACGATGCGCGTGAGCCAGTCGTATTTCGGCGATCCGGTTTCGAATTTCGGCGTTGTTCTCCAATACAGCTCGCCTGGCTTGGCTCCAGGCGGGCTATAGAGGATGCCGTCGTACGTCATGTAAATGAGCTGGTCGTCGTCGGTGCGCAGCGTGGCCCTCACGTTGAGCACGCTGGCGCCGTCCGCTCGACGCACGATCCAGTCGCCGCCGCCAGACAGCGCCGTCCCTTTCAACTTGGGGCCCGTGAACGTGCCGCCAGTGACCGGGACGATCTGCCTGGACCCGAGAACGAACGGGGTCGAGACATCGAACACGACGTCCAACAGGAACTCAGACTTCAAACTATCACCCTGATCCTGCGCGGCGAGTCCGCTTGGGAAGCCGAAGCCGCCCAACGTGGCGGCGGCTGCGGTTGCTGCAAACTTGCGCCTGGATGTGGCTGTTAAAGCTTCTGACATCGCTGCCTCCAATTGGCTATGGGCTATGGACTTTGCGCCCTTTCAACGGCCGCGCGGCCCAAAGCCTGAAGCCTG
>JBGPJH010000005.1:0-29205 GCA_041485305.1 Vicinamibacteria bacterium | reverse complement strand
TCGGCGGGCTGAAGACGTAGGAGAAGGTCCGCTGCAAGTCGATCAACGTCCGCTCGTCCGCGAAACATGGAATCGCTTCGCGCTGCAGCACATTGTAGCGGCGCACCTCGTCGAGACCCAGCACGTGATCGGCGTGGCTGTGGGTGAACAGAATGGCGTCCAGGCGGGTGACATGGTACGTCAGCGCCTGCGCGCGCAGATCGGTCGAGGTATCGACCAGGATCGTGCGGACGAGGTCTCGAACCATCGGCCGCACTGCCGGCCCGCCGGCGGCATCTCCGCGCAGAAGCTCGATCAGAATCGACGGGCGGGTGCGACGGTCTCGCGGATCGGTCGAGCGACACACGCGACACTCGCAGCCGATCATTGGCACCCCATGAGAGGTCCCGGTACCGAGCAGCGTGACCTTAAGGTTCAATAATCCGCTTCCCGCCGCCTGATGCTTCGACAAAGCGCATCCGGAGCTCGTAGAGGACCTGCTCGAGCACCTGGCGCTCCTCGGCCGTCAGATTGCCCTGCGTTTTCTCGTGGAGCAGCTCGAGGATCTCGATCATCTGCATCGCACCCTCGAGGTTCGGTTCCGGGGTCCGACCGGACGCTGGATCTGGCAGGTCCCCAAAATGGATGGCGGCGGTACTCGCCAGCGAGAGGACAAAGGCTGCAAAAGGGAGGGAGGACATCTCAATAAGGTGCTTAAGGTGCTGGGCTTGGGTGCTGTTAAGAGCGAGATGAACTCGGGACAATCTGGTAACTTGGTGCCGTACGGGCCCATATCAGCTTATCAAATTGCCCCAATCAGCAGAGCACCCCAGCACCTCAGCACCTCAGCACCTAAGCACCTGAGTGAGTACCCATGCATCCATGGCACCCCAGCACCGAAGCACCCCGGACTCCCAGCACCCCTGGCTCCCAGGACCGAAGCACGCTCGGGCCTGAAGCTGCCGCCCGCGAATTCGTCCGCCTCATCGAAATCATGGCCACGCTGCGTGGCCCGGACGGATGTCCGTGGGATCGCGAGCAGACCATCGACTCGCTCAAGCCGTTCGTGCTCGAAGAGACCTACGAGCTGCTCGAAGCGATCGACCGGCACGATCACAGGGCCCTCCTCGAGGAACTCGGCGACTTCCTGTTCGAAGCGGTCTTCGTCGCCCAGCTCGAAAGCGAGGCCGGACACTTCGACATTGCGGAAGCGGTCCAGGCAGTCGCGGACAAGCTGGTCAGACGCCACCCCCATGTTTTTGCCCGCGACAAAGGGGAAGCTCCGCTCGACACAGCCCATCAGGTGCGCGTCCGATGGGAGGAAATCAAAGCGCAGGAACGAGGCGGCGATGCGCGGGCCAGGAGATTGCTGAGCGGCATCCCCCCGGCGCTTCCCGCGCTGCTCCGCGCGTACCAGATTGGCTCTCGCGCCGCCTCGGTCGGCTTCGACTGGGTGCGCCCTGAGGATGTGATCGCCAAAATCCAAGAGGAGGTCGACGAGATTCGAGAAGTCGTTGCTCCCGGCCCGGCGATGGACAAGACTCGGCAGGAAGAAGAGGTGGGCGATCTCCTATTCGCGATCGCGAACCTGTCGCGCAAACTTGGCATCGAGCCGGAAACCGCGCTGCGCAAGGCGAACGACAAGTTCACCGAGCGCTTTACAACCATGGAAGCGCAGATCGCGGAAACCGGTCGCACGATGCGCGAGCTGAGGCTCGACGAATTGGAACGCGAGTGGGAGAAGACGAAACTCCTGCAACGCCGCGACTAGCCATGGGAGATCGACGACCATTTGCACGCCAGATTGGGCGCCGGCGAACCGCGCCAGCGTCAAGAGGAGACACGCGAGCCACGCGCTAATTCGAGTCGTGCGACGGGACACAAACGGACGCCAAGGACCGTTCATGCGGCCGAGTGAAATACGATCGAGCAGCATCGGGGTCACACACCGCAGAGTGCGAGTCGCACTCTCTTTCGGATCGAAGACCAATGCGCGTTAGGGTTCCTCTGAATTGCACACCAAACACCACGAAGGGCTTCAGGGCCGCGCGACCTGCGAACCTTGCGGTGCAGTTCCGCCAGCCACCTGCGAGGCCAAGTGCAGGTGCCGCCCCCTGAACGTGCTCACGTCGAGGGACGTGCCGTCGGTGTCGATCGTCACGGCCCCGTCGCGGTCTGTTCGAAAGATCTCTGCGCCAATTGCGCCGTAGCGCTGCAGCACCGCCGGCGCTGGATGCCCGAAACGGTTGCCACGGCCAACGCTGACGACCGCTATGCGGGGGCCGAGCGCACGAACGAATTCTGACGAGCTGGACGTGAGGCTCCCGTGATGCGGGACCTTGACGACGCGGAGCGGAGAAGGGGCAAACCGGGATGCAATGGCCTGCTCCGCCTCACGTCCTATGTCGCCGGCGAGCACGACCGACACATCGCGCCAGCGCAGCTCGAGCACGATCGAATCGTTATTCCGCACGCTCTGGCGCTCCCAGTCCGGAAGCCCCGGATGCCGCACCACAACGTCCACTTCGTCGATGCCGACGAGATCGGCGGCTTGGACGGTAGCCCATCGACTCCCTCCTGCGCGAGCCGAGACACGAATGGCTTGCAAGGGCTCGGAGCGAGGAACGGGGATTCCTTCCCAGATCTCCCAGGGCCTGAACTCGTGGATGAGGGACAGAGCACCGCCGATGTGATCGGCGTCGCCGTGTGTGAGCGCGAGCGTCCCGATCCGCCGGACTCCAGCCTCGCGGAGGAGGGGCGCGACGACCCGATCGCCAACGTCGAAGGCGCTCTTGCCGCCCAGTCCGCCTGCGTCGACAACGAGCGTGCCGCCGTGTGGGAACCGCACGAGCGACGAATCGCCCTGCCCCACGTCGATGAACGTCACGTGCAGCCGACCATCTCCCCGCGCGCGAAGGATCATCGCCGGCTCGACGAGGATCCACACTGCGGCACCGCCCGCGACCATTGCGCTCAGGAATCCGAGGGAGCGAAGACGGGCCGTCGCCGCGCCCGCCGGCACGACAGCCCGTCGGCGCCACGCCAGCCACCCAACGATCAGCCCCGCGTAGTACAACGCCACGGCCGAGGCAGCCGGCTTCGCGACCCGCCACGTGAGCGCTGGCGCAAGCTCCACAAGCCCGGCGGTCCAGACGAGCCCTTCCGCGCCGACATGAGCGACCCACCCGACAATCGCTGCCACGCGTTCTGACCCGAGCGACAGCGGCACGGCGGCCATCCCAGCGATCTGCGCGACCGCCATCAGGGGGATCGCGGCGAAATTCAGCACAAGCCCTGCGAACGTGACGCGCGAAAAGACCGACGCGGCGACAGGGATCAACGCGGCTTCCGTCGCAACCGACGCAGCCAGGATCGACACTGCTCCGGCCAATACCTTAGGGAGACGCTCGACAGACACAGCCGGCGCCACAGCCAGAATCGCTGCGGTGGCGCCAAAGGTGAGGAGAAACGCCGGTTCGGACACCGCGAGGGGATTGCCCAGCACAAGGATTGCGGCCACCACCGCAAGCGTGTTGAGCGGCGAGCCCCGCAGATCGAGGATGCGGCCGGCAAGGTAGACGACCGCCATGAGCGTCGCCCGGTCGACGGAGGCGCCGCCGCCGACCAGATACGCGTACGCGATGAGGCCAGCCATCGCGCTCAGCATGGCGGCGCGGCCGAGCAGGCCGGCAACTCGGAAGACGGCCAGCGTCAGCCCGACGAGGATCGCGATGTTGCCACCCGAGATGGCAATCACATGATAGGTGCCGGCTTCCTGCAGCCGCCGCACCACCTCGTCGTCGAGGCCGGTTCGATCGCCGATCACGATGGCGGTCACAATCCCCGCCGAGCGCGCGTTCCATCTTCCGACGCTGGATTGGATCGCACGCCGCGCGAACGACCGGATGCGCGCCGCCGTTTCGGCCGCCTCGCTCCCTGGGGCCAGCACGTCGACAAGCCCACCGCTCTTGACGGTGCCGACCAGCGCGACGCCGCGGCGCGCGAGCTCGCGCTCGTGGTCTGGCACGCCTGGATCGAGGTACCGCGACGGCCGGCGCAGCATGGCGGGCGCCCGCACGGTGCGGCCTGCTCTCCACTCGCCCATCCGGTCGGCAGCGAGCGACCCAACGACTGTCAGGATGACCCCGCCGTCCACCGGGTTGACTGCCCGGTCGTGCTCCCGGTCGGAAGGCCCGACGTCTCCCATCCACTGCACGCGCACGCTCAGCAGGACTCCACCGGAAGCCGGAGAGGCGTCGGTGTTCAGCGTGCCCACGATCACGACCTCGGCGCTATCGTCCTCCGGCGGCTGGTGTCCGGCTCGTTGGGCGTTCGACCGCTGCACGCGCGCCATCTCCTCGAAGGCGACACGCAGCGTGGAACGCCATGCCGCCTTCCACGCATCGGTCGCCAGCATCGCCCCGCCAGCGACGAACCCAGCGGCAACCGCTACCGACAAGACAGTGGAACGGCCGACGGCGACAGCCCAGCCCGTGGTCAGGGCCGACGCGATGAGAAGCGACGAGAGGAGCGCAGAGGGCGAGTCTGGCCAGTACAGACCCGCAGCAGACCCCGCGAGCAATCCGAGGGCCGGGATGGCCGCGACGACACGCACACCAGCCACGCTGCAAACGTCGTCTCAGGTTGCTGAGGAGGGAGCTAGTCGATTCGCGGAACGACAAGCTCTTGCAACAACGAGACTTGTCTGGGTTACGTCGAGTCTCGCGTTGACGGGGCTGAGCCTCTTGCTCCTGGCCGCGGAAGAAACTGCGAGGGGGCGACCGGCCAGCGGTGCAAATCTGGCTTGATGCACTCCTACGCCCGGCGGGCTGTCGAGGCGAAGAAAGGGTCGGGAGGCGGGCTATTTTTAGGCGCTGCCCGCCGCAATTCCCGCGTAATAGTCCTGCAGCGCCCGCACGGTGACGCCCTGTTTCCGCATGGCGCGGATCGCGCTGACGGTTGCCGCCGCGCCCGTCAGCGTCGTGATGCAGGGCACCTCGTGCATCATCGCGGCCCGCCGGACTGCCCGGTCGTCGAAGAACGACTCGCGGCCGAGCGGCGTGTTGACGATCAGGTCGATTTTTCGATTGACGATCTCGTCGGCGATATTCGGGCGGCCCTCGTTGACCTTGAACACGACCTCGACATCCAAGCCGTAGGCACGAAGATAGGCGGCCGTGCCCCGGCTGGCCACGAGACGGAAGCCGAGGTCGGCCAGATCGCGCGCGATCGGAATCAGATTCGCCTTGTCGTCGTTGTTGACGCTGACGAAGGCGGTACCGCTATCGGGCAACCGCTGGCCAACCGCGAGCTGCGCTTTGGCGAACGCCACGCCAAAGCTGCTCGATCCGCCCATCACCTCGCCTGTCGATTTCATCTCGGGCCCGAGGATCGTGTCGACGCCTGGAAAACGGACGAAGGGGAATACTGGGCTCTTCACGAAAACACCAGCCACCTCGAGGTCGGCCGTCAGCCCCAGCTCGGCGAGCGTCCGGCCCGCCATGACCCTGGCCGCCACCTTGGCCAGCGACACGCCCGCGGCCTTCGAAAGGTATGGCACCGTCCGCGATGCCCGAGGGTTGACTTCGAGGACGTACACCACGTTGTCTTTGATCGCGTACTGCACGTTCATCAGGCCGACCACCTTCAGCGCCCGGGCGATGCGCCGCGTGTAGTCTCTGATGGTCTGCTGGTGCTGCTCCGGGCAGATGAAGGGGGGCACGACGCACGAGCTGTCGCCCGAGTGGATGCCGGCCTCCTCGATATGCTCCATGACGCCGCCAATCACGACCGCCCCGGTCTCGTCAGCCACGGCATCGACGTCGAACTCGAACGCGTCCTCGAGGAACCGGTCGATCAGGATCGGGTGCCCGGGCGAGGCATCCACCGCGTGCGTCATGTAGTGGTCCAGTGTGCCCACGTCGTAGACAATCGCCATCGCGCGGCCACCCAGGACATAGGACGGCCGCACGACGACCGGGAAACCAATCGACGCGGCGACCCGACGCGCCTCCTCGCGCGACGTCGCGGTTCCACTCGCCGGCTGCGTGATCGCGAGCTCTGACAGGAGCGCCGAGAACCGCTCTCGGTCCTCGGCCAAATCGATCGAATCGGGCGACGTGCCGAGAATGGTGACGCCCGCTTCCTGCAGGGCGAGCGCCAGCTTCAGCGGCGTCTGGCCGCCGAACTGCACCAGACACGACACCTCGCCACCGGCCGCGCGCTCGGTGTCGATCACCGACATCACGTCTTCGAACGTGAGCGGCTGGAAGTACAACCGGTCGGCGGTGTCGTAGTCGGTCGACACCGTCTCCGGGTTGCAGTTGATCATCACGGTCTCGATGCCTTCCTCGCGCAGGGCGAAGGCGGCGTGACAGCAGCAGTAGTCGAACTCGATGCCCTGGCCGATGCGGTTGGGACCGCTGCCGAGGATCACGACTTTCTTGCGCGGGGTGGGGTTCGCCTCGCAGGTCGGCTCGTACGAGCTGTAGAGATACGGCGTAAACGACTCGAACTCCGCGGCGCAGGTGTCGACGCGCTTGTAGACTGGCGCAATCCCCTGGGCGCGGCGGCGCTCCCTGACCGCCGATTCGCTGCTTCTCGTGGCAAGAGCCACTTCGGCATCCCCGAAGCCGGCCCGCTTGATCCGTCCGAGGCTCGAGGCGTCGAGCCCGTCCAGCCCACGCTCCACAAGCTCGCGGCGCATGTCGTTGATCTCGGCGAACTGTCGCAGGAACCACGGATCGATTTTCGTGATGTCGTGGAGCTGCTCGAGACTCCATCCTCGGCCGATCGCGCGGAACAGGTCCCACATCCGCCGGTCGCTCGGCACCGCCAAACGCTTCCTCAGCGCGCTGTCGTCCTCGCCTTCGTGCGAGGGGTGGCCTTCCACGCCCCGATCTTTTTCGGCCTCGGAAAACAGCAGGCCGCTCGGTCCGAGCTCGAGCGAGCGAACCCCCTTCATGAACGCTTCCTTGAACGTGCGTCCGATAGCCATCGCCTCGCCCACCGACTTCATCTGCGTCGTGAGCGAGCGGTCGGCTTGCGGGAACTTCTCGAAATTCCACCGGGGAATCTTCACGACCACGTAGTCGAGCGTCGGCTCGAACGAGGCCGGTGTCACGCGGGTGATGTCGTTCGGGATCTCGTCCAGGTGGTAGCCCAGCGCGAGTTTGGCCGCGATCTTGGCGATCGGAAACCCGGTCGCCTTCGACGCCAGGGCCGAGCTGCGCGAGACGCGCGGGTTCATCTCGATGACCACCATCCGCCCGTTGGCCGGGTTCACCGCGAACTGGATGTTCGACCCGCCGGTCTCCACACCCACCTTGCGAATGATGCGACGCGCGGCGTCGCGCATCCGCTGATACTCCTTGTCGCTCAGCGTGAGAATGGGCGCCACCGTGATGCTGTCGCCCGTGTGCACGCCCATCGGGTCGATGTTCTCGATCGAGCAGATGACGACGAAGTTGTCCGCCACGTCGCGCATCACTTCGAGCTCGAACTCTTTCCAGCCGATCACCGACTCCTCGACGAGGACTTCGTGCACCGGGCTGAGCTCGAGGCCGCGCTCGGCGAGATCGTAGAATTCCTCGATGTTGTAGGCGATACCGCCGCCGATTCCGCCCAGGGTGAACGACGGACGGATGACCAGCGGGAACCCCAGTGTGCGCGCCAGATCCAGGGCTTCCCCCGGCGAGCGCGCGAGGCCGCTCTGCGGGACATCGAGCCCGATCGCCCGCATCGCGTCCTTGAACAGCTGGCGGTCTTCGGCAACCTTGATCGCCTCGATCGACGCGCCAATCAGCCTCACGCCGTACCGGTCGAGAACGCCGGCGCGCGCAAGGTCGACCGCCAGATTCAGCGCGGTCTGGCCGCCAACCGTCGGCAGAATGGCGTCCGGCCGTTCGCGCTCGATGATCGCCGCAACGAAGTCGGTGGTGAGCGGCTCGATATAGGTCCGGTCGGCCAGCTCCGGGTCGGTCATGATCGTGGCCGGATTGCTGTTGACCAGCACGACCTCGAGCCCCTCGGAGCGCAGGGCCTTGCAGGCTTGCGAGCCCGAGTAGTCGAACTCGCACGCCTGGCCGATGACAATCGGGCCCGATCCAATCACCAGCACGCGTTTCAAATCGGTTCTTCTGGGCATCTCGTCGGGCTGAGCGACAGCCGGCGGCCTTCGTCGGCCTTCAGGCGTCCGGCTCTAGCCCCTGGTCTCCTCGATCAGGTGAATGAAATCGTCGAACAGGTAGTCCGCATCGTGCGGCCCGGGTGATGCCTCTGGATGGTACTGGACGCAAAACACCGGACGGCTCTTGTGACGCAACCCTTCGACCGTCCCATCGTACAAGTTCCTGTGCGTCACAAGGACATCGTCGGGCAGCGAATCGGGGTCGACGGCAAAACCGTGGTTCTGCGACGTGATCTCGATCTTGCCGGTCGCCAGGTGCTTGACCGGATGGTTGGCGCCTCGATGCCCGAACTTCAGCTTGAACGTCTTGCCACCCATCGCGAGACCGAGAATCTGGTGTCCAAGGCAGATGCCAAACACCGGCACGTTGGACGCCACCAGCGTTTCCGCGTTCGCGATCGCGTAGGCCAAGGGCGCGGGGTCGCCGGGACCGTTGCTCAGAAACACGCCGTCGGGACGTGTCGACAGCAGTTCCGATGCGGGCGTGGCCGCCGGATACACCCGCACGCGGCAGCCGTGAGCGTTCAAGCGCCGCATGATGTTCCACTTCATCCCGAAGTCGTACGCGGCTATCGTCAGCGGCCGGCGTGCCCGTCGCTCCGGCGGAACGACGAACTCGCCAGGATCTTCCTCGGGCCAGTCGAATGCCTTGCGGGTCGTCACGGCGCGAACCAGGTCGGAGCCTTCCATCTTCGGGATCGACCGCGCCCGGTCGACAAGGGTCTGCACGTCGAGCGCGTCGCCGGTCGCGATCACGCCGCGCATGACGCCCGACGAACGCAGCAGCCGCGTCAGCGCGCGGGTGTCGATATCAGAGATCGCGACGACGGCGTTCGACGCCAGGTACTCGCGAAGCGTACCTTCAGCGCGCCAATTGCTGGCAACAGGCGACTCGTCGCGGATGACAAAACCCGCGACCTGCAGCGTCCGCGATTCCACGTCCTTCGGCGACACCCCATAGTTGCCGATCTCGGCGCACGTCATGGTCACGATCTGTCCGGCGTAGGACGGATCGGTGAGCACTTCCTGGTACCCGGTCATGCTCGTGTTGAACACAACCTCGCCGCCCACCTCCCCATCGGCGCCCGCCGACAGTCCGCGGTAGAACGTGCCGTCCTCGAGTGCCAGAACTGCTTCCACTGTTGGTCCTCTACTCCTTATCGCTCGAGCGAAGCCGTTACCCTGATGCGTTCCCCCGCGACGACGCGGACCGACGAGGTCCAGCGGCGGTAGCCATCTTGCTCGAGACGAATCGTGTGCTCACCCGGATCGACCGAATCGAGCTCCAGCGGCGTTTTGCCGACTGGCTTCCCGTCCACGAGCACATTCACGCCTGCCGGCCGCGAGTCGACGACCAACACGCCGGCATATCGCACAGCCGAAGCTGGTGTGGTGGGAGTGGCCAGCTCGAACGCAATCGACTGCGCGGCCCGCTTCCGGCGTATGACGACCCGGCCCTCTTTGGCGACGTATCCGTCGAGCGACACCCGAATCGTGTACGACCCGAACGCCAGGTCCCGCATGGAAACAGGCGTGACGCCGACCGCGCGGCCATCGAGCCAGGCCCGCGCCCCGGCCGGCGTAGACCGAACGAGAAGGCTGCCGATGTTCGCGCTACGGGGTGAAGGAGGGACATCAGACTGCCGAGACGCTGTCGGCGCCGCGGGCGCCGCGCCCGGCTTGGAGTCCGCACGTGAGGCTGGACCAACAGCCCCGTCCGCATTCTGGTGAACACCGACAGCGGAACCCGAGGCGGGCGGCTTGGACTGATCACCAGGTGACCGTTCAGCGGACTCGTGCGCGGAGGGACCCACCGCAGTCGGAGCCAATGGAACCGCGAGTCCAGAAGACGATGGCTTGTTGGGGTCTGGGCGGTCGCGGCTCCCCAACCCGTAGCCGCCAGCAAAGCCAACCGAGAGGCCAAGAACAAGCGCAAGGGCCAGGGGCCAAATGGCTGACCGCGTTGGTTCCCGAGGCGTGTGCGCCACGACGGGATCGGCGTCCGATGGCACCGGAGCGCCGGCCGCCACCCGCATGAGGACGGATACGCCTGAGGTTTCAACACGCAAGGCATCGGCGCGCAGGGTGCGTGGAGCGGCTGAAACGCGACCCTCGGAGGGTTCTGCGCGCTTGAGGCCTTGTTCGATGTCCGCGTAAGCCGCCGGCGCTTCGAAAAGTTCTAAGTCGTCCACCGGCGGCGCCACACGACTCGCCGCGGGGTCGGCATCGAACACACTCGAGCCAACCCCTGCGGCCTCTACCGGCGCATCGTCCAGTGGAAGGCCCGGCCCCGCTTCGATCGGCGCCCGGCGGCCGTCCCTCGCACGTCGACTGGCAACCGCCGGAGGGGCCGAGGCTGACGACCTGGAGACCTCCACCGGGGGAGCCGACGGGGCTGGCTGCACGCCGGCTTGCGCGGCGCCAAGCGCGGCCGCCAGTGCCTCGGCGAACGCCAGCGCCCGGTCGAAGCGATCCTCAGGATCGCGTGCCAACGCCCGCCCGAACACCCGCCGAAGGGCCTGCAGATCTGCACCGGCGAGAGGCATCGCTCCTCGCGCCGCCTGATCGCCGATACCGGTCACCCGGCGTCCCCACAACAGCTCGAAGGCGAGCGCCGCAAGGCTGAACACGTCCGCACGGCGGTCCCACCGACCGCCTGCCACGCGCTCCGGCGCCGCGTAGGGACGACGACTCGGTGCGGCCACGCCTGCGCGCTCGAGCGCCCGTGTGATGCCGACCCCCGTCAATCGCGTGCTCTCCGACGAGACGAGGACATCGCGCGGATGGAGTCCGCCGTGCGCGACGTTCCTGGCAGCGGCATGGTCGAGCGCGGCCGCCAACTCGGTCACCACGCGAATCGCATCGGAGGGCAGCACCGAACCGCGCTCGCGAGCGACGATGTCGAGCGAATCGGCCGCCACGAAATCCTGCGCGAGATAGGCCGAGGTCTCGGCGACGCCCGCGGCCCGGGGCGTGGCGATGACCGGATGCGTCAGGCCCGCCGCGATCAGCGCTTCGAGCTCGGCCACGAGCTTGTTCAACCGCTCGGGCTGAAGATCCAGGCGAAAGATCTTCAGGGCGACGAGACGATCCCGTCCGGGGTCGTAGGCGCGGAACACCGGTCCGAGCGCCCCGGCTCCTATCTGATGAAGCACATTGAAAGGGCCGAAGGCGTCAGGAGGCGCGGGGCCGATAGCGTCCGAATGCAGCGTGGGTACTCCTCGAAGGAAGGTGGCCGATCGTAACACTGAAGCATCGCGCGTTCAATCGGTTACGAGGGAGCATCATGAGACGGTTGACACTACAGGAACGCTCTGAGACAGTAGGTTTTCGTGACGTCGAACCCAACCGATTCCCGACTCATCTCAGGCGCGGACGTCGATCCTACGACCCGGCTGGCGGTTGACGTCCGCAGGTTTTCGTGGATTCGACGCCTCGCCGCTGACTACGCCTACGACTTCGGTCGGGTGGCGCCTTTTTTCTCGGGCAATCCCACCGACCGCGCCGCTTGGGCCGACGTCATCCATCGCTGTCAGGCACACGCGCGCCCGCGCGCCGAGGTTGCCGGCATCGTCCACGCGCAGCAAGAGCAACGTGGCGCGCCGGGGCGAGCAATCGAAGCCGGTCTTCGGCTCGAGGATCAGCACACCGTAGCGATCGTCACCGGTCAGCAGGCCGGGCTGTTCGGCGGACCCTTGTTCACGCTACTCAAGGCCCTGACCGCGTTGCGGCTGGCCGATCGAATCTCGCGCGAACATGGCGTGCCCGCCGTCGCCGTGTTCTGGATCGATGCCGAAGATCACGACTGGGACGAGGTCCGCTCGTGCACGGTGTTCGACGAGGCGCTCGGGCCCCGCACGATCTCGCTCCCTCCCCGGAGCGACGCCGATCACGCGCCGGTGGCGGCCGTGCGCCTGGACCGGTCTGTCGAAGCGGCGCTGGACGAACTCGAGCGCACGCTGCCAGCGACCGAGTTCGGCGCAACCGTTATGGCCGATCTTCGCAGCGCGTACGCGCCGGGAATCGGCATGGCCGACGCGTTCGGTCGCTGGTTGGAGCGGGTGCTCGGCGATCGCGGCTTGATTGTCTACGATGCATCGGACCGGGCGGCAAAGCGCGTCGTCGGGAGCGTCTTTGCCCGCGAACTGTCGATGCCCGGAGAAACCGCGCGGCTGGCGGCGGCTGCGGGCTCGGACCTCGTTGCGCGCGGGTATCATTCGCAGGTTCACGCAAACGAGGACGGCCTCGCGCTCTTCCACCTCGACGGACGCCGGCGCGCCATCCGCGTGCAGGACGGGCAATTCGTCGTAGGCGACGAGCGCTACCCGCTCGAGGCGCTGGTGCGCCAGGCGACGGAGCAGCCCGAGGCGTTCAGCCCGAACGTGCTGCTGCGGCCGATCGTCCAGGACACGCTGTTCCCGACGGTGTGCTACGTCGCCGGACCCAACGAACTGGCCTATCTCGGTCAGCTTCGCCGCGTGTACGACCACTTCGGCGTCCCGATGCCGCTCATCCATCCGCGGGCATCGGCGACGCTACTCGATTCCGCCGCGCTCCGCTTTCTCGGTCGATACCACCTGCCGCTCGAAGCGCTCCAGCCTCAGGACGAGTCGGCATTGAACCAGCTGCTCGAAGCCCAGATCCCGCCACTGGTGGAGCAGTCGTTTACGAGCGCGTCCCGCGCGATCGAGGCTGAAATGTCGCGCGTCATCGCCACCGTCCCCTCGCTCGATCCGACGCTCGAAGGCGCGGCCCAATCGACCCTCGGCCGCATGCAGCACGATCTCCACACGCTGCACGGGAAGATGATCCAGGCGGCCAAGCGGCGCGACGAGACGCTCCGCCGCCAGTACATCCGCACGCGGGCGCTCGCGTTCCCCAATGGGCACGCCCAAGAGCGTACGATTGGGTTCGTGTCGTTTCTGAATCAGTACGGTCCCGCGCTCGTCGACCGTCTCGATCAGGAACTGCCCATCGACATAGGACATCACTGGGTTGTCGCCGTCTAAAGGACCTGCGCGGGCTTCGGCCGGCGCCGCCGCTCTCTGGCGGAGGACGTGGGTCCGCGTGGCCGCGGCCGTGCTCGCGGTGCCCCTCGCCATCTCGTGCTTCTTCGCGGGCTACTACTACGTCCGCTTCACCCAGCTCATCGACGCCCGGCTGCACGGCGAGCGCGAACGCGTGCTCCCGCGCGTCTTCGCCCGTCCTCTTGAACTGCGTCGAGGTCAGGCGCTGACCAACCGCCAGCTGATCGACCGGTTGAACGATCTGGGGTACGCGCAGCGGAGCAAGCCGGACAAACCCGGCGAGTTCTCCGTCGGCACCGGAGCCGTCACGATTCTTCCTCGTCCGGCCGAGTTCAATGGCCAGCTCGTGCGGGTGTCGTTTCAGAAGCCCGTGCCGGCGGGTCAAAAAGCCGCGCGGCGCGCACCACCCAAACTCCCAGACCACGTGGAACAGCTCGAAGTCGGGTCGGAGGCGAGCGACCGGATCGTGCTCGATGCTCCCCTGCTGAGCTCGTTCGTCGCGGAGCGCGAGAAGCGCCGGCCGGTGGCGCTTTCGGCGCTTCCACCTCACGTGGTGCAAGCCGTGCTCGCGATCGAGGATCGGCGTTTCTACGAGCATCCGGGCGTCGATCCGATACGCATGGTCGGCGCGCTCCTCACCAACCTGTTCGGCAACCGACGTTATCTCGAAGGTGGCAGCACAATCACCCAACAGCTGGCCAGGAATTTCTTCCTGACCGACGAGCTCGCCGCCGAGCAGCTGGCCGGACGGCGATCGATCCGGCGCAAGCTGCGTGAGCAGTTCATGTCGATCGTCCTGGAGCGGCGGGCTTCGAAGGACGAGATCCTGGAGCTGTATCTCAACGACGTGTACCTGGGCCAGCGGGGCTCGTTCGCCGTGCACGGTGTGGCCGAAGCCGCTCGCCTGTTCTTCGGCAAGGACGTCGCGAACCTCACGGTCAGCGAAGGGGCGCTGCTGGCCGGTGTCATCCAATCCCCGGCCCTGCACTCGCCCTTCGTCCACGCGAAGCGGGCAACCGAGCGCCGTAACGTTGTGCTGCGGACCATGGCCGATGCCGGCTACATCTCGCAAGCCGCCGCCGATCGATCGATCGGCGAGCCACTAGGGGTCGTGCAGCGTGCCCTCGACGCCGAGGCGCCCCACTTCGTCGACTACGTTGGCCAAACGCTGGCAGCCGACTACCCCGGGCTGACCACCACCGCGAGCCAGGCCGTCAACGTCTACACGACCCTCGACGTGCATTTGCAGCGGCTGGCGCAGGACGCGGTCGGCGGAGGCATGGCCCGCGTCGACGAGCTCCTCGCGAAGCGCCGAAAGAAAGGGCACGCGGAAGCGGCGCTCCTCGCGATCGACCCGCGCACGGGCGAGATTCTGGCGATGGTCGGCGGGCGATCGTACGGCGAGTCGCAGTACAACCGCGCGATCGCGGCGCGGCGGCAGCCGGGGTCGGTGTTCAAACCGTTCGTCTACCTCACGGCGTTCGAGGCGTCGGGCGAGGGCGGCTCGACCGACCTCACCCCCGCCTCCATCGTGGACGATTCGCCGACGACGTGGGAGTTCGACGGTCGCGTCTGGACGCCGGAGAACTACGAAAAGGAGTACGAGGGCCCCATCACGCTGCGGCGCGCGCTCGCTCGCTCGCGCAATATCGCGACCATCAAGGTGGCGGAGCGCGCCGGGTACGACAAGGTCGCCGCCCTGTGGAAGCGCCTCGGCGTCGGCACCCCGCCCAAGCCGTATCCGTCCATCGCGCTCGGCGTCTTCGAGGCGACGCCGCTCGAAATCGCGACGGCCTACACGATCTTCCCCAACATGGGCGTCGAGCGGACGCTCAAGCAGATCCTGCGGATCGAGAGTGGCTCGATCGACATCACGAAACATGAGGCAGGGGACCAAGCGAAACCGATTGCGCGGCCAGAGACGACCTATCTCGTGACCAACATGCTGCGCAGCGTGATCAACGAGGGCACCGGCGCCGGCGCGCGTTCCGCAGGGTTCACGCTCGATGCCGCCGGCAAGACCGGCACGACCAACGATCTGCGCGATGCGTGGTTCGTGGGTTTCACACCCGAGCTGCTCACGGTCGTCTGGGTCGGCTTCGACGACAACCAACCGGTCGGTCTGTCTGGCGCACAGGCCGCGCTGCCGATCTGGACCCAGTTCATGACGCGCGCGCTGGCCGGCCATCCCAGCCTCCCCTTCGAGGTGCCGAGCGGCGTCACCTTCGTCGACGTCGACGCGGACACCGGCGGGATCCCGACGCCGTTCTGCCCGCGGATCGTCAACGAGGCATTTCTCCGGGGCACCGAGCCGACCGAGCCGTGCGAGCGGCACAAGTTCTAGGCAAGGACGCTTGTCCTTGCCTAGGAGCCGCAAAAGGGCGGAGCGTCCTCGAGCCTCTCCCGAGCGAACCCGCGTTTTGGTGTCATAATCGACCGAGATGAACCAGGAAGTGTTCGCGGCGGTCGCGGAGGCGCTCGATCGGGGCGAACTGGCCGCACTGGTGACGATCGTCTCGACGACCGGCTCCACGCCGCAGCGCGTGGGCGCCAAGATGCTGGTCTTCGGCGACGGACGCATGGTCGGCACGATCGGCGGCGGCTGCTACGAGAACGACGCGTTCTGGAAAGCCCGGGAGGCGATCACCAATCGGCGTCCGCAGCTGGTCCGCTACGAGCTGTCGGACGACTTCGCGCAGGAGACGGGTCTGATTTGCGGTGGGCAGATGGACGTGTACATCGAGCCCATTGAGCCTTCGCCGGAGCTGTTCGTGGTCGGCGCCGGTCACGTCGGTTTCCACCTGGCCAATCTCGCCCACGAAGTCGGCTTCCGCGTCCACGTCGTCGACGACCGCGAGAAGTTCGCCAACCGCGAGCGCTTCCCGCGGGCGGCCGAAGTCGTCGCCGAAGACATCCCGGCCTGGCTCGAGCACACAGCGCTGCCGCCGCATGCCTACGTCGTGATCGTGACGCGAGGCCATACCAACGACCTCGAAGCGCTCCGCGCGCTCGCGCCGCGCGAGCTGCGCTATCTCGGCCTCATTGGCAGCCGAGCCAAAATCGCGCGCATCTACGACGCCCTCATCGCCGACGCCATGCCCGCCGATCTGCTGACGCGCGTGCACGCCCCCATCGGTTTGGACATCGGCGCGGTCACACCGCAGGAGATCGCCGTCAGCATTCTGGCCGAGCTCATCGCCGTCAAGCATGGGAAGGTTCCCGGCCGCGACGCGTCGGAGCTGTCCATGAAATGGGTTCCTGCCAGAGCTCAGGTCGCCGCGCTCAAGACCGATTGAGCGACCTCGTTGTATAATTTTCGTTGGCAATCTCTTGGCTAGAGTGCTAATGGACTCCTCGGAACGCTCCGGGCGAATTCTGGCGGCCCTGGTGCGCGAGTACATCGCGTCGGGGGCGCCGGTCCCGTCGTCGATGCTCGTGACGGCCGCCGGCCGCGGCGTGTCGTCGGCCACCGTTCGCAGCACCCTGGCGCGACTCGAAGAGGAGGGGTACGTCCAGCAGCCCCACACCTCGGCGGGACGCATCCCGACCGATCGCGGCTACCGCTTCTACGTCGACCTGCTGCTCGAATCGAAGCGTTCGACGCGGACGGCCACCGCGGTCGAAGCGTGGCTGCGGCGCGGGAGCCCAGCGCCGCTCGCCGACTCGGTGCTTTCACAAGCCTCGCACGTCGTGTCCCAGGCCTCGAGGCACGTCGCGTTTGCCCTGCGGCCCGCGCACAAGACGGCGGTGTTCGACCGCGTCGAGTTCATGCCGCTCACCGCCGCTCGCGTGCTGGTGGTTATCGTGGCGCGGGGCGGTCACGTTTTGCAGAAAGTCATCGACACGGGTGCACCGCTCGAAGCCGACGTTCTGCACCAGGCGGCCAACTACCTCAACTCGGAGTTCACCGGGCTGCCGCTGTACAAGGCCCGCGAGACCGTGCTCGAGCGGATGCACGAAGAGCGGATGCTGTACGACGCGCTGATGGCGCGCGCGATGCGGCTGGCGTCGTCGACCTTCGCCGATCTGCCCGACGATCGGGTGCTGTACGTGGATGGTGCCGCGTCGTTGCTCGGCGAAGACCACGGCCTCACGCTTGGCACGATGCACGCCCTGCTGGAGATGATCGAAGAAAAACAGCGGCTCGTGCGCCTGCTGAACGAATACATGGATGGCCCGGGCCTCACCGTGGTAATCGGCGCCGAGCATCCCGATCCCAGTCTGCGGTTGTTCAGTCTCGTGGCGTCAACCTACGAAGACGGCACCCGGATCGGAACGATTGGCATCATCGGACCCACGCGCATGCGATACTCGCGCGCCATTGCCGTCGTCGACGGCGCGGCGCATGCGGTCTCGCGCGTCCTGCGCGACGGCAACTCGTGATATGGCTGACGAAGACGTCCTGAACCCCGCCGACGCCTCACCGACCGCGATCGATCCGGCCGAGCCATCCCCCCTCGCTGACGCGACAGAAACGGAGCTCGCCGCAGCGAAGCGGGAGCGCGACGACTACCACGACCGGCTGCTCCGGAAGGCCGCCGAGTTCGACAACTATCGCAGGCGCGTCGAGCGCGAACGGCGCGAGCACACCGATCAGGAGGTGGTCGACCTGCTGCAGGAGCTGCTGCTCGTCGTGGACGACTTCGATCGCGCGCTGGCTGTCGAGCCCGGCAAAGGCGCCACCGCATACAGCAAGGGCGTCGAACTGATCCACGCGAAGCTGCACGACCTGCTGCGCAAGCAGGGCGTTCGACCGATCGAGGCACTGGGCGCCGACTTCGATCCCACCCGGCATCAGGCCGTCGTGCACGAGACCAGTGCGGAGCACCGCGACGGAGAGGTGATCGGCGAGTTGAGGCGCGGGTACATGAGGGGAGACCGCCTGCTCCGCCCCGCCATGGTGAAGGTGGCGAAAGCGTGACCAAGCGAGACTATTACGAAATCCTCGGCGTGGAGCGCAACGCGGGGGAGAACGAGCTGAAGAGCGCGTACCGCAAGCTCGCCATGAAGCACCACCCCGACCGCAATCCGGGCGACAAGGCGGCCGAGGAGAAATTCAAGGAAGCCGCTGAAGCGTACGCCGTGCTCTGCGATCAGGAAAAACGAAGCCTCTACGACCGCTTCGGACACCAAGGTGTCAGCTCCGCAGGCGGCGGCGCCGGATTCGATCCGTCCGTGTTCAACGAGTTCGGCGACTTCGCCGACATCCTCGGAAACATGTTCGGGTTCGGCGATCTTTTCGGAGGCGGCCGGCGGCGCGGCGGCCCGCAACGCGGCGCCGACCTCCGCTACGACCTGGAAATCTCGTTCGGGGAGGCGGCAAAGGGCACCGAGACGACCGTGCAGATTCCTCGGCAGGAAACCTGCGAGACCTGCACCGGCTCGGGGGCCGCGCCAGGCTCCTCGCCCGCTGTGTGTCCCCAGTGCCACGGCCAGGGTCAAGTGCGATTCCAGCAGGGTTTCTTCACCGTCGCCCGAACCTGTCCCCGGTGCCAGGGAGCCGGGCGCATCGTCGCGAAGCCGTGTCCGGAGTGTCGCGGCGCAGGCCGTCTGGCCCACGAGCGCAAGATTACGGTGAAGATCCCGCCGGGCATTGCGACGGGGCAGCAGCTCCGCCTTCAGAACGAGGGCGAGTCCGGCGCAGCGGGCGGACCGGCGGGGCACCTGTACGTCGTCGTCCACGTGCAGGAGCACGAGTTCTTCCGGCGCGACGGGGTAAATCTGTTCTGCGAGATACCTGTGAACTTCACGACCCTGGCGCTTGGCGGCGAGATCCAGGTGCCGACGCTCGACGGCGCGGAAACGTTGAAGCTGCCGGAAGGCAGTCAGACGGGAACGACGCTGCGGTTGCGCGGCAAGGGTCTGCCCGAGCTGGGCGGACGCGGACACGGTGATCTGTTTGCGACCGTTCAGGTGCAGACGCCGAAGAAGCTCTCCAAGGAGCAGCGTCACCTGATCGAGCAGCTCGCGAAAGCGCTGCCGAAGGAAAAGTTCGAGCCTCGCGCCCACGCCGAAACGGCCGACGAGCGTAACCTGTTCGATCGCGTCAAAGACATGTTCGGGTAGCGCCTCACTGATTCTTGGCCGCCTACCCTGCCCTTGATGTGTCGGACGCCGACGGCGACCGCGTGCTTGCCGTCGTCGACGACTATTCGCCGACCGGGGTCGAAGAACACGGCGGATCGATGACGGTTTACTTCGCGAATCCGGGAGAACGCGACCGCGCACGACGGGCCGTCGCCCGCGAGCTGCCGCAGGCGGTGACGTCCATCCGAGACGTCGACGACGAAGACTGGGCCCGGCGGTCGCAGGCCAGCCTGACTGCGGTGACCGTCGGGGGAATCACGATCGCGCCGCCTTGGGTGCTCTCCACGCCCGCCACCGGACGCCCGCCCCTGACCATCGCCATCGCTCCATCGATGGGTTTCGGCACCGGTCACCATGCCACGACGCGCTTGTGCCTGGCGGCGCTCCAGGCGCTGGATTTGTCCGGCCTGTCGGTGCTGGACGTCGGCACCGGGTCCGGGGTACTGGCCATCGCCGCTCGGCTGCTCGGCGCCCAGGAAGCGATAGGCGTCGACCGCGACCCCGACGCCGTTCGCTCGGCGACTGAGAATCTGGCGCTCAACCCGGCGGCCGATAGCGTCCGATTCGAGGTTGGGGACCTGTGGTCGGCCTCCATGAAAGACGCCGACGTGGTCACCGCCAACCTGACCGGCGCCCTCCTCGCGCGGAGCGCCTCGCGATTACTGGGCCTCGTCCGCTCCGGAGGCACCCTCATTGTCAGCGGCCTTCAGGTGGGCGAGCGGTCGGACGTCGTTCACGCCTTCGCCACGGCCGGCCCGTGGCGCAAGTTCAGCGAGGCGCCGCGGGCACTGGAGACCATGACGAGGCCTGCCCGGACCGGGGCGCCACGCGAGAGAATGTCGGGAGCCGCTCGTGCACCGAGGGGTGCCAGCCTCACCTGGGAGGCCGAAGAAAGCGGATGGGTCGGGTTGGCATTCAACCTCCGCGCTCATTTGGAGGTCTAATGAGCAAGATGGTCCGGCGGCAGAGCCTCGTGTTTTGGCCCACGGTATTCGTCGTGGCGGCGGCGCTTGCCATCACGGCGGCGTCGCAGAGCCGAACGCAGCAGCCCGCGCGCGATTCCGCCGGTCAAAAACCTGACGAGGCGAAGACCCCGAAGGGCAGAATCAGCGGAAGCGTGCTCGCGGCCGACAGCGGCCGTCCGGTCAAGCGCGCGCGTGTGTTCCTCTCCGCCGCGCAGTTGCCCGAGGGCCGAGGCGCGCTGACCGACGACAACGGCGTGTTCGACCTGACCGAGCTACCGGAGGGGCGCTACACGCTGACCGTCTCGAAGACCGGCTTCATCAATTTGTCCTACGGCCAGCGCCGTCCTCTTCAGCCCGGAACCCCCCTGCAGCTCGCAGACGGACAGCAGTTGACGGGCATCGAATTCAGGCTGCCGCGCGGCGGCGTCATCGCCGGGCGCATTTTCGACGAGTCGGGGGATCCGGTGCCCGGCGTCAACGTGCGGGCTATGCAGTATCAGTACGCTCAGGGTAGCCGGCAGCTCGTTCCGGCCGGAGCGGGGCAAACCGACGACCAAGGCTCCTACCGCATTTGGGGACTGAACCCCGGCGATTACTACCTCACCGCCGTGGCGCGCAATTTCAATGCCGGCGGCCGTGGCTTCGCGGTTGAGATTGCCGTGGGCCGTGGCGGACGGGGCGGCCCCCCCGCCGGTGCTTTCGTGGACGCTTTCGCACAACCCTTTGGCAGTCGCGGATTGCCGCCCGGCGCCCAAGGCAGCGCAGAGCAGGTGGGCTACGCGCCAACGTTTTACCCGGGCGTTCCGTCCGTTAACGAGGCGCGTCCGGTGCGTGTCGGCATTGGCGGCACCTCACTGGACATCGACTTCGGGCTCTTGATGGTTCAAACCGCGCGAATTGCAGGCAGGGTCACCAACCCCGACGGCACTGCTACCACTACGGGCGCGGTCACGCTGGTGCCCGAGACCGGCTCGTCGGGCCGCGGCGCGTTTGCGGGAAACCTCGGCGCGCGCATTCAATTGGACGGAGCGTTTACCATCGCCGGCGTGCCTCCTGGGCGCTATACGCTCCGCGCCCGAAGCGACGACACGGATGTCCCGCAGTATGCGGTCCAGCCGCTGACGGTGGGCGACGGCGACTCGGCAGATCTGACGGTTGTTCTGGCACCAAGCGGGAGCATCGGCGGCACGCTGACGTTTCAAGCCTCCCAGTCGGTGCAGCAGGTGCCCGACGTCACTCAGCTTCGCATCGTCGCGCCGGCGATCGATTTTACAAACTTCGGACCCAATCCCAATGCCCGCGTCGACAAGGATGGCAAGTTCACGATCGACGGCGTGCCGGCGGGTCTGCATTGGATCCGCACGCAAGGCCCCTTGCGCGGGTGGATGCTGAAGTCTGTCCTCGTCAACTCCCGCGACGTCATCGACACGCCGCTCGAGGTCCGTAGCGGTCAGAAGGTGACCAACATCGCGCTCGTCTTTACGGACAAGCTGTCGGAAGTAAACGGCACGTTGACCGACGAACGCGGCGGTCCGATCACCGAGTACACCGTCCTGGCCTTCCCCGCCGATTCATCGCTGTGGCGGCCGCAGGCGCGCCAAATCATGACGGCCCGGCCCGATCAAAACGGCAAGTACCAGATGCGGGGTCTTCCGCCGGGCGAGTATTTCATCGCCGCCATCGATCCAGCCGAGCCGGGCGAATGGTTCGAGTCGGCCTTTCTCGATCAGCACCGCAGCAACGCGGCGCGACTGACGCTTGGCGAAGGCGACGTCAAGTCCCAGGATTTCAAGCTCTCGCAACGGTAGATTCTAGCCCGCATCGTCCCAGAGGAACTGCAGCACGCTGATGGCCGCGATCGGCACGGCATCGGCGCGCAGCGTCCGCGGTCCGAGCGACAGGAGTCGCACGCCGTGGACCCGGGCCGCCGCCAACTCGGCAGCGTCCCAGCCGCCCTCGGGACCGACGAGCAGCGCCGCATCCGGCGGAACCCGTTCGCGGCGGAGCGCTGCCAGTGATTCCACGCCGGCAGCTGCGCCTGGCTCGACCAGCATCAGCGCGAGCGCGGCGGGCGGTTCGAGGAAATAGGTTTCGAGGGTCAGCGGCGTCCGGACTTCCGGCAGCACCGCACGCGTCGACTGCTTCACCGACGCCAGGGCGATCCGACGCCACCTGTCGATGCGCGCACCGCGCAGCAGGGCTGCCACGGTCGACTCGCTGCGACGCGTGACCACCGGCTGAATTGCCGATACGCCCAACATCACGGCGTCGCGGATCACCTCGTCCATCTTGTCCCCCTTGAGCACGCCCTGCACGAGCGTGAAATGAACCGCCGATTCGGGGGTCGGCTCCACGCGGGACACGAGCTGCACGCGCACGTCGCGTCGAGCCGCCGAGATCACGCGCGCCAGAAACTCGTGCCCACGGCCGTCGAATATGCTGACGATGTCACCGACGCCGAGTCGAAGAACGCGCGTCAGGTGTTCCGCCTCGTCCCTGGGGAGCGTAACGGCCTCGTCGCCGGGATCGAGGGCGGGAGCAAAGAAACGGTGCACGGCCGGGCATTATACGGTGGTTGGGGTGCTGAGGTGCTTAGGTGCTGGGTGCTAAGGTGCTGAACGTGAGAGCTGACAGCTGAGAGAGCATCCGCTCGGCGGTCGCGAAGGCGCTATACTCGCGCATCGATGTTTTTCCGCGGTCAGATCATCGGCAAGTACAGGATTCTGTCGACGATCGGCAGCGGAGGCTTCGGCACCGTCTACCTCGCTGAAGATACCTGGATCGACAAGAAGGTCGCCCTCAAGGTCCCGCACAAGCAGGGCCTCGACTTTGGCGAATTGCTGCGCGAACCGCGACTCCTTGCCAGCCTGAATCACCCCAACATCGTGACAATTCTCACGGTGGAAAAGCAGGAGAACGTTTTCTTCATCGTGATGGAGTTTGTTCCCGGGGAAACGCTGGAGTCGATGATCTCGCGCCAGGGCGCGCTCGATCTCTCGCTCGCCCTCGATTACTTCTGCCAGATTTGCAACGCCGTCGACCACGCCCATCGTCACGGTGTGCTGCACCGGGATCTACGCCCCTCCAACGTGCTGGTGTCCGATAACGGTCTCCTGAAGGTCGCGGATTTTGGAACGTCGCGGTTTCTCGAAATCGCCGCGCATGGCACCACTGTTATCGGCAGCCCGCCGTACATGGCACCCGAACAGTTTCAAGGCAAGGCGGTGTTTGCGAGCGACATCTACTCGCTGGGCGTCACGATGTTTCAGATACTGACCGGGATGCTGCCGTACGACACGCCTTCTCCTGCCGATTTCGATCGCCTGATGCGTGGCGAGCTCCTGACGGCGCCCCGCCTCAAGAACCCCAAGGTCCCGAAGGCCATCAACGACATCGTGCTGAAGGCCATGGCGCCTGAGATTCGCGCCCGCTACCAGCGCGCGGGCGAACTGCTCGACGATCTGCTTGCCGCCCGCGTGGGCCCGACGCGATCCGCGTCCCGGCAGAGCCTTGCCCCAGGGGATGCCGCATCCGACGAAGCGATTGGGATCCAGGCGCGGCTCAAGGCAAGGGAAGCTCCGCAGCCCCGATTCTGCTGGCACTGTCGCAAGCCGCTCCACGCGCGAACGGACCGCTGTCCCTTCTGCGGCGAAGGGCAATAGCTTGCTAGAATTGTCCTGAAGGAGTCGCCGATGGGGTTCTCAGGTACGGGCAAGATCTGGATGAACGGGAAGCTCGTCGAGTGGAAGGACGCGACGATTCACATCGCTTCACACGTCGTCCACTACGCCAGCGGCGTGTTTGAAGGGGCGCGGTGCTACGCGACGCTGAAAGGGTCCGCCTGTTTCCGTCTGGACGAGCACCTGGTCCGCCTGGCGAATTCCGCGAAGATCTACCGGATGGAGTATCCGCTCGATCTGGCCGGCTGGCGGAGCGCCGTGCTTGGGACCATTCGCGCCAACCAGCTGAAGGCGTGCTACATCCGGCCGCTGATCTATCGCGGCTACGACACGCTTGGGGTCAACCCCCTGCCCAACCCCGTGGACGCGGCCATCATTCTTTGGGAATGGGGTGCCTACCTGGGACCGGAAGCGCTCGAACAGGGCGTCGACATGAAGGTCAGCAGCTGGTCGCGCATGGCGCCGAACACCCTCCCGGCGATGGCCAAGAGCACGGCCAACTACGCCAACTCGGCCCTCATCAAGATGGAGGCGCTCCTCGACGGCTATTCGGAAGGGATTGCGCTCGACGTGTACGGGCATGTCAGCGAAGGCAGCGGTCAGAACATCTTCATTGTCCGCGACGGCGCGATCCTGACGCCGCCGATCAGCGCGTCGATCCTCGGCGGCATCACGCGCGACTCGATCATCACCCTCGCCCACGACCTCGGGTACACGGTCACGGAGACCAACCTGCCCCGCGAGTCGCTCTACCTCGCGGACGAAGTCTTCGTCGTCGGCACGGCAGCCGAGGTCACGCCCATCCGATCAATCGACAAGATCACCATCGGATCCGGTCGCCGGGGACCCGTCACCGAAGCCCTGCAGCACGCGTTCTTCCAGGTCATCAGCGGCGAGGCTCCCGACACCCACGGCTGGCTGACGTACGTGTATGCGGAAGAAGCGGCCCTCAGAGACACGACGGCCGCTTCGGGAAGACATGCACATTAACGATCTGCTGAGGATCGCGGTCGAAGCGGGCGCGTCCGACCTGCACTTGAAAGTGGGCAGCTATCCGATGCTGCGCGTTCGCGGGGCGCTCGTGCCCGCCAACGAGGAGAAACGTCTCGATCATGAGGACCTTGTCGCCATGAGCGCGGCGGTGATGTCCGCGTCCCAGCGGCAGCGGTTCAAGGAATCGCAGGAGGTCGATCTCGCCTACGGCGTCCCCGGGCTCGGCCGGTTCCGCTGCAACATCTTTCAGCAGCGCGGGACCGTCGGGCTCGTGCTGCGCGTGATTCCGACCCACATCCGGGGGTTCGACGAGCTCGGCCTTCCTCAGGTGCTGAAGACAATCGCCGAGGAGGAGCGTGGCCTCGTCCTTGTCACCGGCACGACCGGCAGCGGCAAGAGCACGACGCTCGCCGCGATCATCGACCACATCAACAGAACGCGGTGCACGCACGTGGTCACGGTGGAGGATCCCATCGAATTTCTCCACCGCGATCAGAAGTCCATCATCAACCAGCGCGAGGTTGCCGTCGACACTCGCTCGTTCGCGCAGGCGCTGCGGAGCGCCCTCCGGCAGGACCCGGACGTCATTCTGGTGGGCGAGATGCGGGACTTCGAGACCATCGAGACGGGCCTGCTCGCCGCCGAGACCGGGCACCTCGTCTTTTCCACCCTCCACACGCTGGACGCGACCGAGACGATCAACCGGATGATCGCGGTGTTTCCGCCGCACCAGCAGAAGCAGGTCCGTCTGCAGCTTGCGAGCGTGTTGAAGGCCGTCATCTCCCAGCGCCTGCTGCCCAGGGCAGACGGACCAGGCCGGGCGCCGGCCGTCGAGGTGATGATCAGCACGCCGCTCATCCGAGACTGTATCGTCGACAAGGACAAGACTCACCTGATTCGTGGCGCTATTGCGGCCGGCACGTCCCAGTATGGGATGCAAACCTTCGATCAGTCGATTTTCGGTCTGTACGAACAGGGACTGGTGTCCTACGACGAGGCGCTCCGCTGGGCCTCGAACGTCGACGAGTTCAAGCTGAAGGTCCAGGGGATCTCGACCACCTCCGACATCAGCCGCGACCAGATGGCCAGGAGCGTCCTCGGCGGTGGCACACCAGAGATCACCCGCTTCAGAGGGTGAACGACCGCCGGCATCGGCAGGCGCGCATCAACAGCGGTCATGAGAGACGTCGCGTATCACGACGGGCTGAGAATGCTCGCGCGGCGCGAGCTGTCCGAATCACAGGTACGTCAGCGGCTGGCACGGCGCGGGCACGACCAGGACGCCGTCGAGGTCGCCGTGTCGCGCCTGAAGGACGAGCGCGCGATCGACGACGCGCGTGTGGCAGAAGCGATTGCGCGCACAGAGGTCGTTCGGAAGAGTCGCGGCAAACGGCGGGTGACACAACGCATCGAAAGCGTCGGGATCGCCAGATCGACCGCACGGCGGGCGGTCGACGAAGCGTTCTCGGCGATTGACGAGGACTCCCTGCTCGAGACCGCGCTGGCGAGGCGTCTTCGCGCCACGGAGACGATCGCCGACGATGCCGAGTTCGGTCGTCTGTACCGCTATCTCGTCGCGCAAGGCTTCGAAATCGACGCCGTCATGCGGGCCCTGAAGGCGCGTTCGGTAAAATAGTCTCCATGACCTCCAACGATATCCGCTCGTCCTTCCTGAAATACTTCGAGCAGCGCGGCCATCGCATCGTTCCCAGCTCGTCGCTCGTGCCCGCCGACGACCCCACACTGCTCTTCACGAACGCCGGCATGAACCAGTTCAAAGACGTGTTCCTGGGCCGAGACAAGCGCGGGTACTCGCGTGCGACGACGTCGCAAAAGGTGATGCGGGTCAGCGGGAAGCACAACGACCTCGACAACGTAGGACCCTCGCTAAGGCACCACACGTTCTTCGAGATGCTCGGGAACTTCTCCTTCGGCGACTACTTCAAGGAAGAGGCGATTACGTTCGCCTGGGAGGTGCTCACCGAGGTCTGGAAGATGCCCGCAGACCGCCTCGTCGTCTCGGTCTACAGGGGCGAACCCGGCATCCCGCGCGACAACGACGCATACGACATCTGGCGGAAGTTCGTGCCAGCGGATCGGATTTTGGAGCTCGGCGCCGACGACAACTTCTGGCAGATGGGCGATACCGGCCCGTGCGGCCGCTGCTCGGAGATCTACTACGTCCGCGGCACCGGCACCGAGCCTGAGATCGAGGTCTGGAACAACGTGTTCATGGAGTTCGAGCGGAGCGCCGATGGCACGCTGCGGCCGCTTCCGGCGCCCTCGATCGATACCGGGATGGGTCTCGAGCGCGTCACAGCCGTCCTGCAGCGTAAGCAGTCCAACTACGACACCGACCTCTTCCTGCCCCTGCTCGACCGCGTCAGCGAGCTTGCGGGGGTGAAGTATGGGGCGAGCCCCGACACTGACATCTCCATGCGCGTCGTTGCCGATCACTGCCGGGCGGCGACGTTCCTGATTGCGGACGGGGTGATTCCGTCCAACGAGTGGCGGGGCTACGTGCTGCGGAAGATCATGCGGCGTGCGATGCGACACGGAAAGCATCTGGGACTGACCGACCCGTTCCTCCACGAGTTCGTCGCCGTGCTGGGCCGCGAAATGGGGGAGGCGTATCCGGAACTGCGTGCGAACCGGGCGATGATCGAACAGACGATCGTCGCCGAGGAGCACCGTTTCGAGGCCGTGCTTACCGATGGCCTGCCACGGCTCGAGGCGGAAATCGCCAAGGCGCTGGACACGCCCGCGCGGGTGCTTCCTGGAGACGTGGCGTTCCGGCTCTACGACACATTCGGTGTCCCGTACGATTTCATCGAAGACACTGCGGCCACGCAGGACGTGCGAGTCGATCGCGCCGGCTACGATCTCGCCATGGAGGCACAGCGCCGGAAGGCGCGCGCGCAAAGCGCGTTTGGCGGGAGCAGAAAGGAGGAAGACTTCGTCCTGATGGACGAAGCTCCGCTCCGCGAGGCAGGCGATCGGTTCGAGGGGTATACCACCACGCGGGTGGCCGGCGTTCCCGTTCTCGCCCTGTTCGACGCATCGCGGCGGGCGGTTGACACGTTGTTGCCAGATTCGACTGGCTTTGTGGCGCTAGCCCAGACACCGTTCTATCTCGAAGCCGGCGGCCAGGTTTCGGATTCGGGCCGGATCGTCAGCGAAGCGGGCGGAGCGGCGACCGTGGAGGGGGTGACCCGAATCGGCCAGGGACTGCCCCGGGCGCACCGCGTGCGTGTGGCCGGCGGTCCACTTCGCGTGCGCGACATCGTGACCGCGGAAGTGGACGCGGACGTGCGCGACGCGACACGGCGCAATCACACGGCAACACATCTGCTCCATGCCGCCCTCCGACACGTCCTCGGCACGCACGTCAAGCAGGCCGGCTCGCTGGTCGGGCCAGACCGCCTGCGGTTCGATTTCGTGCACTTCCAACCTGTGTCGCGCGACGAACTGGATCGCATCGAGCGATTGGTCAACGAACAGATCCTCCGCAACGCGCCCGTTCAGACCGAGACTCGAGCGACCGAGGAAGCGATCGCACAGGGCGCAATGGCCCTCTTCGGCGAGAAGTACGGCGACAAGGTTCGTGTCGTCAGCGTGCCTGGCTTCAGCACGGAGCTCTGTGGCGGCACCCACGTGAAGGCGACGGGCGACATCGGCCTCTTCGTCGTCGTTTCAGAAGGAGGCGTGGCAGCGGGCGTACGCCGGGTGGAAGCGGTGACAGGAATGGGGGCGGTCCGGTGGGCGCAGCACCTGCGCGCGTCGCAGCAGAACATCCTTGATGCATTGCGAGTTGGCGACCACCAAGCCGTCGGCGCCATCGAGCGACTGCACGCCGACGCCAAACGGCTGGCTCGCGATCTTGCCCAGCTTAAGACGAAAATCGCGATGGGTGGCGGTGAAGGCGGCGGAAGCGCGGACACGATAGAGGTGTCCGGCGTGCGACTCGCGCGGCGCAAGGTGGAGGACTTGGACAAGGACGCCCTCCGCAGCCTGGCAGACTCGCTGAAGTCGGCAATCAAGAGCGGGGTCGTTGTCCTCGCGTCTTCGGGCGACGGCAAGGTACAGCTGGTCGTGGCCGTCACCCCGGACCTGACCGGACGGCTCAAGGCCGGCCAGATCGTGAAAGAAATCGCCCCGATCGTCGGCGGAGCCGGCGGCGGCCGACCCGACTTTGCCGAAGCCGGCGGCAGGCAGCCCGACAAGATCGACGAGCTGCTCGCGGCCACTCCGGGCATTATTGAGAAGCTCTTGCTCAGGGCGTAGCG
>JBGPJH010000004.1:0-29288 GCA_041485305.1 Vicinamibacteria bacterium | reverse complement strand
GAGGATGCGGAACAGGTCGTGGCCAACCTTGATCAGCATGCCCTTGCGCAGCCGCGTCGCCTGAATAGATGAGGCCATTTCCCTTCCGTATATCCTTGGAATCGTAGCACATATGCCCGTTCTTCCATCGAACATGCTACGATCGAATTATGGCGTTCACGAGGTGGGATCCACTTCGCGATCTGCTTGTGCTCCGCAAACAAATCGAGCAGCTTGCCGGCACCGACGCTCCGGGCTTTCTTGCTGACCGAGACGATCCCCAAGGCCAACGGTCGCGGCGCGTCAGCGTCACCTGAGACCGCATCGCATGATCCGAAAGTTTCTCCTGTCCGTCGTTCTTATCGTTGCCGGCTTCACGGCCGGCCTGGTCGTCACCGGACGCTGGCGCAGCGCTTCAGCCTCCCTTGCCGAATCGACCGAGCGCGCCCCTTCCCCGCCGGCGCAGAGGATCCCGGCGCCTGCCGTCCCGCAAACTTCGGCCGGCCTCGCCGGCGGGCCCGACTTCACGCGCATTGCGAGCCAGGCGGTGAAGGGCGTCGCGAACATCTCGTCGCTGCAAGTGGTCCGCCGTTCGAATTCACCGTTCGACGGCGATCCGTTTTTCAACTACTTCTTCGGCGATCAGGATTTGTTCGGACCCCGCAGTCGCCGCTCGATGAGCCTCGGGTCGGGCGTGATCATTTCTCCCGACGGCTACGTCGTCACCAACAACCACGTGGTCGGCGAGAACGTTCGGGAGATTACCGTGGCCTTGTCGGACAAACGGGAGGTTCGCGGCAAGGTGATTGGCGCCGACCCGGCGACCGACATCGCGCTGCTGAAGATCGAGATCGGAGGGCTGCCGGTCGTGCCCTGGGCAGATTCGAGCAAGCTGCTGGTGGGCGAATGGGTGCTGGCGATCGGCAGCCCGTTTCAGCTCAGCCAGACCGTCACGGCGGGCATCGTCAGCGCCACGGGCCGCGCCAACGTCGGCTTCGCCGATTACGAAGACTTCATCCAGACGGACGCGGCCATCAACCCGGGCAATTCGGGCGGCGCGCTCATCAACAGCCGCGGCGAGCTGGTCGGGATCAACACGGGCATTTTCAGCCAGAGCGGCGGATACCAGGGCATCGGGTTCGCCGTGCCGAGCAACCTCGCGCGGCATATCGCCGACGACTTGATGAAGTTTGGAGAGGTGCGCCGCGGCACGATCGGCGGCATCATCATGGTCGACAAGCTGACACCGCAGCTCGCCGAGGACGTCGGCGCGCCAAACACGTCCGGCGCGCTCATCATCCGCATGGGACGCAACTCGGAAGCCTACAACGCCGGCGTCCGGCCAGGGGACGTGATCGTCGGCTTCAACGGCCAGAAGGTCGAGGATCCTTCGCAGTTGTTCCGCATGGTCGCCGACGCTCGTATCGGCTCGACGGCCACCATTCGCGTCCTACGCAACGGCCGCACTGTCGACTTGAAAGTGCCGATCGTCGCCGACTCGCGCGGACGACGATAAAATCCCGCGGCTGTAGTCTACTTGGCGACGCTGCTGTCGTTCGCGGCGGCGATGTACCGCTGCACGTCTTCGTCCAGCAGGAACCGCTCGCCTAGCAGCTTCTTCGCGGCCTCCGATACTTTCTTCACGTAGTCCTGATGCGTGCTGTAGCGCTCCTCTATCGACAATCGCGGGTCGCCGGTCGACAGGCGTTGGGCCTTGGTCGGTGGAAACTTGATCTGCTGGCCCGCCGCGTCGCAGCCATCTCCCGCCGCGGGGCCGGCGCGCAGGGCCCAGCCGGTGTAGGTGGCCACCGGCACGGCGATCTCGACCATGCGAATGCCAGCAACGTCGTTGCCGTCTCGATCGGTCTTCGGCACAAACACCGGATAGGGAGATCTCAGGAGGGTCGGCGGCAGGACCGTCAGCATCCCGTGACCGACCGATGCCCCGAAGTCGAACAGGTTGCCCTCGTGAAGCCGCCCGTTGTACGCGATTCCAGGAATCGCCGGAAACTCCGAGCCGGCCTGCGGCGGTACGGGGATCAACGTGCCATCGGCGCGGCGCGGAAGCCGGCTGGCCGGCGGCTCTTTGCCCTTTGACACCCACTCGTCCATGGCGACCAGCAAGGCACGCAAGGTCGGGTTGGCGACGACAGGGTTTCTAGGCTGCTGGCAGATGCCGTTCCCTGACGGCGCAATGCCCGTGCTGTGCGGCAGGCTCGACAGCAGATAGGACCGGACGTTGGGCGGATCCGGAAGGTCGTGCCCCAGCGTGTCCGTATGCAAGAGCGACATGGCTTTGGCCCAGTACTCGTTCTCGGAGTTCACCTCGAAAATCTTGGGGCAGGTGTTCGTCGCCAGACACCGACGGAGCCGCCCATCGGTCTTACCGGTGACAGGATCGAAGGTGACGTTGTTGGCGAATGGAAACTCGAACTCCGGATACCAGCGCCCGATGTGCTGGCGGTGGGTTCTTCCCGGCTGGCCAAACCGATGGTTGAAGAAGCCTCCGCTCGCGCCCCCGATCCAGTTCAGGATCCCGTCGAAGACCGGACGACCCTGGTCGTCTTCGTTGAAGCCCAGATACAGAAAGTCGCGCATGAACCGCGTCGGCTGAGACACCGCGAACGAGTAGACGTGGCGGACGTCTCCCGCCAGCGGGTTCGGCGAGCCGGCATCGTCGGCCGAGGCCTGACGCAGAAACGCGCCGAGGTCGCGCAACCCCGCAAAGCTCAGCCCCGCGACGAGCGGATCTCTGGCCGGATACACCAGCTCGTAGAGCCGCCCGTTCTGAAAGGGCGTTCCCGCCGGAAGCAACCTGACACTGCGATCGGTGATGTACTCCCACCCGCTGGAGGCGATCGGCGCCGGCGGATCGGAATAGAGCGTGCGCACTGTCAGGCTGGCCTGGGTCTTGTCGAGAGACGCCGCCTGGTACGTCAGCGAGGCAGTCATCGTCGCCGCGTTGTCGATGACGAACTCCTCCAAAGACGGGCCGACGATGGGCGAGCCGTCCGATTGCGTCGCAACCGGGACCCTCATCGTGAGCCGGCCGCCGCCAGGCGCGACCGTGACGTCCCATCCGCTCAGCACGATGGTGTATCCCTGACGCATGAGGAAGCCATTCCCGGCGTCAGAGGACGTCGTCGGATCGTTGGCTTCCACCGTAACGTCGTTCAGTTGTCCGAACGACAGATTTCGCCCGCGATTGTTGATCTCGAAAAAGACGCGATGGTTGCCGCGCGCGCGGTCAACCGGTCTGAGGATGTACAGGTCGGTCGAGTACTCGACCATACCGCGGGCATTGCGCGGCGCGAGGGCGATGTCGGCGATGATGGCGTTCTTGGGGTCCCGGGGATCGACTTCGCCTGTGGCGCGGCCGACCAGCTTCTCGTACGGGCCCACGCTTCCGAACGAGGCGCCCTGAAAGGTCGGCGATTCGGTTCGCGTGATCACTACCTTCGTGATGCGCGCCTGCGCCGGACTGGCGAGAGCGAGGCAACAGAAAGCCAGGAGCACGAGGGTTCGCCAGCCGTGCTCGAACGAAGCGGCGGCTGGGCCCGCTAACTCGTCCCTCAACGTCCGCTTGGTTTCCAAGAGGCACCGCCTTTCAACGACTACGCAGGAAGTCGACCGCTGGCCGTCATTTCTTGACAAATTTCTGCAGGCTCGGGTTCACGGTGTCGGCAACGTAGATCTCTCCCTTTGGACCGAGCGTCAGGTAGTGCGCCTCGCCGAACTCCCCGAGCCCTTTTCCCGGCTGACCGGTGGCCGCGAGGGCTTTGCCGTTCGAATCCAGCTTCAGAATCTGGCCGGCGAACCCGGTCGCCAGGTACATTTGCTGGCCGGGACCGATGAACAGCCCGCAGGGAAGACCCGCGTACTTCCACTCCTTGATGTACGTCCCGTCCCCGTCGAATATCTGCACCCTTCGGTTCTGCCGGTCGGCGACGTACACCAGACCTCTGGCATCGACCACGGCCGAGTGCGCGATGTCGAACTGACCCGGCCCGCTTCCCTTGCCGCCCCACGACGTGAGGAACTTTCCGTTCTTGTCGAACTTCAACACACGGGGATCGCCTCTGCCGTGTCCTTCGACGACAAAGACCACGCCTCCCGGACCGAACGCGAGGTCGTTGGGCTCGTTCAAGAGTCGCGATTGCGCGGCCTCGTTCCAGTCGCCGCTCTGGCCTTTGACTCCCAACACGAGCAACACCTGCCCCTGCGAGTTCATCTTGGTGACCGTGTGCCCATTGACATCCGTGGTCCAGATGTTGCCCTCGGCATCGATGCGCATGCCGTGCGGTCGCACGTAGAGGCCTTCGCCCAGCGATCGAACGAATTTGCCGTCTTCGTCGAACTCCATCAGCGGATGATCTCCACGGTTGAAGACGACGAGATGTCCTTTGTCGGTAACCGCCACAGAGGAGGGCGCTCCAAGACTCAGGCCGTCCGGAAGGCGGAGCCCGTGCTGGATCGGGACGTAGCCCAAGTCGGGCGCCTTTTCCATCTGCGCCGGGTCTGGCGCAGTGAGCACCTGCAGCAGCAGCGCGACAAGCATCGGCTTCATGTGATCTCTCCTATGAACGGCTCAGCACCGTCACGCACGAGGAAGCATGGCGAGAACGTAGCATGCGCCGACCTCAGAGCGCCAGGATCTGCCGAAGCTTATCCTCGACAGCGTGCAGCTCTGAAGCCGGCAGCTCGCCCATCTTGGCGGCGATCATGTCGTGTTTGATCGTTCTGACGATGCCGGCCACGATCGAGGGGTACAGAAGCCCGGATTCGCGCCAGGCCTTGATCTTGTAGTCTCCCACCAACGGTCGGCTGACGTTACCCGTGATCGCAGCCAGAATCGCCTCGTGCCGGCCCCGGTGATAGCGGTCGGTGCTGATGATCAGAACGGGGCGTTGTTTGGCGCCTTGCTCGTCTGCAAAGACGAACTTGACCAGCACGACGTCCCCGCGGCTAAAGCTGGTCATATGCCGATTGGCACATATACGTAAATGTGTCAATGTGGGCAGGCCTGAAGGCGCCTGAGGGCCTGTACTACATTCGATCCAGCGTGCGACTTCCAGGGATAAAATCGCCAGTCGTGAACGATCAACCCACGACGATCTGGAAGCTCGGGCGCAACGGCGAATCAGTTGCCTGCCAGGTCCGGCTGGTTCCGTACGGCATCGAAGTCGACCTCACCCACGGCGGCACGGTCGTGCTCACACGCGTGTTCGAGACAGACGACGAGGCGTTGACCTGGGCCCAGAAGAAACGTTCAGCCCGTGAAGCCCAGGGATGGGAGCCTGTGGCGCTGGATCCGCCGGATAACCCCACCAGGGTCGTGTAGTTTATCGCCAAGGTCGCGCGATGGCACGACGGCGCGACACGATCTGTTGATTGGTCATCACATCCTTCCAAGCGCCCGGAGGATTCCGAGCGTGAGCCAGGGCACGTAGGTTATGAGCAGCACGCCAAGGCCGAGAATCGCCATCATGGGCAGCGCCGCACGACAGACTTCCAGTAACGGTCGCTTGAACCGATACGACGCTAGAAACAGGTTCAGTCCGACCGGTGGCGTCAGATACCCAAGCTCGAGGTTCGCAATGAAGATGATCCCGAGATGAACCGGATGGACACCAAACGCCAGGCCAAGCGGGACGATCAAGGGCACGACTACGACAATCGCCGAGAAAATGTCCATCAAGCACCCGACGACGATCAGAAACAGGTTCAAACCGAGCAAGAACGAAAACCGCGAGTCGATGTGGGTTTGGGTCCACACGAGCAATCGGGCAGGTACCTGCGCGCTGACGAGATAGCTGGTCAGACCGACTGCGACCCCGAGAATCACCAGGACTCCGCCGACGACGGACACGCAGTCGACAACCACGCGGAGGAGGTCGCGGCGGACCGACACATCGCGGTGGATGGCGGTCTGCACGATCAGCGCATACAGCGCCGCGACCGCCGCCGCTTCTACGGCCGTGGCCAGGCCGCTGAACAACGCGCCGAGCACGACAATTGGCATCGCAAGCTCCCACTTCGCCGCCCCTACGGCGCCGACCGCCTCGCGAAGGTCGAACCGCTGTCGACCTGCCCCGGAGACGATGCCTTCCCGCACGCCCCATGCCGCGATCATCGCCGTCAGCAGCACACCTGGCAGCAAACCGCCGATGAAGAGATCCTGCATCGGCAGCTGGGCGACGATGCCGTACAGGATGAGGGGCAGCGCCGGCGGGAGGAGCAGGCCGAGCGAGCCGGAGGCCGTCAAGAGTCCGAGCGAGAACTTCTCGCGATAGCCGTCGGCCACGAGCGTTGGAAAGAGCAACCCGCCAAGGGCGAGAATCGTCACGCCCGATCCACCCGTGAACACCGTGAAGAATGAGCACAAGACCGCGCACGCGACCGGCGTTCCGCCCGGAATCCACCCGAACCATCCGCGGAACACGCGCAGCAGGCGCGAGGAGGCGCGGCCTTCCGCCAGAAGGAATCCGGTGAGCGTGAACAGGGGAATCGCCGGAAGCGTGGGTGACGTGTTGAGCGCGTACGTTTCGACGAGCACGGCCGCCGGCGTAACGCCGTCCGCCATGAACAGGAGCACGGCCGCGCCGCCAAGAATGGCAAAAATTGGCGCGCCGACCAGACCTGCCGCGACGACCGCGGCGATGAGCGGCCACACTGGACGCGCAGCCAGAAGTGTCGGGGCGCCGACCAGAACCAGCGCACCGACCGGCCCCAAGAGAGCCAGCAGCCGCCCGGACCAGTTCGGGCTCGCCCGCCACAGCAGCCGGATCGCAATCAGCGCAAAGCCGAACGGCAGCACGAGCTGGGCGATCCAGGTTGGAAGGCCCGCGCCAATCGTCGAGCCCGATTCACGCTCGACGCGCAGCAGCTCGACGCCGCCTGCCGCCAGAAGCGTGGCGGTACCTGAGCTGATCGTGGCGGCCACTATGTCCACCCCGCGGCGCCATTGACCTTCGGGGATGAATGTGCCGCTGGCCAACGCGAGCAGCCGGCCGTCGCGGGCGGCTATGGCCCCGCCGAGGAGGCCGACCCACAACGTCAAGTGCTGAACGATGGGACCGGAGGCGGGAATCCCGAAGCCGAACAGCCGCCTGAAGGCAATCTCCAGAAGAGGGAGCGTCGCCATCGCCAGCAGCGCGAGCGCGACGAAGGCGTCTTCGACCCTCGTGACCAGTCGCGTCACTTCGGCGCGGCTGACGCCTTCCCCAGGCGGAACGCGTCGCGTTCCCTCGTCGCGAGATCGAAGATGTCGGGGGGAACCATCTGGCCCCGCATGGTCTTTGCGAGGACTTCGGCCTCACGTTGCCAGTCCGGACCGCTGGCCTTGGTCACCTTCAGCCCCTGACTGCTCATCAAGGCCACCGCGAAGGAATCCTGTTTCGGCACATCGGCCCTCAGCTGCTTTTCGGTGCGTGCGGCGATCTCGGCGATCTTGGTGCGGTCGGTCTGCGAGATGCCGTCCCAGACCTTCTTCGACACAACCGTCGCCCCAACGAGCGGGGTCAGGCCGATGTCGAGCATGTACGGCGTCTGCTTGTACCACTGGAACGCCAACGCGGCGAGGGGCGGGGTCGGCAGCGCGTCGAGCATGCCGGTGGTCAGCCCCGTCAGGACGTCGGTCATAGCCATCGCGCGCGGCTGGTAGCCATGCGCTTTGTACCACTGCGTCATGCGGTCGTCGCCGGCCGAGGTGTAGAGCTTGAGGGCCTTGAGGTCTGCAACCGTCTGCACGGGCTGCTTGGAAAACACCTGCAGCCAGCCCCCGTGGCCCCAATGCACCAGAACGAAGCCCTTCGACTGGAGGCGTTGCTGCAACACTGGCGTGAGCCTGTCGACGACGGCGTTCAGCTCGTCGTACGACTCGAAGAAAAACGGGATGCTGAAGACGTTGAACGACCAGTCGATGCTGCCAAGACCCACGACGGTGAGCGCCGCACTCTGCAGGGCGCCGAGGCGTATCTTGCGGAGAACAGTCGATTCGTCGCCCTGGGACCCACCGCTGAAGATGGTCAGCGACACGCGTCCCTCGGTCGCCTGCTTCCAGTCGTTCCCCATCTCCTTCAGGCTCTTGTCCCACACCGAGCCGTCGGGAACGATGGTCGCGAGCTTGATGGCAAGACTCTGCGCCCTGGGAGTAGCGGAAACTGCGAGCGCCGCAGCCGCGATGAACATCAGACAGGCGCGCCGGGTGCGCATGGTGTCTACCGCGCGCCGCGCGTGCCCGTCCAGTCGGCTTCTCCCATTCCGGTAATGTTCATCTTCCCGGTGAAGCCCTTTTCGTCCAGGTCGCCGGTCAACGTGACCGGAATGGTGCCTTGCGGGGTCGTGGCCGAGAACTCCAGCCGTAGCGCCTTGCCAACCATCGTGCCGCGCACCGGAGTGTCCCCGAGCGGAGTCTTGAGCGTGCCCGTCACCTGGCCGCCCTCCTGCTTCAGCGTCGCAGACGCCGGGACCTGGCCTCCCCCGATTGACAGGGTAATGTCCCACGAGCCGGTTGCATCGGCGGCGTCCGCTCCACTCGGGGGAAGCGGCGGCGGTGCTGTCGCAGCCGCGATTTTCACGGCGCGCTTGCCCGTAAACGGGAACTCGCCGAAATCTCCAAGCTTGACCGTGCCACTGAGAGCCTCACCGTTCAACTTCCCGTTGAGCCCCAGGTCTATTCCGTTGCCTTGAAGTTTGACAGCAGCGGCCAGCGTCACGACACCATCCGACAAGGTGCCCGCAACCGGCAGGGATCCCAGCGGGGTCTTCAACGTGCCCGTTAACTTGTCGCCATCCTGTTTAATACTCAGGTCGACCGTGTTCGGGCCTTGTGGCATAGTGACCGCCAGCTCCCAGTCGCCATCGAGGCTGGCTTGCGCCAACAGAGCACCAGGAGCCAAGGCGAGGAGCCCCAAGGCCAGAGCTACGGGTCCCAGAACCGCCTTAGTGAATCGGAACATGACGCCACTCCCCTCGATCCGGAAAAAGCGACAAATCGCGCCGACGGGTTGAGGCAGAGAGAATAACACTCTACGAGACGAATTCTCACCGACCGGGCTAGAATCTAATATAAGGAAGAGGCTTCGATGAAATGCTTGTGCGTGTGGGCGATCGTCGCGGTCGTGGCCGGTTCCGGGCTAGTCGCGGGTGCGCTGCAGCCCGCCTCGCAGGGGTCGCCGGAACGTGATTTCTTGACGCGGATTCGGCGCCTGACCGTCGAAGGGCGCCGCGCGGGCGAGGGTTACTGGTCGCCGGACGGCAAGCGGCTGGTCTTTCAGAGCGAGCGCGAGCCGGGCAACCCCTTCTACCAGATCTACGTGCTCGATCTCGCCACGGGCGACGCCACGCGCGTCTCGCCGGGGATCGGCAAAACCACGTGCGCCTTCTTCCGGCCAAACAGCGACGAGATCCTCTTCGCTTCGACGCACGGCGACCCGAAATCGAAGCAGTATCAGGACCAGGAGCTCGCGTTCCGCGCCTCGGGCAAGGAGCGGCGGTACTCGTGGGACTACGACCCGGAGATGGACATCTACGCCTACAGCGAAAAGACCGGCGGCCTGAAGCGGCTCACCACCGCGCGCGGCTACGACGCCGAAGGCAGCTACTCTCCCGACGGGCAGTGGATCGTGTTCTCCTCGATGCGCGACGCGTACAATCGCGCGCTGAACGACAAAGAAAAAAAGATACTCGAGGAGAATGCCAGCTATTTCGCCGAGATCTACATCATGCGGGCTGACGGCTCGGGACAGAAGCGCCTGACGAGCGTGCCGGGCTACGACGGCGGACCCTTTTTCACACACGACGGCTCGCGCATCGTGTGGCGGCGCTTCTACGAGCCGGGACTCATCGCCGACGTGTGGACGATGAAGCCGGACGGATCGGACGCGAAGCAGCTGACCGATTTCGGATCGATGAGCTGGGCACCGTACGAACACCCCTCGGGGGAATACTTCATCTTCGCGTCGAACAAGCTGGGCTTCGAAAACTTCGAGCTGTTCCTCGTCGACGCGCAGGGCACTAAAGAGCCCGTGCGCGTGACGTATTCCGACGGTTTCGACGGGCTGCCGGTTCCCTCACCCGACGGCAAACAACTTGCCTGGACGTCGAGCCGCTCGGGTGGCGGAGCGGGCCAGCTGTTCCTGGCGCAGTGGAATCACGAAAAAGCGCGCGAGGCGCTCAGGAACGCGCCTCCGAGAAAACCGAGCAAGAAATCATGACGATTCGAGCCCGGCACACGAGCACCCTGGCCGCCGCAGCGGTGCTGGCCGCCCTGGCGTCGCCTCTGTTCGGACAGGCGCCGGAGGTTGCCTCCAAGACGAAACCTCACGTCGTCGCGCTCGCGTCGGAACAGTTCGGAGGGCGGCTCGCCGGGTCCGCGGGAGAGCGCCTGGCAGCCGGCTACATCGTGTCCACGCTGCAGCGCATCGGAGCCAAACCGCTGCCCGGACGGAGCGACTACCGCCTGCCGTTCGAATTCACCGCCGGCACGCGCGACGGGGGATCGGCTCTCCAGATGAGTTGTGGCACCGGCACGGCCGGCAGTTCGAACGCGGCCGCCGGCGGCCCGTGCCAGATGCTCGCGTACTCGGGTACGAAAACCGTCCAGGCCTTGTCTTTCTCCGACAACGGGACGGCGGAAGGGCCGGTCGTCTTCGCGGGTTACGGCATCGTCGTACCGGAAAGTCAAACCTTCGGGTACGACAACTACGCCACAATCAACGTGAAAGACAAAGTGGTGCTCGTACTTCGCTACTTCCCCGAGGAGGCGGACCAGAAGACGAAGGCCATCTTGGCGCGGTACGCCGACCTCCGCTACAAGGCGATGGCCGCCCGACAGCGCGGTGCGAAGGCCCTGATCGTCGTCACGGGCCCACACTCGCCCAACGCCGGCGAGACCATTGCCATGTCGTTCGATACAGCGCTCGCGGGTTCGGGCATTGTGGCTGCGAGCGTGAGCGGTCAGGTCGGCGAGGCCCTCTTGCGGAGCGCCGGCAAGACGCTCGAAGAAGCGCAGAGGGCCCTCGACTCGGGAAACCCGCACGTCGAGGGATTCGACATCCCGAACGTCTCGGTCTCGATTACCTCGGCCGTCGTTCGCGAGAAGCAGTCCTCGGCAAACATCGCCGCGTATCTGCCCGCCACCGCGGCCCTCGGCGCGCGCCAGAAGCCTTGGATCGCCCTCGGCGCGCACTACGACCATCTCGGTCGCGGCGATCACGGCAATTCGCTCGCGAGCAAACAGGAGGTTGGCCAGGTCCACTTCGGAGCCGACGACAACGCGTCGGGATCGGCAGCCGTGCTCGCGCTGGGCGAAACGCTCGCCGCCCGGCCGCGGCAGCGCCACGTCCTTCTCGAGTTCTGGTCTGGAGAAGAGCTTGGATTGATCGGATCGAACGCCTACGTGAACGACCCTCCCGTGCCGCTCGATCAGCTTGCGGCGTACCTGAATTTCGATATGGTCGGCCGCATGCAGGACAACAAACTGACCGTGCAAGCCGCCGGCACGAGTCCCGCCTGGGCGCGTGTGATCGAGCAAGCGAACGTCGCGGCTGGCTTCGACCTGGTGGTTCAGCAGGATCCGTATCAGCCCACCGATGTGGCGAGCTTCAACCAAGCCGGCGTGCCGTGTCTGAACTTCTTCACCGGCAGCCACACGGACTACCACCGCCCGTCGGACACCGCGGACAAGATCGACTACGAGGATCTCGATCGCATCGTCGAGTTTGCGGCGACGATCGTCCGGCGCCTCGGGGAGACCGAGCAGCCGCCGCAGTTCACGAAAGTCGAGCAACAGATGGCTGGCGGCGGCGGGCGGGCGAACGTGCGCCTCTTCACCGGCACGATCCCCGACTATGCAGCCGACGCGAAGGGCTTGCTTCTGAGCGGAGTAATCGGGGGCGGTCCCGCCGATCAGGCAGGGCTGCAGAAAGGTGACGTGATTGTGGAGATCGCCGGGCAGACGATTGCTAACATTTACGACTACACCTATGCGCTCGAAGTACTGAAGATCGGCGAGCCTGCCAAGGTCGTCTATCGGCGCAACGGCGAGCGAAAAGAAACGACGCTTACCCCCGCGGCACGGAAGTAAGCGCGAAGCCTGCGTACGGCCAGGGTCGGCCCGGGACGGCCCTAGTCAGGTTTGACGTTTCCCGCGCGCGGGCCTTTGGGCGACTGCTCCTCTTCGAAGCTGACGCGCTGTCCCTCAGAGAGCGAGTCGAAGCTCCCGCCCTGCACGGCGCTGCGGTGGAAAAAGAACTCCTGACCGCTGTTGTCCCGAATGAATCCGAAACCCTTGTCGCGCTGAATCCGCTTGATCGTGCCGCTCGGCATCCGAAACTCCTTCCCGTCGCGTGCGCCTATGGAGGTGCCCGCGCGTCCAACTCTTGGACGCTACCACTATACAACGTGGCCGCACGGTTAAAGGGGTCCACGCTGGGGTCGCCCACAGGTGATGTATCTGTTCAGATACGCCGCCAGGAAGGGGTGGGTACGCGGCGCCGGGCTGTTGCGAGCTGGCCCACGCTGGGGACCGCCGCCATCAAGGACGGGTAGTCGGGGGGCCGGACGGCGGTCCCGGTGGTGGTTGGGGTTTGAGGCTCGTCTCGCATCCGAGCGGGATGCGTCGCCGGCCGAATGCGGACGAACCTCCGAAACGCGACACCCGGGCTACGAGGGTTTGACGGTCATGAACAGTTCCTTGCCGTCCCGGCTGATCAGCAGCAGGACCGGTCGATCCATCGAGCGGCGGGCCCCCGCCCCCGCTCGCAGTTCGTCGATCGATTGCACCGGCTGCCGGTTGACTTCGAGGATGACGTCGCCGGGCTGAATGCCGGCCGCCGCTGCGCGCCCGTCCGGGTTGACCTGCTGGACCAGCACGCCGCGCGTGTCTCTCGGCAGACCCGCACGCGCCGCCAGCTCTGGCGTCAGAGGCGTGGCGGCAATGCCCAGCGCCGCCTTGTCTTCGGGGCCGCGCGAGTCGTTGGCGCGCAGGTTTTGCAAAGCAGACGACTCGTCGAGCGTCGCGGTGAGGGTGCGCTCGCTTCCATCCCGCAGAATCACGAGGGTCGCGTTCGATCCCGGTGGCGTGTCTGCCACGCGATTGCGGAGCGAGTTCGTGTCCTGCACTCCCTGCCCGTTAAACGATTTGATGATGTCGCCGCGCTTCGCGCCGGCGTGATCGGCGGCGCTGCCGGACGCGACGGAGCTGACAATCACTCCACCGCTCTGCGGAAGCCCCAGGCTCTCGGCCATGTCGGCGGTCACCGGCTGCACCGTGACGCCGAGCTGCGCGCGACGCACGCGGCCCCCAGTCCGCAGCTCGTCCATCACGTGGCGGGCCATGTTGGCCGGAATCGCGAAGCCGATCCCGATGTTGCCATCCGACAGCGAGAGGATCTGCGAGTTGATGCCGACGAGCTCGCCTTTCGTGTTGACGAGTGCGCCGCCCGAGTTGCCGTGATTGATCGGCGCATCCGTCTGCAGGAAATCTTCGTAGCCGTCGCCCGCGCCGGTCGAGCGGCCCTTCGCGCTGACGATCCCCATCGTCACCGTCTGACCGACTCCAAGCGGGTTGCCGACCGCCAGCACGACATCGCCGACCTGTACGACGTCGGAATTGCCGAGCGCGAGCGGCTGAAGATTGGCAGCGTCGATGTGCAGGAGCGCCAGATCGCTGGGCTTGTCCGACCCCACCAGCTTCGCCTTGAAGGTCCGACCGTCGCTGAATTCCACGCGGATGTCGTCTGCGTCGTCGATCACGTGGTGGTTAGTCAGGATGTAGCCATCGGGGGTGACAATCACGCCCGATCCGAGCCCGCGCTGCCGGAACGCGCGCGGCACGCGGGGCGCGCGGCCGGGCTGATCGCCGAAGAAGCGCCGGGACAGATCGTCGTCATCCCCAAAGCCGGTGGGCAAGACGCGCGCCTTCCCCTCCGTGCGAATCGTCACGACCGAGGGAGCCACGACCTTCACCACGTCCGCGTACGAATCGCGCCCGCCGGCAACGGCACGCGAAATCGTAGGCGTCGTCTGCGTTGTCGCTTGCGCGGCAAAGACGGGGGAATCGGCCGCGAAGCCGTGCCAGGTGGCCCCCGCCACTAGCAGGATTGCCGCCAAGAGCGCGGCGCCCATCCCTAAACCGATCGGCCGCACCTTACCAGTGTTCTCCATGATTCAGGCCTCCTCCATGACAACAGGCGGATCACCATCCGCCTGTATTCGATTAGACGGGAGTCGACCTGTCATAGTCGTTGCCAGGACATTACAAGCGTGTAAGACACGCGGGTCCTTCGCACGAGGTACTGAGATAGCAGGTGCTGGGGTACTTAGGCCGGGAGCGACACGACAAACGTCGAGCCGCGGCCGGGTTCGCTCGTCACGCTGACGGCGCCTCCGTGCGCCTCGACGACCGCCTTGACCAGGCTGAGACCCAAGCCCAGGCCTCGCTCGGCGCGGCTCTTGTCGCCCCGGAACAGCCGGTCCCAGATTCGCGGGAGTTCGTCGGGGGGAATACCCACGCCCGTGTCGCGAACGCGAAGCAGCGCACGATCGCCCTGGCGGGCCACATCCACGACGACCCGGCCGCCGGCTGGCGTGTACTTCACCGCATTGTCGAGCAGATTTGCCGCGACCTGCTGGAGGCGTACGCGATCCCCGTTGACCACGACGTCAGCGCTCGGCTCGATCGCCAGCGCGATCCCTTTGGCCTCAGCGACTTCGCGGTACAAGTCCACCGCCCGCTCGACAACGTCGCTCAGAGGGACCTTCTCGCGGCGAAGAGCCAGTGCACCGCTTTCGGCTTCCGAGATGTCCATCAGCGTGTCGAGCATCACGAGCACCCGGTCTGTCTCCTCGACGCAGTCGGCAAGGGCCTCGCGATACCTCCCAAGATCGGGCGGACCCGCGAGCGCGATCTCTGCCGGCCCCCGCAGCCGCGCGAGCGGAGTCCGGAGATCGTGCGAGACGTTGTCCAGCGCGCCCCGCATGCCACGAACCAGGCCCTCGATCCGATCGAGCATCGCATTGAACAACTGCGTCAGCTCGCTGATGGCGTCGTCGTGCCGCCCCACCGGAACGCGTTCGTCGGTCTGTCCGGTGGCGATGATGCGACGGACCACCTCGCCGAGGCGACGGATTGGCTGCACCGCAGACCGGGTGGCAAGCCAGCCGCCCGTCAGCGCGACAACGACGATGGACAGAGTAATCAGGCCGAGCGTCGCGCGGAATCGGGCCAGCAAGTCCTGTCGCGCCTCGGTGCTCTTGCCCACCTGGACAAGCGTCCCATCGGCGAGTTGCAACGAGCCGATTTCGAGCGTTGACGGCTCCCATCCTTCCGCGCTGCTCAGGACGAGGGCTTCCGAGCTCCGGCCGACGACACGCACGAACAGCCGCTCGGGCGCCGTGCGCTGCTCCGCCTCCACAGTCCCGGCCAGCGCCCGGACGCCGCCCTGATCGTAGACCGCGGAGTACTCCCCGAGCTTCGACTGGATGATTTGACGGTCCCGTTGCGCGAGGGACGCGGCGGTGAGGGCGTAGGTGAGATAGACGATCGAGATGGCGCCGACGACAAACAGCGTCGCGTACCACAGAGCGAGGCGAAGACCGAACGGACGCGACATGTGTGCGAGCTGCATGTCACCGAAGCACGTAACCCACGCCCCGCACTGTCTGCAGCAGCTTCTTCTCGAAGGGCCGGTCGATTTTGTCCCGAAGCCGGCTCACCAGCACGTCGACGATGTTGGTCTGCGGGTCGAAGTTGTACTCCCAGACGTGCGAGAGGATCATCGTCTTTGAAACGACCTTCCCGGCATTGCGCAACAAGTACTCGAGCAGCGCGAACTCGCGCGGACGGAGGTCGATGATCGTCCCTGCGCGCGTCACGTGACGCGAGAGCAGGTCGAGCGTCAGGTCGGCGAGCGTCAGCGTCGTCGGCTCCGCTGTCCGCGAAGCGCGGCGCACGAGCGCCTGCACGCGGGCGAGCAGCTCGGCAAACGCAAACGGCTTCGTCAGGTAGTCGTCGCCGCCCGCCTGAAGACCGCGAACGCGGTCGTCGACCGATCGGCGCGCGCTCAGAATCAGCACCGGCGTCGTCCGGCCGCGGCGGCGGAGCTCGTCGATGACGGCCAGGCCATCGCGCTTCGGCAGCATGAGATCGACCAGCGCCACGTCGTGCTGCCCGGCGAGCGCCGCCTGGATCCCCTGTTCCCCGTCGGCCGTCACATCGACGGCAAACCCGGCCTCGCGGAGTCCGCGCGCGACGAAGTCGGCGATCGTCTGATCGTCCTCGATAATCAGTGCGCGCATGATGGGACATCGTCCAAGCCACCACCTCGTGTGCTCGCGGCCCGTGGCGTCAGAGCGGGGCCGTTGGTCACCTGCACGGCGTGCCCGGCGGGGCGGCGCGGAGATACTGAGCGGGCCACGCCGCAGCGTGCCCCAGCACCTGCGCGGCATGCAGCGGCCAGTAGGGATCGCGCAGCAGCTCCCGGGCCAGGAGGACGCAGTCGGCCTCGCCGTTGCGGACAATCTGATCGGCCTGAGACGGCGTGGTGATCAGACCGACAGCGCCGGTGGCGATGTTGCCCTCGCGCCGAACGCGCGCCGCGAAGGGGACCTGGAAGCCGGGACCGACCGGGATGTCCGCCCGGGGAAGGTTGCCTCCCGATGAGCAATCGATGAAATCGACCCCGCGCGCGCGCAGCCGCCGCGCCAGCTCCACCGACTGCGTGACGTCCCACCCGCCCGGCGTCCAGTCGGTCGCGGAGATGCGGACGAAAAGCGGCAGACGCTCCGGCCACACCCCGCGGACCGCGTCCACGATGTCGAGCGCGAACCGGATGCGGTTCTCAAAGGCGCCGCCGTACGCGTCGGTCCGCGCGTTGGTGAACGGCGACAAGAACTCGTGAATCAGATAGCCGTGCGCCGCGTGAACCTCGACGACGTCGAACCCCGCACGTCGTGCCCGTTCCGCCGCTCGTCCAAACGCGTCGACGACTTCTGTGATGTCGGATCGGGTCATGGTCCGCGGGACCGGATAGTCCGACGAAAACGCCTCGGCAGTCGGGCCGATAGGCTGCCAGCCGCCCTCCGCTTCCGAAATCGCGCGAATCCCTTCCCACGGACGCTGCATGCTGGCTTTCCGGCCGGCGTGGGCGAGCTGAATGCCGATGGCGCTGCCCTGCCCTTTGACGAAGCGCACGATGCGTTCGAAGGCCTCAACGTGGTTATCGTCCCAAATCCCAAGGTCGCTGGGACTGATGCGCCCTCCTGGAGTGACCGCAGTGGCTTCGGTGAACACGAGGCCGGCGCCGCCGACCGCTCGACTACCGAGATGCACGAAGTGCCAGTCGTTGGCAAAACCATCGACGCTGGAGTATTCACACATCGGCGACACGATGATTCGATTCGCGAGCGTGACCTCGCGGAGAGTGAACGGCTCAAACAGGTGCGGCATCGTCGTCCATTGTCTCAAACATCCCTCGCAGCGAAAACCCGCCTATGCGGCAACCATCCGCCGTGGCCGTACCTCGAAACCCTACGCGGTTGGCGTGATGCTTGAAGCAGAAGCAATCGACGGCGCGCGCGTGGCATGAAGCGGACGTCGCGTAGTACGCTAGGGGGTTGTCTACACTCCGTCGCCAGACACCGTGGTGTCGACCCAGCCTCGTCGAGTACGTCCAACAAGGAAAGGATTCGTGGTGAGAGTTGCTCTGCCAGTTCTGATGCTGCTTGCCGCGGCGGGCGCAGCGCATGCTCAGGCCCCAAGCCAGGCGAGCCCGACACTTCGCACCGGCCAGGGCGTCCCCGCGCCATTTCAGGGCGGCGTCCCATCGGGGGCTGCAACGCGGGAGCCGCTGAGTCTGACGATGGCCGACGCGATCGGCCGGGCACTCGAGCACAATCTCGGCCTGCTGACAACCGAAGACGGCCTCGATCGTGCCAGGGGCGCCCGCTGGCTCGCCCTCGCGAGCCTGTTGCCAGCCGTCAACGGCAGCGTGGCGGAATCCCGTCGGGTGATCAACCTCAAGGCGTTTGGCTTCCCGCGGCCGCCCGGCGTCCCTCCGATTGTCGGCCCCTTCAACGTGTTCGATGCGCGGCTGTCGTTGTCGCAGGCCGTGCTGGATTTCGAGGCGATCAACAAGCACCGTGCGGAAGCGCACAACGTGGCCGCCGCGCGCTACTTGGTGAAAACGGCACGCGACCTGGTGGTGTCCGTTGCCGGCAACACCTACGTCCTCGCGTTGGCCGCGTCCGCCCGCGCCGAGTCGGCGCGCGCCCAACTGGACACGGCTCGGGCGCTGTTCGCGCAGGTGACCGACATGAAGCAGGGCGGTCTGGTGGCCGGCATCGACGTGCTGCGCGCGGAGGTTCAGCTCGACACACAGCGCCAGCGTGTCACGGCAGCAGAAAACGACTTCGAGAAGGGGAAGTTGCAGCTCGCTCACGCCATCGGCCTGCCTCTCGGTCAGCCGTTCACGCTGGCCGACCCGTTTCCCGTCGCCGCCGGGCCCGACATCAGCATCGAGGAGGCGCTCGACCGCGCCTACAAAACCCGGCCCGACTACCTGGCCTCGCTCGAGTGGGTTCGAGCGGCCGAAGCCGCGCGCCAAGCTGTTGTCGACGAGCGCATGCCGTCGGTTCGTGTCACGGCTGACTATGGAACCATCGGCCTCACGGTTCCCGAGTCGCATCCCACGTTTTCGGTGGTCGGCGGTCTGAGCGTGCCCATCTTCAACGGCGGTCGCACGAGCGGCCGGCTGCTCGAGGCCGACGCCGACCTCCGGAGTCGCCGCGCCGAGGCAGAGGACTTGAAGGCCAGCATCTACTACGACATGCGGACGGCGTTCCTTGATGTCGAGGCCAGTAGCCAGCAACTGCGGGTCGCCACGCGAGCCCAAGACCTGGCGGCCCAGCAACTGACGCAGGCGCGCGACCGGTTTGCCGCAGGGGTGGCCAGCAACATCGAGGTGGTGCAGGCTCAGGAGGCGGTCGCCGCATCAAGCGAGCAGTACATTGCGGCTCTCTACAACTACGACGTGTCGAACGGGCTCATTACCCTGAACCTCGGCGAAATGGAAGAAACCGTCCGTCCATCTCCCGGAGGAGGCGTTCGCTGATGGCCGAGTCAGGCGGTGCCGCTTCCTTTACCAGCTCTCTTCGCTTTCGGGCCATCGTGGCTGCATTCCTGCTGCTCCTCGTCGCGGGGGGCACCTGGTGGTGGCGGACACGCGGGCAGGAGTCGACCGACGATGCGCAAGTGGATGCGCACGTGACGCCAATCGCGGCGCGCGTGGGCGGCACAGTGCTTCGCGTGGGTGTCGTCGAAAATCAAGCCGTGGAGGCTGGCACCGTGCTGGTCGAAATCGAGCCGCGCGATCACCAGGTGGCGGTCGACAAGGCACGCGCTGAGCTGGCCGATGCCGAAGCCTCCGCCGCGGCTGCTCAAAGCGACGTGCCCGTGACGTCCACCGCTGCGGCCACCAACGTCAGCACGGCTCAAGGCTCGGTCGATCAAACGCGCAGCGCCTATGTTGCCGCCGAAAAAGAAGTCGAGGCGGCGCGCGCCCGACTGGCCGCGGCCGAGGCTCGCCGGAGGGAGACCGAGGTGAACGCCGCGCGGGCCTCGCGCGACGTCGAACGATTGCGCGGCCTGCTGGCAAAAGACGAGGTGTCGCAACAACAGTTCGACGCGGCAGCGGCCGCCGCCGACGCGCAGCGCGCCGCCACCGACACTGCCCGGTCGCAGATTGCCGAGGCCGAAGCGGGCATTCGGGTGGCCGAGAGCCGTCAGGCGCAGGCCAGGTCCGGAGAGGAGCCGGCTCGAGCCGCGCTCCGCAGTGCCCAGACGGCCCCCCAACAGATCGCCGCGATCCGCGCACGCGCGGCAGCCGCCCGCGCGCGCGTCGATCAGGCCAAGGCCACGTTGGCGCAGGCCGACCTGGGTCTGCTGTACACCACCGTCAAGGCGCCGGTTCGCGGCGTCGTCTCGAAGAAGAGCGTGAACCCCGGGCAGGTCATATCGGCCGGACAGCCGTTGCTGGCGCTCGTCCAGACCGGCGACGTGTGGGTAACGGCCAACTTCAAGGAAACGCAGCTGACGAACATGCGCCCCGGCCAGAAGGCGCGTGTCGAGGTCGACGCATACGGCGGCAGGGAGTTTCACGGACAGGTGGACAGCATTGCCGCGGCCACCGGTGCCCGGTTCAGCGTCCTCCCGCCAGAGAACGCGACCGGCAACTTCGTAAAGGTGGTGCAGCGCGTGCCGGTCAAGATCGTGCTCGAGAACGGCCAGGATCCCGAGCATCTGCTGCGCCCCGGCATGTCGGTCACGCCGACGGTGTACACAAAATAGCCCGACGATGGCCGCACCCGACCGCCACGTGAATCCGTGGGTCGTTGCGTTCTCGGTGATGTTCGCCACCTTTCTGGAGGTGTTGGACACCACGGTGGTGAACGTCTCGCTGCCCCATATCGCCGGCAGCCTGTCGGCCTCGATAGACGAGGCGACCTGGGTGCTCACGTCTTACCTGGTGGCCAACGCGATTATCCTGCCCATGACGGGCTGGCTGGCGAGCATGTTCGGCCGCAAACGCCTCCTGATGCTGTCGGTCGTCGGCTTCACAACGTCCTCGTTCCTCTGTGGTCTCGCGCCGACGCTCGGCATGCTCATCGTGTTTCGCGTGATGCAGGGGGCAACCGGCGGAGCCCTCCAACCGCTGTCGCAGGCGGTGCTCCTCGAAGCGTTTCCGGCGCGGGATCGAGGCAAGGCCATGGGGTTCTGGGGGCTGGGCATTGTCGTCGCTCCCATTCTCGGCCCCGTCCTCGGAGGCTGGCTCACCGACTCGTACAGCTGGCGCTGGGTCTTCTACATCAACATCCCGGTCGGCATCGCCTCGATCGTCATGACGAAGCTGTACATTTTCGATCCTCCGTATCTGCGCACCGAGTCGAGGCGCATCGATTACTGGGGCATCGGCATGCTGGCGGTCGGCATCGGCGCACTGCAAATCGTGCTCGACAAGGGTCAGCAGGAAGACTGGTTCTCGTCGGCCTTCATCACGGTGCTGGCGCTCGTGAGCGTCGTCACCTTGATCGCGCTGATCGTTCGCGAACTGGTCATCGACGAGCCCATCGTCGACCTGCGCGTCTTCAAGGCTCGGAGCTACGCGGTGGGCGTCTTTCTTATGTCGGTCGTCGGCTTCGTGCTGTACGGAAGCATGGTGCTTCTGCCAATCATGCTGCAGACGCTGTTCGGCTATCCCCCGCTGCAAGCAGGCATCGCCATGGCACCGCGCGGCCTCGGATCGTTCTGCATGATGCCGCTCACCGGTCTGATGACCGGCCGCTTCGACTCGCGCAAGCTCCTTTCGATTGGCCTGATCGTGGGTGGTGGCACGTTGTTCTGGCTGTCGCGGCTCAACCTGCAGGCGGGCTACTGGGACATTTTCTGGCCCCAGCTCGTCCAGGGCGCCGGCATGTCGCTCATGTTCGTGCCCCTCACGACAGTCGCCATGGACTCGATTCCCCGCGAGCGGATGGGCAATGCAACGAGCCTCTTCAATCTGATGCGCAACCTGGGCGGCAGCATCGGCATCGCGCTGACTGGCACGTTGCTGGCTCGTCACCAGCAGGCCATGACCGCACTGTACGGGGCCAACGTGACCGCGTACGACCCGACCGCCCAGGCACTCTTCGCCCGCACGCATGCCGCCTTCGTGGCGGGAGGCGCCGATTCCGCGACGGCCACCAACCGCACGTATGCAGCGCTGTTCGGGATGCTTCAGCGCCAGGCGGGCATGGTGTCGTTCGTTGGTCAGTTCGAGCTGCTCGGCATGCTCTTTCTCGTGCTCCTGCCGCTCGTGCTGCTGATGAAGCGCCCGCGCGGTGGCGGTGGGCTGACGGCGGCCGACTGATAAGGAGACCGCCGGACAGGCGGTGGGCTCACGTCACTCAAAGCCAGCGCGATGATGCCGAATGTAGCGCGGCGCCCCGTTGGCGATACGCGAAGCCTTCGCCGGCCCGGAACGGTTGTACACTGCTGCTGTGAAGGGCGTCGGGGCGATCCTCGCGTGCGGGCTGAGCGCAACGATGGCCGCCGAGCCAGCCCAGACGCGGGGGTCTTTCGCCGAGTGGCTCGATGGCGTGCGCTCGGAAGCGCTCTCGCGCGGGATCCGGCAGGGCGTCGTCGATCAGGCGCTCGGCAGCATCGAAGAACCGCTTCCCGTGGTCCTCGAGCGCGACCGGTTGCAGGCCGAGAAGGTCCTGCCGCTCGAAGCCTACCTCTCGCAGCGTCTCACTCCAAAGATGGTACAAGCGGGGCGCGACATGATCGCGCGCCACAAGCCGACGCTGGGCGAGGTGTCCGGTCGCTACGGCGTCCCTTCCGCCCTCATCGCGGGCATCTGGGGCATCGAGTCGAACTTCGGGCGCTTCAGCGGCGTGCGGCCGACCGTCGCCGCGCTGGCCACGCTGGCCTGGGACCCGCGACGCGCGAACTTCTTCCGCGGCGAGCTCTTCGATGCGCTCGAGATCCTCAATCGCGGTGACATCGAGTTCGCCAGCATGCGAGGTTCGTGGGCTGGCGCCATGGGTCAGCCGCAGTTCCTGCCATCCAGTTATCTGAAGTACGCCGAAGACTTCGACGGCGATGGCCGGAGGGACATCTGGAACTCGCCGGGCGATGTGTTTGCCTCAATTGCGAATTACCTGAAGGGCCACGGATGGACGCCGGGTGTGGCCTGGGGGCGCGAGGTGACGGTGACGCCGGAAGCGGTTCAGCGAATAGGGGCGCGGGTCGCCCAACGCGAGGGCTCCTGCCAAGCCACGCGCGAGATGACGGCCGCACTCCCGCTGGGCGAGTGGCAGCGGCTCGGCGTGCGAACCGTCAGCGGCGGTCCGCTTCCCTCGGGCGGCATGTCGGCATCCCTCGTCTCGGGCACGACTCGGCATTTTCTCGTCTCTTCGAACTACGATGCGCTGCTCGAATATAACTGCGCGCATGCGTATGCCCTGAGCGTTGCGCTTCTCGGCGATCGCCTCTCGACGAGCGGTGCCCAAGCCAACAAGGCGGCGACCACGTCGAACCGACAGCCATCGTCCAGGAATGGCACCCTGACACGCCATCGGTAGGCGAGAACTCATCCCCTCTGGCAGTGCAGGGCCTCGGGGTCTCCATACTATATTGATATGGCCATGTCCCTTCTCGACGAACGAGGGATTGTCGTCAACTGCGCCGCGTGCGGCCAGAAGAACCGCCTTCTGTATGAGCGGTTGGGCAGTTCCGTGCGTTGTGGACAGTGTAAGAGTGAGCTCTCAAGTCCGGCCGCACCGATCGAGGTCCCGACATCGCCAGACTTCGATCGGCTCGTCTCCAAATCTGGGGTGCCCGTCGTGGTCGACTTCTGGGCGCCATGGTGCGGCCCTTGTCGGATGGTCGCGCCCGAGCTTGCCAAGGTTGCGGCACGGGCGGCCGGCCGCTTCGTCGTGGTGAAAGTGAACACGGACGTCCTGAGCGATCTCGGTCAGCGTTTGAAGATCCTCTCCATTCCCACGCTTGCGGTGTACGCTTGCGGCCGCGAGATCGCGCGCACGTCGGGCGCGCGTCCGGCGGAGGACATCGAGGCGTTCATCGAGCACGCCAGCGTAAGCTCACGCGGCGCCTAGGCGGAGCGAACCGCCGAAATTCGGGATCGCTCCACGCCCGCTCTTGTGGTGCGCCTGACCGCCGTCGCCCAGGCTACGGGCCCGTGTTGGATCGTAACTTGATGTCACGAAGACCCCCATCGATAAGGCAGGTCGAGTGGTAATTCCGGCGGCCATCCGGGAACGGGCCGGTCTTGCGCCCGGGGCCGAACTGGAAATCACGGAAGACGAGATTGGCATCCGGCTGGAGCGGGTCGCCGCTGGTCCCCGCTTGGTGAGAATCGGACGGCGGCTGGTCGCCCGGCCCACGCGGCGCTCGTCGAAGAAGAACGGAACCGCTGGCCGTGAGTGTCTTTCTCGACGGCCTAGCCTGGGGCTCGGAGCATGAATCGCGAACGATCGGTCGCTGACGGGTCGCTCGCGGCCGGTTTGCCTGTAGACGATGGCGACTCATCTTCGAAGGCCTCGCCTGCGAAATCTGCGACCACGTCGCCCGTGTATCATGGCCACGTGAGCCTGCCTCGCATCTTCGTGCCGAGCGTCCCGCGCGCTATCGCGATCGGTCTGCTCGCGGCTGCGCTCACCGCTGCCGCCAGGGGCGGCCTGTGGATCCGCCAGCTGCAAGCTCAGCCATCGGCATTCGATCTCGAGGAAACCACGATTGCAGACCTGCAACAGCGAATGACGAGCGGTCGCGACACGGCCCGGACACTGACAGAGAAATACCTCTCGCGGATCGAGGCGCTCGATCGCAGTGGTCCGTCTCTCCGCGCCATCATCGAGATCAACCCGGACGCGCTCGCCACGGCTGACGCGATGGACGGCGAGCGCAAGCGAGGGCAGGTTCGCGGGCCTCTCCACGGCGTGCCCGTCGTCATCAAGGACAACATTGGCACCGGCGATCGCATGCTGACGACCGCCGGGTCTCTAGCTCTTTCGGGCGGACCCGCGCAGAAAGACGCGTACGTGGTCCAACGCCTGCGTCAGGCGGGAGTCGTCGTCCTTGGCAAGACCAACCTCAGTGAATGGGCAAACTTTCGATCGACGCATTCATCGAGCGGCTGGAGCGCGCGCGGTGGACAGACGAGGAACCCGTACGCCCTCGATCGCAACCCGTCGGGTTCGAGCTCGGGATCAGGCGTGGCCGTGTCAGCCAACCTCGCGGCCGTGGCCATCGGCACGGAAACCGACGGATCGATCGTGTCGCCCGCGAGTAACAACGCGATCGTCGGCATCAAACCCACGGTGGGTCTGGTCAGCCGGTCGGGGATCGTGCCGATCGCGCACACGCAGGACACGGCGGGCCCGATGGCCCGGACGGTTGCCGACGCGGCGGTGCTGCTCGGGGCCGTGGCGGGTCCGGACCCCGCCGACGAGGCCACCGCGCCAAGCGCGTCGCGCGCCCTCGCCGACTACACGCCGTTCCTGCAGCGCGACGGCCTGGCTGGCGCACGCATCGGCGTCGTCCGCAATCGACTGTTCGGAAACAATCGGGCGGCGGATCGGCTCGCCGAGACCGCCATCGAGGACATGAAAGCGCGAGGCGCGATCATCGTCGATCCGGCGAACATTTCGACCCTTGGACAGTTCGACGATTCGGAGTTCGAAGTCCTGCTCTTCGAGTTCAAGGCGGACCTGAGCAAATTCCTCGCCTGGTTCGGGCCCAACGCGGCCGTCCGCTCGCTAGGCGACGTCATCGCGTTCAATCAGGCACGGAGCCGAGAGGAACTGCCGTATTTCGGTCAGGAAATCCTGGTGATGGCCGACGCGAAAGCCTCGTTGACAAGCAGCGAGTACGCAAGGGCGCTCGAGAAAAACCTGCGCCTGGCACGCACAGATGGCATTGACGCGGTAATGAAGCGGTTCAACCTGGATGCGCTGATAGCGCCGACCGGTGGTCCGGCGTGGTTGATCGATCTGGTCAACGGCGACAGTACGATGTCACCTAGCCCGTCAACCGTCGCCGCGGTCGCGGGGTACCCGCACATCACCGTGCCTATGGGCTTCTATCGCGGGCTGCCCCTTGGGATTTCATTCTTCGGCCTGGCGTGGAGCGAGCCGACCCTTATCCGGATCGCGTACGCGTTCGAGCAGGCCACGCGTCATCGTCGACCACCACGGTTTGCGCCGTCGGCAGACCTGGGCGACCGATAGCGCGGCTATCTTACTTCTCTTGCTGGATGTCCACGAGCACCGGGATGTCCTTCAGCGCTGGAGCATCCGGAAGCGTGCGGAGATAGGCCCAGATATATGCCAGCTGCACGTCGGAGAGCACCTTGGTCGAGTACGACGGCATGCGGTTGGGCCGCGGGGGTCGACGCACGTAGCCGGCGAAGCCGGTCTGGGTCATCCGCATCGGCACCAGGCGATTGCCGGGACCGTTTTGGCCGGAGAATCCATGGCAGCCGTAGCAGGTGTACTTGGCGTATAGCTCCCGGCCTTTGGCTGCGTCGCCGCTTTGAGCTTGTTGCGTCCCGGCCACAGACACAGCAATGCCAGGCGCCAACGCGAACGCGACAATGAATCCCATGATGCTGCGCATGGTCGCGTCTCCAGTTACCGTGGTTGGGTGATGACGTCGATGAGAGCCGGCTCACCCTTCTTGACCCGCTCGATACCCCGCTTGAGGGCAGCCGTCAAGTCTTTGGGGTCGCTGATCGGTCCTTCTGCGTACAAGCCGTAGCCCTTTGCGATCATCGTGTAGTCGATGTCGGGATCCCAGAGCTTGGTTCCGATGTGGCAACGATCCGCACCGCGATTATGCAGGCTGGCCTGCTGCTCTACGAACATCACTTCCTGATGATAGCCACGGTTGTTGTGCATGATCGTGAGGAGCGGAATGCGATGATGTGCGGCGGTCCACAGAACGCCGGGCGCGTAGTTGAAGTCCCCGTCGGTCTGAATGTTGATCGAGAGGCGGCCGTGCTTCCGATTTGCCAGAGCGGCGCCGACGGCCGCCGACAGACCGTAGCCCATGCCTTCGCCGCCTCGGCCGCCGATGTGATGATGGAACTTGTCCATTTTCCACAAGCGGCTCGGCCAGTTCCCGATGAAGCCCTGCGGCGACACGAACGACCAGTCCTCGTTCTTGATCAGGGGCCACAGCTCGGCGGCGATGCGCGCCAGGCTCACCGGGCTGGCGTTCCAGCCGTAGCGCGCCAGCTCGATGTCGGCGTCGCGCGCTTTGGCGTGCGCGTCGGCCAGCTTCGCGCCGCGCTCCTGCATGGTGCGCCGCCGGTCGGCAGTGATGAGCCGCTTGCACGCCTCGATCAGATACGGGAGCGTGGCTTCGGCATCGGCGCCGATCTCCAGGTCCACGTCTGCGTAATGGCCGAACACCTGGATATTGCTCTTGTGACTGAGCGCCAGCGAGGAAACGCTGATGATCTTTCCGCCGCGCGCTCGGGCCGCGCGGGTGTCGTTCTGGAGATCGTTCACCTCCAGGCACAGCACCACATCCGGGCTGTAGCGGGGACCGCCGTTGCCCGCCAGCGGGTGCCGATTCGGAATGTTCATGCGCTCCCGGTTGTCCACCGGAGCCTGCAGCGTGTCGGCGAGCTCCGCGATGAGCTGCATGCCCCTGGCCGATCGCGCCGCGCGCTCGGGAACGATCATCGGGCGCTCTGCCCCGACCAGCATCCGCGCCGCCTCTGCTACCGCGCCCATATCGCCCGCTGGCGGCTGTGTCATCACGAGCTTGGGAATCGGTGGCTTTCGGGCCGGCATGGCCGCGCCTTGGATTTCGTAGTTGGCCACGATCAGGACCGGTCCCATGGGCGGCGTCATCGCGACCTTGTAGGCCCGGACCGCTGACTGCGCGAAGTGCTCCAGCGAGTAGGGCTGATCGTCCCACTTGGTGAAGTCCCGGGCGAGCGCCCCGAGGTCCTGCGCGCTGTGGAGGCTCTGCACACCCTGGGCGCGATCAGCGGCGTCGGCGTGATTGCCAACCACCATGAAGACGGGCACACGGTCGGCGTAGGCGTTGTAGATGGCCATGCTGGCGTGCTGGAGGCCGATGTTGCCGTGCAGCAGCGCCATCATCGGCTTGCCTTCGACCTTGAAGTAGCCGTGCGCCATCGCGACCGACGACTCTTCGTGGCAGCAGGTGAGGAACTCCGGTTTCGTGTTGTCGCCGTAGTTGATCAGCGACTCGTGCAATGACTCGAAGGTCGAGCCAGGGTTGGATCCGAGGTACTCGAGGTCGAGGGTCTTGAACACGTCGACCATGAAGTCCGAGCCAGGGTTCTCGATGATGCGAGAGGGAATCTCCGGCCGGGCGGTGCCGTTCTCGCGCGCCGCGATGGATTGCGAAGGTGCAGCCGCCGTTTGGCCCGACCCGGGCTGCGTGGCAGGAGACTGTTGTGGCTCGGCTTGCAACCCCGTCGGGGGCGCCACCACAGCTGCTGCGGCGGCCGCGGTACCCTTCAAGAAGGCCCGCCGATCAACGGAATTCTTGGTGACTCTCGCCATGAAGCCTCACCCGTTCGGTTGGATGGCTCACTCTACGCGCGCGCTGACGAACACGTCAAGAGAACGATTGCGGACTCTGCCAGACAGCCCGACCGACGAAGAACGGCCCGAGGCGCTCGAGATACAGCGACGTCTGCTGCGTCTTCCGCATCGTCTGCACGATGGCCGAGAGCGGGAACAATTCCTTCCCAATCAAACCCACCACGAAGTCGTTGTCTTCCTTGTCGAGGCCGTGGCAGGCCAGGCGAATATCGTGCGCGTAGTCGCCGGCCCCAAACGACATGCCGATAGCGCCGTGCTCTGCCAGGATGACGCGCTGCTCCGGCTCGGGCAGCTGCGTGAAGCGGCCACTTCGCCGCAGCGGATACCACAGGGCCCATCGCCACGCCGGATTGAGAACGGTGCGTCGAGGCCGATCGAGCAGCACCTCGTGCAAGTCGGGCTCGTAGCCGAGCGAATAGGTTCGGCCCAGCATCGTGAACTCGTGTTTTTGCATCAGCGAGGCAAACGGCGCCGCGTTGAGCACTGGGCGCAGCCGGTCGAGGAAGACGCTGGGGTCTTGGTCGAACGTCAAGAGCGCGACGCCGCGGGGATCGTTCACGTCCTCGTACAGCACGCTGGCAATTCCCGCGCGTTCGAGTGTGCCGGCGAGGACTCCTACGTCCGGGCACCCGCCGAACACGAGCAGCTGCATGAAGAGCCGCTGGTCGCATCGCTGCGGCTGCCCATCCTTCATGCCCCCCTTCTCGCTCAAGTCGGGCGGCTCGGGTCCCCGTCGTGCACGCTCTGGCGTCTCGGTCGGCGACGTCATCGTTTCCCTCTCGATTCACTCGTTCGGCTCATCACTAAGCCACAACACCGCGGCTGCCGTATGCGAACCTCGGTCGACGCTGCCCTGCACGCGGGCGTCACCTGGGTGTGCTGCTGAGTATAATCCGCAGACCCTCCATGCCCCACTACCGCATCAGACCAGCATCCCTCGACGATGCGGACGTGCTCGCGCGTCACCGGATTGCCAATGTTCACCGACATGGGAGTAAGGGTCCGTCAAAGAATAACGTTGGCATTCTGGCCACCGATGCATCCCGCCGGGCTGCGTTGCTCGTCGCTTGCATACGCCCGGTATGCGCGCTCCTCGCGCCTTGCCGGGCGGGCGCCTCGACGCCCAGAATGCCAACGTTATTCTTTGACGGACCCTT
>JBGPJH010000003.1:0-30949 GCA_041485305.1 Vicinamibacteria bacterium | reverse complement strand
GTATGCTTTTGTTCGCGATCTTCTGAGAACAGTTCCCCCGGATGATCGTTGCGAAGACAGTCAACTCCAGCTAATCCGAGCTCGGGCTGATCATTCCCGGCCGACCGACAGGCATCCTCGGCTTGCGGTTCGACGAAGACGAGAACCTCTGGCTGCGCTGCAATTCCAGGGAGGCATCGCGAAGTTCGACAGGAAGACGGCGACGTTCCAGACATGGAGCCTGCCGCCGGAACTGAACGGCGACCACGTGCAGATCAATCAGGTGAGCCCGAACCGGCACCACGTGGATGGGAAGGTCTGGCTCCAGGATGCCGGGACGTATACCGTGTTGCGTCTCGACGTCAGGTCTGGCAGGTTCGAGGTTTTTGAGCCGTACAAGGTCCCACGTCCCAACGTGTACGACATCATTCCCGACTCCATGAACAACGGGTACTTTCTGCCTCTGGGCAGCGAGGAAATCGGGCGCATCGATGCGACAACCGGCAAGATTACGTTCCACAAGACGCCCACGCCCGGCTCGGGCCCACGGCGCGGCATGATGGACCGACAGGACCGCCTCTGGTTCGGTGAGAATCGCGCCGATCGGATCGGGATGTTTGACACGAAGACGGAACGCTTCCAGGAGTGGCCCGTCCCAATGCCCGGCGCCTGGCCCTATGATGTGACCGCAGACAAGAACGGCGAAGCGTGGACCGGAGGCGAGTACAACGATCGTATTCTGCGCCTCAATCCCAGAAATGGCCAGTTCACCGAGTATCTCCTGCCCGCGCACACGAACGTTCGTAGAGTCTTCGTCGACAACTCGACGACACCGGTCACCTTCTGGGTGGGCAGCAACCACGGCGCGTCGATCGTCAAACTGGAGCCGCTCGACACACCAGCCCGCGCGGAGAGTCGCTAGTAGCCGCACCGACGAGCTGCCGGGAGTATACCAACAAGGATTGTGGGGCGTGCGCACCGCCTCAGGCCAGAGGGCGACCGGCCCGTGGTGCGAATCGACGCGAAAATGCCGGCAGAACTGGAAACCTTCTGCTCGGCCGGAGTGAAGACGTGGGATAGAAGCAGCCGATACAGGGGTACATCATGTCTACCCGCGTACTGGTCGGCCTCTTCGGTGAGGCGTCTCCCTCCGAAGACCTCATCCCTGCACCCGTTTCAGCGCCGACCGCCGCGAGGCCGGCAAGACGATCCGCGGCGCTCGTTCGGATCGCGGGCGTCGTGGTGCTCGTGTTCGGCATCCTGGCGACGGGCACGTGGGTCTGGCGCTCAAAACCCTCGCTGCTGTCGGTGTTTCGTCGCACCCTAATGGACTCTCCCGGAGCGACGCAGCCAGAAGCCACGGCGGAGGTGCCGCAAGCGGCCACGCAGGCGCAGGTCGCAAGGCACGGAACCCCAACTGGTGCTCCACGAGTGGTTAGGGTCGTCCCCGCGGGCGGTTCGCCACGCGAAGTCGCCACGCCGGAAGCCCCGCTCCCCGCCGCCGATCTTGTTGCCGCCCCTTCTCCTGTCACCGGGGAGCCGGCAGTCTCCAGCGAGGTCGCACCGCCCGCGGTTGCTGAATCAGTCACCTTGCCGGTCGAACCGGCTCGTGAGGTTTCGCCCGCTGTTCCGTCGCGCGTCTACGGAGCCGCGGACCTGGATGTGACGCCGCCCGAGTCAATCGGCCGGCAAAAGCTGGGTGGGCTCGTGGGAGCTATCCAGCCGGGCGCTGTCGTTACGATCGAGTTCATCGTTAACGAGACCGGCACGGTGGAATCTGCGAAAGCGACGACATCGCCTCGCACGCTTGGTGAGTCGCTGCTGCTGGCCACTGGCCTTCACGCGGTCAAATCCTGGCAATTCCGTCCGGCCCGCAGGAACGGGCAGGCGGTCAGCTACCGCAAGTCGCTATCGTTTGGCGCGTACTGATGACTTCGTGGGCGCGTTGAGAGGAACCGGTCTTACTTGATGACGGTTATTTTCGTGGGCCTGATAGCGATCGTGTAGTCAGTGTATCGATCGCGCGTTCCGCGCACTTCGACCTTCTTGCCGACGAACGGGAGCAATTTGGCGTTGTTGTTCTCGGTGTAGTCGCCAACAAACTTGAACAGCCCGTCGCCATCGGTGAGGATGCCGAGAGGTTTGCCCTGCTTTGCACAATCGAGCGCGCACGAGAGGTGGGCGGCGCCCGTACCTTTCGCGACGCCCTGCTTGCTGTAGCACGACACGTCCACGACCTCGCCCCTGAGCGTCACGTCCTCGCCGGCGCCGATGAGCGGCGTGGCGACAAGGAGCAACGCCGCGCCGAGAAGTCCTGCATTCTTCCGCATAGCCAACCTCCAACAACATCTGGCCTCCGCAACGCATGTCGTCGTCACGGGGTCGCCTTTCCCGTCACGTTGATCGTCACGTCCGCCGGCACCGCAATGATCCCGTCGTCGGCATAGGCCCTGACGACGTACGTGCCCGGTTCGCTGAACGTGACACGCGTCGTCGCCTTCCCGTCTTTGACGACCACCGTCGTCGGGTCGAACGTCAATTTACCTGGACCCCGCCAGTGCGTCCACGTGACGGCGAGCCCTTCGCGACTCGGCTTTACGATGGCCTGCGTCGTCGGGCGCTCGCGCGTCGTCTGGAGCGGCACACCGTCGGCGACAGCGACCGGGGCGGTTCCACGGCCGCGCGGCGGCGGCGCCGGAATGCCGTCGTCGCTCGCCGATACGGTCAGCGTCACGGCTTCACCGGCGGCGGCGGTCCGCGCTGCCGAACCGTCGAGCGAGATCTTCGGCGGTTGATTGGGCTTGGCTGTAACCGAGTCGTTCCCCAGCCCGCCGCGGTTCTCGCTGATGACCACGTCAGTCAACTGTTCTTCCATCAACAGCGTGCCGAAGGCCTTTTCCGTCTGACCGCCGCGTGTCAACGTCCAGACGAGTTCCTTCCTGCCAAAGTCGGCAGGCACTTTCACCTTGAACATGAACTGCTGCCGGCGGGGGTAAAAGTGCGTCGGCTGCCCCTGGTCGGCAGGCGCGGGTGAGAAGCTGTTGTTCGGCCCGATGAGAATTTCCGGTTCTTCCTTGTAGTTCCGGTTCATGTACCCGAACACCAGATTGAACGTCCCATCGGCGTTTTTTTCCCAGCCTTCGAACACCGGGACGATGCTCTGACCGGCGTTGTACCGGATCTGACCCAGCTGTTGCCCGATCTGCGCGTGCGACCCGGACGAGGCCAGGGCCAGCAGAATAGCAACGAGCAGATATTTCATGCGTGGTCCGTGTTTTTCCATGACCTTCCACCGACCTGACACCGGCAGACAGCAGGTGCAGCATCGCGGGGACAGGTGAAGAACCGTCCCCGCGGCGCGGTGGTCGTCTGCTACGGTTGCTGCGTCGTCGTGACCTTTCGATCCTTAGCCTTGCGCTCTTCGACCTGCGCTTTGAAGTCTTCGTCGGTGAGCCAGACGTAGTTCACCCACGCAAAGGCCATATCGTCGATCGACCGCTGACCGAACCCGACCCAGTTCCGCGGATCCGGATTGTAGCGGTTCGAGGCTGTGTTGTTGTGCCAGCTGATCACATGGATCATCGTACCGGCCGGCAAGAGCGGCTGGACGTCTTCGGCGTAGTTGTAGACGATGTGCCAGCCGAACTTATAGTTGTTCACGCAGTTGAGCTGTTCAACTTTGCCATCCGGGTAGATGGCTTCAATGCACTGTGCCTTGCCCCGATTGTGCATGTGCGGCTGGAACGAGGTGAGGCGCGAGTTCTTCGTCAAGCGCGAGTACCCGTCAGAGCGTATGTTGTCGACGCCCGCCGGCAGATCGAGGTCCTCGGCGTCGCCCGTGTGCAAGGCTTCGATGTAGTACTTCGGCTTGTACCCCTTCGGATAGAACACAAGCGCGACCTCGCTCTCGTCGACGGTCTCTTCCCCGACCGGGTGATAGTGCATGTTGAAACGAATCTTCGCACCGGCTTTCACCAAGCGCCCTGTGCCCTCCGGGAACAGGTCGCCGTTCTTGCCGACGGCGTATTCGTTGAGGAATCCACCGGTCTCACCCACTCGACCCTGGGGAGCTCTCCGTCCCACGAGGTCGGGGGTGCCTTCGTCCTGCAGGAGAAACGTCACGGCGTGATGCGTGACCTTCTTGGCGCCCGATGACGGCTTGGTCTCGACCGCTTTCAAATACCGGTCCTCAGTCAAACCCGTATCAACCACATAATCGCCCCACCAATCGGAACCGGTGGCAGGCACGGTATGGCGAACAGACTTGATGACGAGATCGGGCTTGCCGATGTGCCAGATGTCGGCGTTCTGAAACTGGCGCGGAGGGGGCATGTCGGCAAGAGCGCCCTTCTCGGCTCCCCCGTCCACCCACGCCACGAAGGTCTGGATCTCCTGATCGGAGAGTGAAGGATCGTCACTGAACTTGGAGATCCCCACAGTTCGATCGATATACCAGGGCGGCATCTCTCGAGCGCTTACTTTCTGCTTGATTGCCCGAGCCCAGGGACGAACATCTTCGTACGTCAGGAACGACATCGGCGCCATTGAATCGGGTCGATGGCAGTTCTGACACGACCGCTGCATAATAGGCGCTACGTCCTTCGTGAATGTCACAGGGCGCGCGCCCGATCTTGCCGGTGCCTGCGCGCCAACCGCTTGCGCCAGCAAGGCCGCCGCGGCCAGGCCGAACGCGGTTGCCGATCCTTTGTTCATATTCATCAGCCCGCCTCCTATGCTTCACACCGTACGCGCGAGTCACTTCTCTCGGAGTTAACCAAGAGATTACGCCCTGCCGCGATCATAAGATAGGCGAAAGTAAGGCGAAATACACACCTTCTCAACGCCCCGATGTTGACTTGGTGGACCGGTCTGGATGGAGTGTGGCAGGACAGCGCGTGAACCCACCCGAACTGCCCCGCCTTGCGGCCCGCCGTCCCGAACTGTCCGACCAGCTTGCCGTCCTGCCGCTTGCCGAACGCGGGAATCGGCGCAACCCACCCATCGGGCTGGGGAGGGTCGTACTTGATCTCGCGCACGTAGTTCAAGTTGTTGTCGAGGATCTGAACGCGCCCGTTCGAGCGGTCCCCTTCACAGCAGACCTCTTGTTGATCTAGATCGAAGGGCGGGCAGAGTGTACACCACCGGCCCAGCTTTCGAAGCGCCGAACCAGCGCCGGGGCCTGGGGTCGACGCGTCGTGCCGGCGACGCCAGGGCCCTCCTCCGACCGTGGCGGATGTAAGATTGCCAAGCACAACGCGTACAACAGGTCCGCTCAACGGGAGATGCTCATGACGGTGAGGCTGGGAGTAACGCTATGGGCTCTGGCGGCGACCCTGATTCTTTGTATGCCCGGTGGTCGCGCCTCGGCGGCCCGTCCCCTCGCCGCTTTCGGTGCGATGCGGGACGCGCGCCTCGGGCTGCCAGCGGCGCAGCGACCGCGCGTCATCGATTTGGGAGCGGTCACGAAAACGGTGAGCGTGAACGGGCTGTCGTTCCCGGTCGTGGACCATGGAACCGGCCCGGTGGTCCTCCTGTTGCACGGATTCCCCGACGACCGTCAGTTGTGGCGGTACCAAATTCCCGCGCTCGCTGACGCCGGATTTCGGGTGATCGCGCCAGACCTTCGTGGATTCGGCGAGGCTCCGCGGCCAGTCGATCCGAAGGAGTACGGCATTCCCATCGTTATCCGCGACGTCCTCGGGATCCTCGATCAGTTGGGCGTCGGGCGAGTCCAACTCGTGGCGCACGATTGGGGTGCCGCGGTGGGCTGGCGCCTGGCCGCGGAGCACCCGGATCGCGTGGAGCGATACGTCGCCGTTTCGGTGGGAGCGCCGGGAGGACCGACAACGATCGAGCAGCGGGAAAAGTCCTGGTACATCGCGTTCTTCCGGCAGGCGGGCGTCGCCGAAGAGCAGCTGCGGCAGCAGAATTGGCAATTGTTCCGAGACTGGGCGCGCAACACGGTCGACACCGACCGCTACATTGCCAACCTCTCTCGCCCAGGCGCCCTGACGGCCGCCTTGAATTGGTATCGCGCGACCGGCCTCCTGCCGGCCACGGGGACCGCCGCGCCTCCTCCGCCCGTGCTCTGCCCGGTCCTCGGTATCTGGAGCGACGGGGACGCATATCTGACTGAGGCGCCCATGCGAAGTTCTGGAGAGCGAATCCGAGGGTCGTTTCAGTACGAGAAGATTTCCGGCGCGTCGCACTGGCTGATGCTCGACAAGCCGGCTGAGGCGAATCGACTGCTGCTGGCGTTCCTCAAGAAGTGAGGGCGCTCGATGAGTTGGAGGGAGTTCGTCATGATGAGATCCGTCAGAACTGGACGTCTCGGTGTTTGGCTAGCGATGGCGTTCGTCGTAGCCGCAGTCTGCGCCCCGCGCGCCGACGACTGGCCAGAAGTCGCCGGCAAGGGACGGCTCGGCGTGTGGAACGAGACGGGCATTCTGGACAAGTTTCCCTCCAGCGGGCTGAAGGTGCTGTGGCGCACGCCGGTCCGGGCCGGATACGCCGGGCCCGCGGTCGCCGACGGCCGGGTGTTCGTCCTCGATTGGGTCGAGACCCAGCGACCTCGTGGCACTGAACGCGCGCTGGCGCTCGACGAAAAGACCGGCAAGATCCTCTGGACGCAGGAGTGGACCGCGGATTATCGCGGCATTTCGTGGCCCGTCGGGCCCCGGGCGACGCCAACCGTCGACGGCGATCGCGTCTACGTGTTGGGCGCTGATGGCAAGCTGTTATGCCTCGATGTCAAGACCGGTGCGATTCGGTGGAAGAAAGATTACGCGGCCGACTACGGCGCCGACCATCTGAAGTGGGCGTTCGACTGGGGCTTCGCCAGCGCTCCGCTCGTGGACGGCGAACGTTTGATCTGCCTGGTCGGTGGCAGGTCCGACTCCAAGGTTGTGGCCTTCGATAAGATGACGGGGAAAGAAATCTGGCGGGCGCTGTCCTCGGAAACCGAGCTCGGTGTGGCGCAACCGATCATCATCACAGCGGGCGGCGCGCGGCAGCTCATCATTTGGTATCCCGGCGCCGTGGCGTCGCTGGACCCGGTCACAGGGAAGGTGTATTGGGAGCAGCCCTACAAGGTGGGCGGGTCGATGACGGTGGCGATTCCTCGGCAGATCGGCTCGCAGCTCTTCTTCACCACCTTCTACGATGGCCCGCTGATGCTCACGCTCGACGACAAGAAGCCGGCTGCAACCGTGCTCTGGAAAGGGAAGAGCGACAGCGAGATCCAGACCGATGGACTGCATGCCGTCATCACGACGCCGGTCGTCATCGGCGACTACATCTACGGCATCTGCAGCTACGGTCAGTTCCGTTGCCTCAGGGCCAAGACGGGCGAGCGGGTTTGGGAAACGCAAGCCGTGACCAAGGAGCGGGCGCGCTGGGCCTCTGGCGTGATCGTGCGTCAGGATGATCGACTCTTCATCAACAATGACCGCGGCGAGCTCATCATCGTGAAGCCGAGCCCCGAGGGCTATCAGGAAATCAGCCGCACCCAGCTGATCAAGCCCACTTCCCCCCCGCAGAACCGGCGCGAGCTGGTCAGCGTGAACTGGTTGTACCCGGCGTACGCCAACAAGCACATTTACGCCCGCAACGACGAGGAGATCATCTCCGCCTCGCTGGCGGCGGACGGTCGTTGACTTCCGGGGAGGTCATATGACGCGAATGATCGTGCTGAGCGCGCTCGTGGCTGTCGGCGCGCTGTCATCGGCGGCCGGCGAGTACCAGGGCCAGGCGCAGGGCCCCCGCGCCGTCAGAATGCAAACGCTGAATGTCAGGGACATTCTGTACGTCCTGACCGGCGGCGGTGGCAACACACTGGCGCTCATGCGGGACGACGGCGTCGTGCTCATCGACACGAAGCTGCCCGGGTGGGGCCGGCCAATCCTTGAGGCGATCCAGGCGGTCACCGACAAGCCCGTGACGATGATCATCAACACGCATACCCACGCCGATCACACGGGCGGCAACGTCGAGTTCCCGACGGCGACCGAGATCGTCGCGCACGCAAACACGAAAGCGGCCATGCAGAAGATGGACGCCTTCAAGGGATCCAATGCGAAATTCCTTCCGAACAAAACGGTCGCTGACCGACTGACGCTCCTCGACGGACTCGACCGAATGGATTTGTACTACTTCGGGCGCGGGCACACCGACGGCGATTTGGTCGTCGTGTTTCCGGAGAAGCGCCTGGCACACCTTGGCGATCTGTTTCCCAGCAAGGCTGCGCCGTTCATCGACGTGGCCAATGGAGGAAGCGGGGTGGCGTTCCCGGAAACACTCGCCAGGGCGGTCGCGGAGATCAAAGGCGTGAATCGGGTCACGACCGGCCACGACGAAGCGTCGCTGATGCCACAGGATGCGGGCGCCGGCTCGGCGATCTTTGCAAATCCGAGAACCATGACGTGGAACGACCTGCAGGAATACGCCGATTTCAACCGGGATTTTCTAGGCGCCGTGCAGGCGGCCATCAAAGCCGGCAAGACCGCAGCAGAAGCGGCGGCAACGCTGCAACTCCCCGACAGATACAAGGGTTACGGCATGCAGCAGGCGAAAGCGAACGTCGAGAAGATCTACCGAGAGCTCGGCAAGTAGCAGACTCTTTTCCGACACCGTCTACGACGTTTTCTTTGGCACGAACGCGAGGAAGCGCTTCGGGTTGTCGACCATGATTTTGTGGAGTGTCGCTTCCTTCACGCCGGCGTACCGAAGCTTAGGAAGGAACACGGACGTGACCGACGAGTACCCCGCTCCGCCATTGAACTTCGTCTCTCGCTCGGAGGCAAAATCGGCCGACAGCATCACGTAATCCTCGTACCCGGCCTCGAGCACCGCCATGATGAGCGAGAGCTTCTTCGCGTCGCCCTGCCCGAGCTGGTGGCCGACGGTGTCGAAGCCGAGGAACACTCCGCGCTTGGCAATCGCTTTGTGCGTCTCCGCACGTGGGTCATCGGTGATATCGGACAGGTGCCCGATGCAGAGATTCCGAGGGTTCACACCCACTTTCTCGAGGATGTCCAACTGCTCGAGTGCGCATGCCTTGCAGCCCGCATGCGACGTGTGCGTGAAGATCGGCAGTGCCGTACGAAGCTGCGTTTTGCCGATCACCCGAAACACCTTTCGTTCGTCAGCGGTCATCTCCGGCGAGCTGCCAATCTCACCGAACGCGCCCCAGCGCCCCGCAGCCGCGTCGCGGACGAGTCCCTCCACGAGCTGGTCTTCCGATTGGGTCGAGACTTCCGGAGGGTAGGTGGTCTGCAGATAGTAGCCTCCACTTGCGACGATGTGAACCCCTGAGCGCTCCGCGATGGTTTTCAGGTTCGCGTAGCTGGTGCCCATGTCGCGGTGTCCGCCGTCGACGATACAACCCACCCCCTCCTTGCCCGAGGCCTTCACTTCCTCCGTGATGAGATCGACATTCTCCAGGTACGAGGGCGGCGTCGGCGTCGTCGGCTTGGGAAGGTTCGGCGGCCGCATCCTGTCGAAAAACGTGGAATCGAAGGACATGTGCTCGTGGAACAGAATTGCCCCGTTGCCGAGTCCTTCCGGGGGGAGATCCTTCAAGATGGTGCGGATGATGGCGCCGCGCGGAATTTGGGTCGTCCTGCCGACGACGTTCGCGGCCTGGAAGGGAGCGGCCATCAGCTCCCCAACCCCTCTCGTCGCCGCGATCAGCCCGAGTCCAGTCCCCACGCCGAGCAGACCGAGCACGTCCCGCCGATTGAACCGTGTTGAACCAAGAGTCTTGCCCATCGTCAACCTCCGGAATGCGCGTGTGTTGTCGTGGAAAATCTGGATTCGAGGGATCGTGTCACGCGGCCCCGTTGACGGTCGTAATTAACATACTGACAGGCTCGTTGGTGTCATTCCGCCACGAGTGGAGCGTATTCCGTTCAACCACCACCTCGCCTGCCTTGACCGTCACCTCCTGGGTGTCGGTCAGAAATACGATCTGGCCGTTCAGCAGAAAACAATAGGCGATGCCCGGCGTTCGGTGGAAGCCGATGCGGTTGGTCAGGTCGGGCTTGGGGGCTTTCGAAGGTTGAATCGTTGCCACGAAGCAACGCGTGTCGCCGGTTGCGTGGGCGATTAGCCGTGCCTCTCCTGAAGGGGGCGCGCCCAGCGGCTGCTCGGGCGTGGTCGTCCAGATGCTGCTGACCGCGACCAGTTCGTCGCTGATGATGTAGGACTTCCCGTCCCGGTTGTGACCGGTCACCACGCGCCGGACGCTCTTCGAGAGCGCAGGCGGCGGAGCCGCGGGCGAAGCCGCCTGACCAGGCTCGATAGCTGCCTCGCCCGCAAGACCGCTGAGCACTGTCGCAGCAAGCGCGGCGCCTCCGCCTACCGAGTACCGGAGCATCGCTCGACGACCGAGCGCGGTCGATCCATCTTGTGTGTGCCGACGCAGTTGATGGGACATAAGCGTCCTCCTCTCACTGGTAACGCGCGTCTGATTCATCTCGTTCGTCTCGTGTGGATACTCCTCGATCTGCTCGCCGTGCGTCAATCGGTCCCGGCCGTGGCGCTCCCCTGCCCTGGCTTCTCGGCAGGGCGCCATCCGGGATGGGCGACGGAACCCTCCGATCAGCGAGCGGCCGATGCGACGCCGATGGCAGCCTCGGACCTTTGTTTCGACCGCGAGGGCAACCCGAACGCGCAGCACCCGGACGCGGCGAACGCCGAGACGAACACCCACAGCGCGACGTGATGTCGGGCCAGGTCGACGCCACGACCGGCCAGAGCGAAGCCAAGGACGGCCGTTCCGACAATCGCACCCAGGTAGCGCAGCATCGACACCATCGCCGCTGCCATGCCGCTGGACCGTTGATCGACGGCGCTCAGCGCCGCTGCCTGCGAAGGGCCGGTAGACAGTCCGAGACCCAGTCCGACCAGCACGAGCCTGGCGGCGATGGCCGCCGGCGGGGCCGACGCCGGCAGCTGCGTAAGTGCCGCGATCCCAGCGGCGCCGAGCGTGCCGCCACACAACACGAGCGCTCTGATGCCGGCCCATACGGCCAACCACCCGCCCACTGGCGACGAGACCGCCATGGTCGCGGTCATCGCCATCACCACGAGACCCAAGCGAGGTCCAGTCGACTGCGGCGACGCGCCGAAAAGGAACGGAATCTGAAACAGCAGCGCATACATTGCGAGGTTCTGCAGCGCGATCACGCCCGCGCCTGCAGCAAAGGCCGTGCGCCGAAACAGACCCACATCGATGACCGGCGCGGCCGCGCGACGTTCCCATGCGAGGAGGACCAGAAGCAGGATCAAGGCACTCGCAGCCTGGAAGTAGGCGAACGGGACCGCTGTCCTGGTCGCGCCGACCACGAGCACCAGCGCTACGGCCAGCAATAGGCTCCCCGTCCAGTCGAAGCCCGGTCGCTCGCCGCGCGGCCGCTCGTCAACCAACGCCGGCGGCTGGAGCCACCAAGACACCAGCAGCAGCGGGAGGTTGACCAAGAAGAGCGATCGCCAGCCCAGTCGGGCGGAGACCAACCCACCGAGGGCGGGGCCCAACGCTGCCGCGCTGCCGATCACCGCGCCCATCAGACCGAAGGCGCGCGGCCGCCGCTCCTGTGGAACAACGCTGCGCAGCATGGCCATCGCTGTCGGCATGAGCAGCGCACCGCCCACAGCCATGAGGAGGCGCCCGGCGATGACGGCACCGAGCCGGGGCGCCAGCGATGCGCTGAGCGTTCCCGCGGCAAACATCCAGCGCCCGGTGCTGAGCGCCCGAGCGTACCCGAGACGGTCGGCCACGCTCCCGGCCGGCATTTGCGACACAAGCGTGGCGATTAAGTAGCCAGTGACCACCCACACGGTCACGGTCGGCGCCGCGGCGCCAAAGTCGGCGGCAATGGAGGGCAGCGCCACCGAAATCATCGTGGAATTGAGCGGCGTCAGCGCTGCCGCCATCGTTACCGCGACGAGCACGCGGCGCTGGTGCGAATGCGCCGGCCGACTGTCGTCCCTCATGCTCTTAGCCGAGGATCCACAACTCTCCCGTGCCGCCATCGACTCGCAAGCGCGTTCCGGTCCTGATCGAGTCGAGCACCCCAGGACAGCCCACGACGGCCGGGAGGCCATATTCCCGCGCGACAATCGCGGCGTGGCTCAACGCGCCACCGCGCTCGGTGACGACCGCTCCGAGGAGCGGAAGCACGACATTGAAGGTGGGACTCGTTGCAGATGTGACGAGGATTTCGCCAGCCTGCACCGAGCCTAGCTCCGAGGCATCGCGCACCACGCGCGCCGTGCCTTCGTAGATGCCGGAGCTCGCCGGGAATCCTTTGAGCGTCTTGCCCCGAGGGGCGGCGTCGTGCACGCCGAACATCAAGGTGAGGGTCAGGTCCAGCCCACGCTGCAGGCGAAGGGCGGCGGGTGGCAGCCAGTCCATGGACGGCGGTGCGGACGGAGGAAAGCCGAGGTGGGCGGGTGCGCTTTCGATGGGCGTCTCTGCTCGATAGCGAGCGCGTTCCGCCAGATCTCCTGCGGAGGGACCGCGGCGGCTTTCGAGCAAGTCGACAATCTCGTCCTCGGTGGCGTCGACGGCGTGCTCGGGGTCGTTCAGCCTTCCCTGATCGCACAGTCGCCGGCCGGCTTCGAGAATGGCTCGACGCATCACGCCTGACGCCAAAGCATCGCCGTAGAAATTCCGCTCGTCGCGGAGCCGGTACGTGAGCCGGGCCTCGCCCAGCAAGGCGTCGAACTCGTCGCGGTGCGGTGTGGGAACTCGAGCGCGCACGGCCGTGGTCGCCTGCTCGGCGGCCGACCGGCCGACCGCATGCTCCTGCTCCCCTACGGCGGCGCGGAGGATTCTGAGCAGCAGATCCGGATTGTCGCGAGCATGCGGAGTCGCCAGATCGTAGCTGCCGAGAATGCGCAGGCCAACGACGTCCAAGTATTGCCGCACGGCAGTGCCGACGGGATCCGGACTGGCTCCGAGGCCCTCCAGAATGCCGCCGGCCGACCGGTCCGAGACAAGCAACTTCATCGCCCCGGGGTCGGCGCGGAGCGCCGTCTTCACGTGGTCGAGCTCTTCGACCGCCCCGGCCGAGAGCGGCGACAGGCCTTGCATCGTCTGAAGAATCTCGGACGGCGACAACCCCGTCCACTCGATGGTGTGCACGAGAAAGTCGCCCTGCGGGACCATCACGGTGGCATTGAAGCGGTGATGCATTTCGATGGCTCTCAAGAGGAACGCGACCGCGCGCCTCAAGTGCGCCACCAACTCCGGCGTCGAACAGACGGCGATGTCTTCGGAGGTAAGCGCGCGGGCCTCAGCCACCATTCCGGGCTTGACCTCTTCGTCCCACCACGCGAGGTCCTGCCGCCACAAGCGTCTGCTGAACACGTCGTCGGCGCGTCGCACGCGCCACCTGATCTCCGGATGAACATAAGAGAGCAACTTCAGCAGCCAACGGGGCGGCGGTGCTTTCGCGCCTTTCGGCGCACCAACGGGTCGGGCGCACGCGTAGAGGAATCCATTGACGACGGCGACTTCCAGACAGTCCAGTAGCAGGCCATAGTGGCGCATGCTCTGGCGGAATCCGCGCATCATGGCCGCCGGGAAGATGGGGGCCGAGAACTGGGATATCGGTCGCGTCAGGTGCGTGCGCTCCAGATCCCACGCGCCTGGCGACGGTGGCCGGAAGGGTGATGCGGTCGTGGCGGTCATTAATTCCTCACGGATGCCAGACTGGAAAACGAAGGTCGGAGGCTCGACGTTAGCACGAAAGGTTTAGGGCGCCGGGGCGAGGACGGCCAGCACCAGCAACCGCGCCGGTCCCGTATTCCTCACGCCGTGCGGCACTCCGTCGGGCGCCACCAGCAGGTCGCCGGCCGCCATCGGCAGCTCTCGCCCGTCGAGCAGGAAAACGCCGCCGCCATCGAGCACGTAGTACACCTTGTCCATCCCGACGTGGGCGTGAAGCGCGTGAGACTGCCCGGGTTCGAAGCTGTTCAGCCCTACCAGCAGCCGGGCAGACTCGAAGATGGTGCTCTTGCCCATCTTGTCGGCTCGCCATTCGGCAACGGCGGCCGGCTTGATGACGGTCGGGTGATTCATCGCGGCCCTCCTCGCTAGTGCGAATACAGCGTGTAGGACATCATCCGTCCGGCAACGATCACGATGGCCCACAGGGCCACGGAGATGAGGCCGGCCATGCGGGCCGCGAGCGGCGGGCGCTCGGCCCCGTCCCACTGCGCGATCCGTCGTTCGGTGACGGCGTGGTACACGAGTGCGTTCGCGCCGGCGAGCAGGAGCGCGCTACCTTTGATCCGAAAATACAGATTCCCGTAGGCGGCTGTCGCAGCCCCCGACACCAAGAGACTGCCGGTCACGAACATGACGAAGAACCCGCCGAAGGCCCACGGCATGAGCTGGCGATAGACGGCCGAGACGGGAGATCGGCGCATGCTCACACCGAGCAGCCGGAGATCGAACCACACAACCGTGCCCGCCGATACCGCGAGACCGAGGATATGGATCGCAACGAGAGTCGGAAAGCCCCACAGCGACTCCCGCACAAACAGGCCAATGGGCGTGCCTTCGACCCACGTACAGAGACTCATCAGGGACATGGTCACATCCTATTCGAGCAAGATGAACGCGCATCCGGCCAGCACGACGCCAAACCACAACACGATTCCCAGCGCCCCGGTGAATCTGAGCCGAAGGCGCGCATCGTCGCCACCACGTGCGACGTTTCGATAGAACGCGAAATAAAACAGCGCTGCTGCGGACAGCAGGAGCATCTTGACCTGGAAAATGCCGTTCTGAACCGCGGTTGAAGCTCTCGGCGCGAACAAGAGGAGCCCGCTCACGACGCTGATGACGAGCCCGATCACGATGCCGCGCCCTGGCGCACCGGTGACTTCGGCCACGGGTCGATCCGGGAGGATCACGCCGAGGAGTCTCAAACTCGACACGAGCGTGCCCCCGACGAGGAGCGCGAGGCCGAGTAGGTGGATCGAGCTGAGCAGTCCCGTCAGCAGCTGCGATTGCCCGATCGTGGTGGCAACGCCGCTCGACTGAAGCCGTGCAAAGAAGGGAGCCAACATCGTCATGGGTGACACCTTGCGATCCCGGGCGGACGGGCCCGGAGGATTCGACCATATTACGATCGCTCGGACGGCCTCCACCTTCGCCTGGTCTTTCGCTTGTGCCCGGCTGTCCTCCGAACTTTTGTCGGGTGGTCCTCGTCAGAAGGCTGTATGCACGCGGGCATGAAGATCTCGTGGAAGGGTCTGCGTCTGGGCATCGGTCTCGCGCTGCTTGCGACTCTGGCTGCCGCCGGGCTAGCCACGCTCAGGGGCGCATCGCCCGACCTCGACCCCTCGCGTCTTGCCGTCGCGGAGCTGGGCACGATGGTTCGATCGGTCGTGGCGACCGGCAAGATCGAACCGATGACCAAGGTCGAAATCAAGTCCAAGGCGAACGGCATCATCGAGGCGCTCCGCGTGGACGTCGACCATGTCGTCAACGTGGGCGACGTGCTGGTGGTGCTCGACAAGGAGCAGCTGCAGGCCGCGCTTCGCGGCGCCGAGGCCAACTTGCTGGCCGCGCGCGCGTCGCTCGAAGCGGCCCAAGCCCAGTTCAACAAGAATGTTGTCGAGGCCGAAGGGCCCGACAGGGAGTTCGCCGGGCGCGCCTTCGCGCGCGCGACCAGGCTGTTCGAGCAGCGCCTGATCCCTCAATCCGCTCTCGACGAGGCGCTCGGTGCCGTCGAGATGGCCGACAACCGGAAAAGGGCCGCCGAGTCGCAGCTCGCGATCAGCCGGGCGAGGGTGGCCGAGGCCCAGGCGCAGGTCGCGCAGGCGAGAGCCGCCGCCGATCGCGCCGCCGAGGACGTCGCCAACGCGACCATCCGTGCGCCCATCCGCGGGACGGTGCTGACCCGTGACCTGGAAATCGGCAGTCCCGTTTCGTCGATTCTCAACCTCGGCGCCAACGGGACGCTCGTCATGACACTGGGGGACATCGAGCACGTGTTCGTGCGCGGCAAGGTGGACGAAGCCGACATCGGCCGTGTCAGCCTCGGTCAGCCCGCGCGCATTCGCGTCGAGACCTTCAAGGACAAGACGTTCAACGGTCGCGTCACGCAGGTCTCGCCCATGGGCGTCGAGAAGGACAACGTGACGAACTTCGAGGTGCGTGTCTCGATCGAAAACCCCGGCCTGGAACTCAAAGCCAACATGACCGCGAACGCCGAGATCGTGCTCGAGGAGCACCCCAACGCGGTGCTCGTGCCGGAAGCGGCGGTTATCTACGACGCCAAGAAGAACACGTTCGTCAACCTCGTCGTCGTCGGCGCGAAGAAGAGCGGGAAGAAGACCGCAGTGAAGGTCGGTGTCGGCAACGGCACGACCATCGAGATCCTCGAAGGGCTGAAACAAGGCGATACCGTCGTCCTGCCCTCGTAGCGGAGGCCTTGCGGCCCCGAGACGGAGTTCGAGCGTGGTCGATGCATTCGCCCAGTCGATTCAGAACCTGCGCGCGAACCCGCTGCGCACCATTCTGACCATGTTCGGGATCCTGTGGGGAATGATCGCGGTGGTCGTCCTCTCAGCGACGGGCGAAGGCTTTCAGCGCGGCAACGAACACGTCCTGCGAGAGCTGGGCAAGAACGTGGGGATCGTCCGGGGCGGCCGCACGAGCCTGCAGGCGGGGGGTGAGCGGGCGGGCACCGAGATCCACCTCACGCTGGACGACGCTCGCGCCCTTGCCACGCGGTCTTCGATGATCGCCGTCGTCAGCCCCGAGCTACAACGGAATGGTGTCAGAGTGAAGAGCGCCTACAACGCCGCGAGCGCTGGCGTCCACGGCATCGAGCCGCCGTATCAGGACATTCGGACCATCGATCTCGAGTACGGCCGCAGCTTCAATTGGGGGGACGAGGAGCGAGAAGCACGTGTGGCGATCGTCGGCTTCGACATGGCCGAGCAATTGTTCGGCAAACGCAACATCCTGGGCGAGGCCGTCACGCTCGATGGGTCGTCGTACACCGTCGTGGGCAAGATCCGAAAGAAGAACCAGGACAGCAACTACAGCGGTCCCGACAACAACAAGATCTTCGTCCCGTTTGCCGCGATGGCGCGCGACATGCCGAGGCGCGATGCCGCGCGCGGCACGCTGTCCGACATCATCGTGGCGCCGAAGGCGGAAGTGGTTGACGGCCTGACGAGGATTCTGGACCAGCGGACGGGCCGGATCGAAGACATCGACTGGCCGCTCGAGAGACACGTTCGCGCGGTGCTCGCGCGGCGGCACGGGTTCGACCCGGCCGACAAACAGGCCGTCACCATGTGGGACACCGCCCTCCAGACGTTGATGTTCAACCGCATGATTGGCCGCATGAAGCAGTTCTTTACGATTGTCGGCGTCGTCACGCTCGCTCTGGGCGGAATCGGCGTCATGAACATCATGCTCGTCGCCGTCAAGGAGCGCACGCGCGAGATCGGCGTTCGAAAGGCGCTCGGCGCGACGACGAGGGTCATCCAGCGGCAGTTCTTTCTCGAAGGGTTCTGTCTGACAATGTTGAGCGGTGGAACCGGACTGCTCATGGCCGTCGGCGTGTGCCAACTGGTGAACCTGGCGCCGCTGCCGGCCCGTTTCGCCGGGATGATCGTGTCGTGGCAGGCCGCCTTGTTTGCCCTCGCGACTCTGGTCGCCATCGGCATCATCACATCGACGTATCCGGCGCGGCGCGCGGCAGAGCTCCCACCGGTCGAGGCGCTAAGATTCGAGATCTGACATGAAGGGGCCCAGGCCATCTCCTCGACCGGCATCGGAACGGGTGCTGTCGCCGGCCCTGCTGCGCGACGTTGCTGGCGAGGCCTGGTACGGCCTGTATCACCATCGCTTCCGCGCAGCGCTGTCGATGCTCGGCATCTCGTGGGGCATCATTTCAGTCGTGGTGCTGCTCGCCTACGGGGACGGATTGCGCGCGGCCTTCGATGCGGGCTTCCGGGGAGCGTTCTCGGACGGCACCGTGGTGGCGTGGCCGGGCCAGACGAGCCTGCAAACGGGCGGCGAGCGCGCGGGCATGCGCGTGCGCGTCACCACTGGCGACGTGCTCGCCATCGGCCAGTTGCCACTCGTCAAGCACGTCAGCCCCGAGATCATGCGCGAGTTTCCGGTCGTGTACCGGAACAAGCAGTCCTCCCACCTCATCCGGGGCGTTGCCGCTTCCTACGGCGGGATGCGCAGCGAGACCCCGCAGCCCGGCGGCCGCTTTCTCGGAGAAGACGATGTGCGGTTCCGCCGCCGCGTCGCCTTCATCGGCAGCGAGGTCCAGAAAAAGCTCTTTGGCCCCATGCAGGCGGTCGGCGAAACGTTCCGGATCGGCGGCCAGTCGTTCGAGATCGTCGGCGTGATGGAAGAGAAGGTCCAACTCTCGAACTACAACCAGCCGGACCGCTACTGCGTGTTCATCCCGTGGACGACGATGGGCGGGCTGACCGACAACCGATACGCAAACCCGTTTGTCTGGCAGGCGGTCGCGCCGGCGCTCGAGCCGGACGCAGCCCGGCAGGTGCGAGAGTTCCTCGCCACGCGTTATCGTTACAACGCAGTCGACGAGCGCGCCTTGAACATGTTCGGCTCGGAGCAGACCAACGCTATCGTTGGCGGAATCGTCGGCGGACTGAAGATCGTGCTCGCCTTCATCGGCGTGCTGACGCTGGCGATCGGCGGCGTGGGCATCATGAACATCATGTTCGTGAACGTTCAGGAACGCACCCGCGAGGTCGGCATCCGAAAGGCGATGGGCGCGAGCCGGCGCACAATCCTCCTCCAGTTTCTTCTCGAAGGGTTGGCCACGACGTTCGCCGGCGGCGCGATTGGGATTGCGGTCTCCTACGGTCTGGTCTGGTTCCTCAGCCCGCGTCCCTTTCTCGCGGAGCTGTTGGACGACACCAAGCGCGTGACCGACATCCACCTGATTCTGTCGGTGCCCCTCGTGGCTACGTGCGCCGCCATTCTGGCCCTCGTCGGCCTGATTGCCGGCCTGCTGCCGGCCATCAAAGCGTCGCGGCTCGAGCCGATCGAAGCCTTGCGATACGAGTAGGTCGGCGGTCATAATTCCCCACCACCGACAACCCCAGCGCTACCGTACGGCGCGACGTCAGTGGCAGGAGGTCGGCCATGAAGTGGCTCGCGTTTGGTTGGCTCTCGGCAGTGGGTCTTGCCGTCGGACTCGGCGCCGAGCCCGCGCTCGGACAGTCCTCCACCGATACCGTCAATGCCCACGTGGCGGCCGCCAGGGCTGCAGCCGGGCAGGAGCACGATGGCCTGTTCAACCGGGTCTGCGCCGAGCCCGCTCCCCTCGCCCAGCAGGGGCGCGCGCCGGCGACGGCGCCGCAGGGGCCTCCAGATCGTTCACAGTGGCACGCGGAGCCAGCGAAGGTCTTCGATAATCTTTACTTCGTGGGCCAGACGGAATACTCGGCCTGGGCGGTCACCACCTCAGACGGGATCATTCTGATCGATACGATCTTCGACTACTCGGTTGAAGACGAGGTCGTCGGCGGCTTGAAAAAGCTTGGCCTGGATCCCGCAAAGATCAAGTACGCCATCGTGAGCCATGGCCACGGCGACCACTCGGGCGGGGCCAAGTACCTGCAGGATCATTTCGGCACGCGGGTGATCCTCTCGGCCGCCGACTGGGACCTGCTCGATCGAAGCTCCGGGACGAGGCCGAAGCGAGACATGGTGGCGACCGATGGCCAGAAGCTCACGCTCGGTGACACGACGCTGACGCTCTACGTCACCCCCGGTCACACGCTGGGAACGCTGTCGACGCTTGTTCCCGTCAGGGATGGGGGCACAACCCACCTGGCGGCCGAATGGGGGGGCACGGCGTTCAACTGGATGCAGAACCGAGCCGCGTACATCACGTCCGACAGGCCCGACAGGTTCTGGTTCGAGACCTACAGCAACTCCGCGCGCCGTTTCCTGGACATCGTCGCCCGAGCTGGGGCCGACGTGCTCATTGCCAACCACACCGACTTCGATGGATCGAAGAAGAAGCTTCCGGCATTGGCGAAGCGCAAGCCGGGCGAACCGAATCCGTACGTGATCGGCAAAGAGAGCGTTCAACGCTATTTGACGGTCGCGGACGAATGCGCGAAGGCCGGTCTGTTGCGCGTGGGGTCGGGCCGTCCATGACTCCACTCTCTCATCCGAGGTCGCTCCGGCATTGACTGCCGCCGGCGGGCTCACGATGGTGTGGTCGGTGGGTCGAAACGGATTACTTAGAATCGAAACAGGCGATTGACCTTGACGACGAACGCGCGGTTGGTGAGCGCGGGGAACCCGCCTGCCAGCGTGTCGAGCTGTTCGTTCAACACAACGAACAGCTCGCTGCCGGGCTGGTATTCCCACCGGAAGCGAATGTTCATCGACACGGCGCCAGCCGTGGAATTGTACTGAAGCAACGCGGTCGCGAACATCAGCGGTGTCAGGTTGACGTTCACGCGCGAGCCAACGAGGTGGGCCGTGAAGGCACTGTGGGCCAGCTCGACGCGGTTGATCGAGTATGTGGGCTCAACGGAAACGTGCGGGGGGAGAGCCACCCTACCCTGGCTCAGAGAGACCGTCGTTTTGTGCCCATCGTAGAAGGTGCCGTACTCCAGCGCCACGTTTCCGGAAGCCAACTGGCGCACGGGGCTGAAATTGAAGCCCGTTTGGACGCTGGCGTACTGGTACCCGCCGGTCCCGACCGTTGCCGCAGGCGCGAGCTGAAGCGGCACCGGCAGGAACTCGTATGTGTTGGTATATCGGAGGTTGTACCGATCGCCGTTGTGAAAATCGATCGCGAACTCGCCGCCTTGTTGTCGCGTATCGACGCGGCCCGATCCGTTCTCGATGTAGTCGACCCAGCCGGTCCAATACAGCTTCCGCACCGTCTTGCTCCGCCGCGGCCGCGGACTGAACCGAAACTGGCCGAACGTGCGAAGCATGTCAGGATGGCGCACGTATCCGATTTCCGGGTTGAAGTTCGCGCCGACCATCATCCGCTCCGCCTGAATGCCGTATCGATCGCCGGCGTAATCGAGCTGTGAGCGGTAACTGGTGTCGTCGCCCGGCCGGCCCGCGCTCTGGGTCTCAGCCCAGAACGCGTTGAGGGTCAGATTGTCGTAGAACCTGAACACACCATCGAACCCAGTCGCAAGGTTCGAGCCGACGCCGCTCTCGCTGATCGAGCGGTTCGCGAACGCCAGGCCGACGCTGCTCTTTCGCAAGATGTCACGCCTCAGACGAGCGACCGTAAAGTTGGTCGCCGCCGCGCCCGACCGCAGCGCCTCTTCGGACTGAATATTCAACACGCCGAGGCTGAACCGGCCCACACGTCCCGTCAGGCGCCCACCGGCCGTGATCGGCACGGCGTTTCCCATCTGATCGAGACCAATTCGACGGCTGTAGAACAAGACAGGCACATTCACCGTGCCGCCGCCTCCGGCCCCACCAGCAGAGGAATTCGCAACAATGCCCCCAACGCCGCCAAACTCGTACGTCCCCTGATTCTCAAGAAAGAAGTCCCGCTTTTCCGGAAAGAACAGGCTGAAGCGCGTGAGGTTGACCTGTTGCTCGTCAGCTTCGACCTGGGCGAAGTCGGTCCTGTACGTGAAGTCGGCCGTCACGTTCTGCGTGATTCCGTATTTCAGATCCGCACCCCAGTCGGCGGTCGCGTCGTTTGAGATCCGCGGGCGCACGGCGTTGTCCGTGGTCACGCCAGAAATCGCGAACGGCTTGATCTCCAGGTTCTTCGAACCCGACGGAGCCTCCAGTCCCACCAGTGTTGCCGCCAGCGAAATCGCCCGGAAATGCCCCGCATTCCCAAACGAAGCCGGAATCGGCACGAGATTCGACACCTCGTTCTTCCACTGGTTCCGACGGCGAACGTTGAAGCCCCAGATCTGGGAAGTTCCCGGCCGGTAGCGGAGCGACTTGAACGGAATTTTCGTTTCGACTGTCCAGCCGTGCTCGAACCTGCCCACCGCAAACTGCCAGACGGGATTCCAGCTCATGTTGACCGAACTTTCGTTCGTCACTTGTCCATCCATGCGTCCGCCAACCGCCGTAATCTCAAAGAACACGCTGTTGCGACGGTCGTAGAAGGTGTCGAACGCGAAGGCGAAGCCCTCGTTCTGCGGAATGTTTCTGCTGTCGCGCTGCATTTCGTTGGCCACCATCCGCTCCGGACGGGTCTCCCAACATCGTCCGACGACGTAGACGTTGTCGTTATCGAAAAAGACCCACACTTCGGTCTTCTCGGTCGCGGGCGCGTTCTCGATCGGATCATTTTGAATGAAATCCGACATCGAAGCAGCCGTCTCGTACACGGGCTCATCGAGCTTTCCGTCGATTTGCAGCGGAGACGTCAGACGGACCGCACGAACCGTGGCTCGACCCGACGCGTCCCGCGCAATGACCGAGGGAGGCTCGGGCGGAGGAGGCCCGCTGATCGGAAATGGGAGATTCACGGGGGCGGTCGATGCTGCTGACGCGGCGCCAGGAACAGCGCCCTGCCCTGCCTCCACGGTATGAGCCAGCAGCGCGATAGAGACAAGCGTGACAGAGACAAGCAGCCAGACGGCGGTGCGATTCATTTTGGGAATGGAACTGAACGACCCCACAGGGGCAGTCAGCGTAGAGGGACTCCGGCTCGCAAGCGCACGCGTGCGGCCAATCTCCCGGCCTTGATGCAGTGTAGTATGTTTCCCACTTATGAAGAACGAGACACAGACACGATCGCGATGGTCATGCTTGCTCGCCGGCCTGACGGCGATGGCCATCACGACGACGGCTCTTCTGGCCGACGAGTGGCCGCGGTTCCGCGGGCTGTCGGCCGGCGTCGCCGCAGACGATCCGGCGCTGCCCGACACGTGGAGCCCCACCGAGAACGTCGTGTGGAAGGCGGACATCCGCGGGATCGGCTGGAGCTCTCCCGTGGTGTGGGGCGACCACATCTTCCTGACGACGGTTGTGAACACGGCGCAGCAGGAGTCGCCGCGGCCAGGTTTGTATCTCGGTGATTGGCCCGCGTCCACGGCGCCGCACCGGTGGATCGTGTACGACATCGATTTCAAAACAGGCAAGGTCCGGTGGGAGCGAGAAGTCGGCGGGATCCCACCAGCTCGTCCCAGGCACTTGAAGAACAGCTACGCGTCGGAAACCCCGGTCACCGACGGCGAGCGTGTGTACTTCTACTTCGGCAATCTCGGGTTGTTCGCCTTCGACTTGAACGGCCGGCCGCTGTGGTCGAAGCCGATGGGGCCCTTCAAGACCCGGAACAACTGGGGCACTGCGGGATCGCCGGTCCTCCATCGCAATCGGGTGTATGTCGTCAACGACAACGACGAGCAGTCGTTTCTTGTCGCCTACGACGCGCGAACGGGTGCGGAAGCCTGGCGCGTGAGCCGGGCCGAGGGGACGAATTGGTCGACGCCGTTCGTATGGGAGAACGACCTGCGGAGCGAGATCATCACCGCGGGGTCGGACCGCGTGCGCTCCTACGATTTGTCGGGCAAGCTCCTGTGGGAGCTCTCGGGAATGTCGACGATTACGATTCCGACGCCGTTCACGCGTCACGGGCTGTTGTACATCAGCTCGGGCTACATCGCCGACGCCGCTCGCCCCGCATATGCCATTCGCCCCGGCGCCTCGGGCGACATCTCGCTCAAGTCAGGCGAAACGTCCAACGCGCACATCGCCTGGTCGTCGCCAACAGGCGCGTCGTACAACCCAACGCCGCTCGTGTACGGCGACTCCTACTACACGCTGTTCGACCGAGGCTTCTTCTCGAATCACGACGCAAAAACCGGCAGGGAGATTTATGCACGGCAGCGGGTCTCGGCGGAGGCCAGCGGCTTCACGGCGTCGCCCTGGGCCTACAACCAGAAGGTTTTCGCGATGAGCGAGGACGGCGACACGTACGTCATCCAGGCGGGAGCGTCGTTCAAAGTGATCGCGAAGAACTCGCTGAACGAGATGACGCTGGCCACGCCAGCCGTCGCGCATGGCAGCCTCATCATCCGGACGGCCACGAAGCTGTATCGGATCAGCAAGACAGCGCGGTAGACGGCGAGTAGTGAAAGGCGCGGGGTTGTGGGGAAGCCGCACACCCGCCCGACCGCGCGTCAGGCGGGTGCGCGCTTGAGTTACACCCTATCGCGACGTGCCGCGCCAGAGCACGCCCTGGGTCGCCGATACCGGCCCGACGCCCTTGAACAGGAACCGCTGCACGCGCTTCCCTTCGTAGGTTTCGGTCGTATACACGTTGCCTTTGGAATCGGTCGCGATGCTGTGCACGCCAAAGAACTGGCCCGGCTGACGGCCACCGTCGCCGAACTCCGTCAGCAACTGCAGCGACTGCCGCTCGATCACGTACACCTTCTCGTTCTGACCGTCCGCCACGTAGATGTACTTCTGCTGCGGATCCTTCGAGAACGCGACGTCCCACACCGCGCCCGCGGCGAGCGTGTTCTTGCCGTAGAACTGTTCCTTGATGAACTTTCCTTCCGGCGTGAACACCTGGATGCGGTTGTTGACGCGGTCGCACACATACAGCATGTTGTCCTTCGACAGGTCCGCGCAGTGCACGGGGTTGCGGAACTGCTGCAGGGGCGGGGCGGTCGGGTTGTACCGGCCGTAATTGACGTCGTCCGGCTTGTTGCCGTACGCACCCCAGTACCGCTTGAAATCCATGGTCTCGGCGTCGAGCACGGCGACGCGATGGTTGCCATACCCGTCGGAGATGTAGGCCTCGTTCCTCGCGTCGTCCACAAAGATCTTCGCCGGCTGACGGAACGCCCAGGTGTCGGTGCTGCCGGCATTGGCGTAGCCGAAGCCCTTCTGCTTGATGAACTTGCCGTCCTTCGTGAACTTCAGCACCTGCCCGTCGTTGCCGCCGTTGCCGCCGATCCAGACGTTGCCTTTGCCGTCCACGAAGATCCCGTGGTTAGATTCCGGCCACTCGTACGGCGCACCCCTGACCGGTCCGCCCCAGGAGGACACAAGGTTGCCTGCCTGGTCGAACTGCAGCACGGGCGGGGCACCCTTACAGCATTCGGCGATCGGTGGGTTGAGCTCGGCGCCCTTCTCGTTGTCGTTCAGCGTGTTGGAGCTTCGATGTACGATCCAGACGTGGTCCTGCGCGTCGACCCACACCCCGATGGTCGACCCCAGGAGCCAATGGTTGGGCAGCGGCTTAGGCCACATCGGGTCGACTTCGAACCGCGGGGCCTGGACGCTACCCTTGGCCTGCGCTACGGCTTTCTGCTCCAAAGCAAACTGTGCGACGCCGAGCGCGGTGAGCACTACTACGAACGTGAGTCCCATCACCAGATTGCGGCTCCGGGTCATCTAGCCCTCCTCTTGGTCTGTCTTTAGCCTTCCGGTTTGTCGGGCAATAATACCGCGTTACGCCCGCAGATCAAGATCTTCCGCGCGATCTCGCTAGCAGGTTTTTCTTCATCCCGTTACCTGGCCAGCGGATCCGGGCGAATCTGGAACTTCACGAGGTTCCCCTTCTCTACCGGCCCCCCTTCGACGTGCCAGGCGGCATCCGCCCCGTAGGACGCATAGATACCGCGCCCCTTCCATCCCCCATTCGGATCGTCAATCCGTCCGTCGACGCCGCGGCTGTGAAAGCCCATCGGGTACGGCACCCGGAGCACGACCCACTCGCCGGTGTCCGGCTTGAGCACCAGCAGCGAATCGGAGGCAGATCCGTTGGCAATCGGGATGTTCGCACCAAGGCCCAGGGTATTGAACTGGTCGACCCAGTTGTAATAGTTGAATTCGGTTGGGATGTTGGTGCCCTTGTATGAGGGACCAGGCTCCTTGTAGAACTTCCAGCCCTCATCGCAGTGCCGGCCCTCGAGCGTGCTCGGCCCGTTGAGGACCTTGCACTTCCGCCGGTCGAAGCTGGCCATTTGGCCGCTGCCCGCCAGCGCCGTCCAGATCACGCCGTTGCGATCGACGTCGATGCCCCGCGGTCTGTACGCAAGCTCCTTGGGCAGCATGTATCGCTCGCTCTTGCAGGTCTCCGGCGGATTGCTGCCCCGCTCGAGGCGGAAGATTTGCCCGGGCACGACGACTTCGTCCGTGGCACCCCAGAGAGAACCGTCGACCGGATTGGCGATCACTCCGTAGGCGCCGAGGCTGATTCGAGTGTCGAGCTTCGCATCGAACTTGCCAACCCTCGCGGTCCCGCTGTCTTCGTCGCCTATCGCTCGCCCCTCGACCGGCTCGTTCCACGGCTTGGTGATTCGGCCATCGCCGTTGGTGTCGAGCACGGTCGGGCACCACCCTTGGGAAAGTTGTTCGTTGCCCGTCCGGTCATACGATTTCGTGTTGATCCAGCCGACCGAATTGCCGCCAGGATTGCTGAAGTACAGCGTGTTGTCTGCGTCTTCGGCGAACTGGAGGTGATGCGTCCCGAAGCACGTGTCGATCAGCGTGAACTTCCCCGTTTTCGGGTCGAAATAGCCGGCCTGCTTGCCTGAGCGCGCGAGCGGGAAGTACTGCGCGAACTTGTTGTCCGAACCCTCCTTGCACCACGACGGGTTCGCGGCCCCGCGGATCGTGGTCGTGATCCACACGCGGCCGGTGGCATCCAGCATGGGATTGTGCGGACCTGCCGGGTTGTCCCAAACGGGTTTTTCCCCAAAGTAGCGGAAGGGCTTGAAGTTCTTCTGCGGCAGCCCGGCGATCGTCGACCGATCCGCGCGGGTCGGAATCTTCATCCGCGTGGAGGTGTTCTCGAGGGGATCGGTCACCATGAACCAGTCGTTCGTCCAGTCGACGCCGTAAACCGGACCGTAGGGGTTGAGCCGCGGGTTCCTCCGGTCGGTCGAGATCTCGTCGTGCACCAGCCCGTATTGGTCGCCCCAATTCCACATCGTGATCACCACGTTCCGCTCGATGCCCTTCGGGCGAGGGGGCGCGGGCGGCAGTTCGCCAGCGGCGATCCTGTCGGTCCAGTCCGACAACATCTTCAAGGCGCGCGGACGGCCGAACCGCGTCAGGAAGCTGGCCATCTCGGCCCCGCGCTGACCCCTCTGCACGCGGTGATCCCACGCCTCGGCTGCTGACGCGAACTGGTCCCTGTCGGGAATCGTGCGGGTGATCTTGGTTCCGAGCTGGTGACAGCGCTCGCACGACTTGATGATGTTGATGTAGTCGGACTGGGTCTTGAGCAAGGGGTTGATGCCGTTCCCCTGCGGACCCGTCCCGGGGAACTCCTCGGCTTTCGGCGGCTCAATCAGGGCCGCCCAGAAGCTGGCGGGATAGACCTCGGCCGCCTCCCGCGGGTTCTTGGCTAACACCGCCGCGAGGTTCAGGCTCTGATCCGGCTTCGCCGTCACCGGCTTCGAATCCGTCAACCCGTAGCCTCGGACCCACACTTTGTAGCTCGCTTGAGGGAGCTCCGGCAGCAGGTACTTTCCCTGGTCGTTGGTGACCACGATCTTCCGGAACTTGGTCTGCAAGTCGTCGGTTTCGGCAATCACCCACACGCCGGCTTCAGGACCCTTCGCACTGGTCACGACGCCCGTGATGACGCCGATGTTGCCGGCCGCAAGCACGTCCGTGCGGCTGGCGAGAGCGACCCAGGCGACAGCGACCGCCACGAACGTAGCGACCGCAAGGAGCCCAAGAGTTTTTCTTCTCTGCATATGGAAGATGATAGGCCCGTCAGAGGCGGTTGGCAACGCGCGGCTCCCGGGCCACAAGGAGGTAATATTTGCCAACCATGCAGAAGGAGGCCCTATGCGGCAGATCGTTCCGCTAGCGTTGAGCCTGGTTGTCGCAGGCGCGACGATGTCGCCATCGGCCCAGGTTGGGTCGCCAACCGGATGGGACGAGGCGTTCCGGTCGCTTCCCCAACCCGCCAATATCAAGAGCTACATGCAGCGCCTCAGCGCCCGCCCGCATCACGTCGGCGCTCCGTACGACAAGGACAACGCGGAGTGGATCCTGGCGAAGTTCAAGGAATGGGGGTGGGAGGCCGCAATCGAGCGTTTCGATGTGCTCTTCCCCACGCCGAAAGAGCGACGGCTCGAGCTCGTGGCACCGACGAAATTCACGGCGAAGCTCGAAGAACCCACACTGGACGTCGACCCGACGTCCGGCCAGAAGGTCGAACAGCTTCCCAGCTACAACGCGTATTCGATCGACGGTGACGTGACCGCACCGCTCGTCTATGTGAATTACGGCCGGCCTGAAGACTACGAGCAGCTCGATCGCCTCGGCATCTCGGTCAGGGGCGCCATCGTCATCGCGCGGTACGGGGAGTCGTGGCGGGGCATCAAGCCCAAAGTCGCCGCCGAGCACGGCGCGGTCGGCTGCCTCATTTATTCCGACCCCAAAGACGACGGCTATGCAACGGACGCGGTCTTCCCGAACGGACCGATGCGCCCCGGCGACGGCGTCCAACGCGGCAGCGTGCTGGACATGCCCGTGGCTCCGGGCGACCCGCTGACGCCCGGCGTTGGTGCGACACCCTCCGCCAGCCGCCTCGCCCTTCGCGACGCGACGACCTTGACCAAGATCCCTGTGCTGCCGATTTCGTACGCCGACGCCCAGCCGCTGCTGGCCGCTCTCTCGGGACCGACGGTCCCCGAGCCGTGGCGCGGCGGGCTCCCCATCACGTACCGGATCGGACCGGGTCGGGCCACGGTTCATCTCAAGGTCGCGTTCAACTGGGATATCAAACCGCTGTATGACGTGATCGCGAGGATTCCCGGGTCGATGTTTCCAGACGAGTGGGTCGTTCGCGGCAATCACCACGATGCGTGGGTGAACGGCGCGGCCGATCCGGCCAGCGGCATGTCGGTCGTGCTCGAGGAGGCTCGGGCCCTTGGCGAGCTCCGCAAGCGGGGCTGGGCGCCAAAGCGAACCATCGTCTACGCCGCCTGGGATGGGGAGGAGCCGGCGCTGCTCGGCTCGACCGAATGGGTCGAGGCGCACGCAGACGATCTGCGGCAGCACGCCGTCGCCTACATCAACTCCGACGGGAACGGGCGCGGCTTTCTCAACATGAGCGGCTCGCATTCGCTCGAGCGATTCATCAACGATGTGGCGCGCGCCGTCAAGGATCCCGAAGCCGGGGTGAGCGTCTGGAAGCGGCGCCAGGCTCTGATGATTGCTCACGGCTCGGGCGATGTTCGGAAGGACGCGCGGGACCGCCGCGACCTTCGGATTGGCGCGCTCGGCTCCGGGTCGGACTACTCGCCCTTCTTGCAACACGCGGGGGTCCCCTCGCTCGATCTGGGCTTCGGCAATGAAGACCGGGACGGCATCTACCACTCCGTCTACGACGACTTCTACTTCTACACGCATTTCCTCGACACCGAGTTCGTCTACGGTCGGGCGCTCGCCGAGGTCGTCGGGAGCGCCGTCGTTCGCCTCGCGGATGCCGACGTGATCCCGTTCGAGTTCACCGATCTCGCCGACACCGTCCAGAAGTACGTGAAGGAGCTGCACGATCTACTGACCCGGAAGCAGGAAGACGTTGGGGAACACAACCGCCAGGTGAGGGATGGTGTCTTCGCGGCGATAGACGACCCGCGGCGTCCTCAGGTCCCCCCGACTCTCAAAGAGGTGCCGCGCGCGATCAACTTCGCCCCGCTCGACAACGCGGCGACGACGCTGACCGCCGCCGCCGAGCGATACGAGAAGACGTTGGGGTCGGCCGCCTCGAGCCTCGCCGGACAACCGGCCGCGATCGGCCGCGTCAACGCGAAACTCAGGCAGGCGGAAGCGCAGCTGATCGATCCGGCCGGCCTGCCCAATCGGAGCTGGTATCGTCATCTGCTGTACGCGCCGGGCTTCTACACGGGCTACAGCGTGAAGACCGTTCCTGGTGTGAGAGAAGGCATCGAGCAAGGCAAGTACGACGAGGCAGAAGGAGAAGTCGTGCGAGCGGCGGGAGCCCTCAACCGGCTGGCCGCGCTGCTCGAGTCGGTCGCCACGGATCTCGAGGGCGCGGTGCGCAAGTAGTACGGGCGCCGGAATATTTCAAGTTGCCGGGCTGAACCTCATCGAAGCCGCCAACAAGATGTCTGATGCGGAATACAGCTTCTGTGCGGCAGCCAAAGGCGAGACCAATCCGAACCAGGACGAGTTCGAAAAGGCGAAGACCGCGACGTTCGCATCGCTCACAGATGAAAGCGAGCTGCAGCTCGTGAAGCCGGTCGGCGCTTGGTCTGTCGCTCGGAACTGACGTATGCTCGGGGTGGCTTGGCCGGGCTTAGTCAGAAGAAGGGTCTGCCGCAGGAACCAGCGTATGCAACGATTGATCGAGCAACTGACCGGCGAGGGTGAAGTGCTCGATGGACCGGTCGAGGCAGCGGCGGCTCTGGGACGGGTCCACTACCACCTATCGGTCTATCAACACTTCTCCGACGCGGAAGGCGAAACTGTCCCGGCGTCGTTCACGGTCGAGGGCCGGATCACGCCGGTCGATGCCATTGATCTCCAGGCGCTCCGTCACCGACGACCCGAGTTCACACTCCGTCTGACGGACGGTCGCCTGCTGCGGTGCGCGATCACCTCGGACGACGGGCGGCTTCGATCGACGGAACGCGGGCTCTTCACGCTCTAGCTGAACACTGAGGGCTGAATGCCCCGTCAGACGGTGGCCAGGTACCGGTGCACGGAGTAGATCGCCGCGGACCCCTCGCCAACGGCGGCGGCCACGCGCCGATTCGCCCCGGCGCGCACGTCGCCGACGGCGAACACGCCCGGCACGCCGGTTTCGAACATCAAGGGATCGCGGTCGAGCGTCCAGCCGAGGGGAGTCCGCGACAGGTCGGCCCCGGTCAGCACGAAACCCTTCTCGTCGCGCTGGAGCAGGTCGGCGAACATCTCCGACCGTGGCGCGACGCCGATGAAGATGAACATGGCCGCCGACGCGATCGTCCGCGTCTCCCCTGTGTCGAG
>JBGPJH010000002.1:0-37711 GCA_041485305.1 Vicinamibacteria bacterium | reverse complement strand
GCCTACCTCGTCCAGCTCGCCCGAGCGCCCGAGCTCGTCCTTCAAGGTGACCAGGTCGATCGCGTCGCCGCGCTCGACCAGTTTCACCATCTTGTCGAAGATGCGCCGATGCGCGTCGCGGAAGAAGTCGCCGGAATCGACGACCTCCACCGCGAGGTTGAACGCGTCGTTGTGCAGCAGAATGGCGCCGAGGACGGACCGTTCCGCCTCGAGATTGTGAGGCAGCGTTCTCTCGGCAACTGCGACGTCGGCCATGAACGCGAGATCTGCTGACTAGGCTTCCGAGCCCTCGGCGATCACCTGGACCTTGACCCTCGCCGTCACATCGCGGTGCAGCTTGACCGGCACGTCGAAGGCGCCAATCTTCCTGATCGGCTCGCCGAGCTGGAGCTTGCGGCGGTCGATCTCGAAGCCTTTGGCCGCGAGCGCCTCGGCGATGTCGGCCGTGGTTACCGATCCGTAGAGTGCTTCGGTTTCACCCACCTTGCGCGCGATCGAGATGGAGATGTTCGACAGCCGTTCGGCGAGAGCCTCGGCGACCTTGCGGTCCTCGGCTTCGCGCACCTCGAACTTCGCGCGCTCGCGTTCGATGTGCTTCCTGTTGCCCTCAGTGGGGAGCAGCGCCAGGTTCCGGGGCAGCAGGTAGTTGCGGGCGTAGCCGTTGGCGACCTTCACGATATCGCCCCGGCGCCCGAGATTGTCGACGTGCTCTCGAAGAATGACTTCCATGGATGCGCCTCGCTTCAATCGGTCACGTACGGGATCAGCGCGATCTGTCGGGCGCGCTTGATCGCGGTCTGCAGCTTGCGCTGGTGCTTCGCACACGTGCCCGAAATCCGCCGCGGAAGGATCTTGCCCCGCTCCGGCACGAAGGGGCCGAGCAGCTTCACGTCCTTGTAGTTGATGTCGTCGATCTTGTCCGCGCAGAACTTGCAGACCTTCCGGCGCCTGAACATCGGCCGCCGCTGGCCCTGCTGCTTGTCACCGGTCTTCTTCTCGCCGCGGCCGCGCCCCCCCGACCGTCCCTGTCCGAATGCCATCGCTAGACCTCCACCCCGTCAAACCGGTCGTCCCGATCGTCGTCCCCCTCGTCCCCGTCGGACGAGCGCCCTTCGCCGGGCTGACGTTGAGGCGGCAGGCCCCGCTTGACGCGGCGCCGCTCGGATTCGGTCTGCCGCTTCGTGCGCGTGCGATCGACGACCTTCTTTTCTTCGTCCACGCGGACGATCAGATGCCGGACCACCTGATCGAGCACCTTCAGCCGGCGATCGAGCTCCTTCATCAGCTCGCCGGTGCCAATGATCACCGTGAGGACGTAAACGCCCTCCTTGAAGCGGCTAATCTGGTAGGCCAGCCGGCGGCGACCCCAGTTCTCGGTTTTGTCGATGCGACCGCCCATCCGCGACACGGTCGAGACGACCTGCTCGTGGAGCTCGCCTGCCTGCTGCTCGGTGGTATCCGGTGGAAGGATGTAGACGAGCTCGTACTGTCTGTCGGCCATGCTCATGCTCCTTGTGGACAGCGCCCGGACGAGGGTGAACCCCGCCTAGACGAGGCTGCTCGGCGAGCAGCAAGGACACGACCTCTATTCGGTCGTGGCCGGATCGCCCCCGTTGAAACTGTTCATCACCGCCGCGATCCCTGACGCGATGAACATCTCAGCCGCATCAGCCGCGCGGGTCATCATGCGCTCGGCCTCGGCCGCCTCGTCCTTGTCGAACTTCGCGAGGACGTGATCGGCGAGATCCCGCCCCGCATCCCCCCGCCCCACGCCCACACGCAACCGGGAGAACTCTTCGCCCAGGTGCGCGATCACAGACTTCAGTCCGTTGTGCCCGCCGGCCGACCCGCGCGCCCTCGCCCGCAGGCGTCCCAACGGCAACTGTACCTCGTCCACCACCACGAGCAGCTCGGCCGGATCGATCTTGAAGTACCGGACGAGACCGCCAATCGCCTCCCCGCTGGCGTTCATGAAGGTCAGCGGCTTGGCCAGCAGCGCTTCGCGAGGCCGCCACCGCGCGATCAAGGCGCCGACGGGTGCGGACTCGAATTCGACACCCGCCCGGCGGGCCAGCTCGTCGAGCGTCGCGAATCCGATGTTGTGCCGCGTGCCTCGGAACTTCGCGCCGGGATTTCCCAGACCGACAATCAGCTTCAACTATTTCTCTTCTTCGGCCTCTTCCTTCTTGCCCTTCTTGATGACTTCCGGTTCGGCTGGCGCCACCGGCGCTGCCACCTCGGCCACCGCCACCGCCGCCTCCTCGGCCTTCGGCATGACCACGTGAAGCAGCATCGTATCGAGGTCGCTCAAGGGCTTCCACTTCGGATCGTTCGCGATATCGCGGATGCGCACGCCCTCATGCAGCATCAGCTCGCTGGCGTCGATTACCAGATGTTCCGGTATGTCGCCCGGCAGACATTCGATCTCGATTTCGCGCCGCACGAACTCGAGGATGCCGCCCTGCTGCTTCACCCCCTTCGCCTCACCCCGTACGATGATGGGAATGGTCACGGTGATCGCGCGATCCATGGCGACGCGGTAGAAATCGGCGTGCAGCACCTCGTGCGTGACCGGGTCGAGCTGATACTCCTTGACGAGCACTTTGGCGTCGCCCGCGCCCGCGAGCTTCAACGAGATGAGGGTGTTTGCGCCCGATTCCGAGTGCAGGATCCGCAACAGCGCCTTCGGATTCACAGCGACTGGCAGTGTCTCGGCGGCCGCTCCGTTGCCCGCACCTCCGTACACGACCGCTGGCACGTGTCCCTGCCGACGCGTGCGACGGGCTTCGTTTTTCCCGAACGTGTCGCGCGATATGGCTTCGAGTACGACTTCCATCGTGTCCCTTCGCGAAATGGCCGGGGTCCCGGCCTCTACACGAACAAACTGGATACCGACGTCTCCTCGTGGATGCTCTTAATCGCCTGCCCGAGCAAACGCGCGACCGACAGCACCACGACCTTGTCGCACGACTCGCTGGCCTTCGACTGCGGAATCGTGTTCGTCACGATCATCTTATCGATCGGCGAGCGCGCGATTCGCTCGATCGCCGGCCCCGACAGCACGCCGTGGACCGCGCACGCCAACACGCGCGTGGCGCCGTTCTGCTGGAGCGCGACGGCAGCCTTCGTGATCGTGCCGGCGGTGTCGACGATGTCGTCCTGGATGATGCAGGTGCGGCCTTCCACATCGCCAATCACATTCATCACTTCGGCCGCGCCGTCATCCCTCCGCCGCTTGTCGATGACAGCGAGTTCGGCATCGAGCCGCTTCGCGTAGGCGCGTGCACGCTCGGCGCCACCGGCGTCGGGCGCCACAAGCGTCAGGTTCGGCGCATCGAGGCGGGCCAGGTAGTCGATGATGACCGGCGCGGCAAACAGGTGATCGACCGGTATGTCGAAGAACCCCTGTATCTGCGCCTTGTGTAAATCCATCGTCAACACGCGGTTCGCGCCGGCAGCGCCCAGAACGTTGGCCACCAGCTTGGCCGAGATCGGCACGCGCGGCTTGTCCTTCCGATCCTGTCGCGCGTAGCCGTAGTACGGCATCACGGCCGTGATGCGCGCCGCCGACGAGCGGCGGAACGCATCCATCATGATCATCAGCTCCATCAGGTGCTGGTCGACCGAACCGGACGCTGTCGCACACGTCGGCTGCATGACGAACACATCGGCGCCCCGGATGTTCTCGTCGATCTGAAACGAGACCTCGGTGTCCGGAAACCGACGCAGCCTGGCCTGGCCGAGCGTGACGCCGAGGAACGCCGCGATTTCCCGCGTCAGATCCGGATGGGCGCTGCCCGAAAAGATCTTCAGGTCGCCAAAGCCGGTTGCCGCCATCAAGGGTTCACCTATCACTCACAGCCTCGCGAAGTTGGCTGGGGCGGAAGGATTCGAACCTTCGAATACGGGATCCAAAGTCCCGCGCCTTACCGCTTGGCCACGCCCCATCGTGACTTTCCCGCGGACCCTTCAGCGGAGTTGGAGATGCTGACCTCAAGGAGTGGCCGAAACCACGTGGCGCAAACGCCAAGTGTACACGATGGACAAGAGGACCGGCAAGTCTCCACGGGACGCACTCCGGCAGTCTTGGCTCAGCTCTTGCCAACCTCGCGGTCGACGCTACGAGGGGCGGCCAAGTACGGGCGCGATGCTCGCTCGAACTGCCGGCGAGTGAGGGTTCGCGTCACGAGCGTCGCACGGCACCCGGGCAGAGCCGTGGCGGCTGATCGCGCGGCACGTTCCCTCGCGAAGAGTCCGAACACAGCCGACCCGCTCCCTGACATCATTGAACAATAGGCGCCGCGGTGCCGCAGCCTCCGCGCGAGCCGGGCGATTTCGGGATGACGGGCGGTCACCGGACCCTGCAGATCGTTGGTGAGCTCGGAGGGCGGCAGCAGACCCATCTCGGCGGACCGGCTTCGGGCGGGCTGCCGGCCAAGACCCTCGTCCCACCATCGATACGCGTCGGCCGTGCGGACGCCGATCTCGGGCACGACGAGCACCACCCACGAGCCCGGCCAGTCGACGAGAGGAAACAGGAGGTCACCGCGCTCCAGTCCAAGCGCGGTTCCACCCTGGAGGAAGAACGGTACGTCGGCCCCCAAGCTGCGGCTGATGGCGTGAAGGCGGTCATGGCTCAGCCGCAGTCGCCACAGGTGTGTGAGTGCCCGAAGCGCCGCCGCCGCATCACTGCTGCCGCCGCCGAGCCCGGCTTCCACGGGGATGCGCTTTCGGATGTGCACGTGCACGCCCGACGGTGATCCGCGACGGCCCGCCTCCCGCCAGAGGCTTTCGCCCGCCCGCCATACGAGGTTCGTCCGATCGGACGGGCAGCGCGGCTCGTCGCACTCAATCGACCACCGACCGCGCGCCGGCGTGAACGTGAGCGTGTCGTGCAAGCCGAGCGATTGAAACGCGGTGCGAACCTGGTGGTAGCCATCGCCCTCAGAGCCGAGCACGCGGAGGGTGAGGTTGATCTTCGCGAACGCCCGAACGCGCACGCTGCGGGGGGGCCTGATCACCGCGCTTCGACCGCCCGACCCTGGAGAGCCATCTCGCCGCGCTTTGCGAAGCGTGACGGGCCGTTCGATGTCGGCGCGGCGTCTGTACCTGCCAACGGCCCGCTTCTTCGCAGCTCTTCGATGGTGATGGGTTCGGTGCCGCGGGGCACGTTGACGCGAAAGGCGTCTGGCTCGAGCGGAGCGTTGATGTCGAGTTGTGAGAGCCCGAGCGTGACGTCGAACCTCCGGCGATCCGTGCTGATCAGCCGGATCGTGTGTGGCAGATCGTTGTGGAAGTCCCGAAACTCGGCACGCCACTCGGACGAGGTGGAATTGCGATGGACGACCGCCACGAGGCGCCAGGGCTCCGCTGGACGCTCACGCCGGAGGTAAGCCTCGATCGGACCCTGGATCACGCGCCACTGCTCGCCCAGCTGACGGCCATCCCGCGCGTCCGAGATGTCGGCGCATCCGGTCAAGGTGGTCCTCAGATCGGACGGGCTCAGCGACATTCAGGTCAGCGCCTCGAGCACCGCGTCTGGAGGCCCGTGCTCGAGCACACGCCCGTCCCGCGGAAGCAGAAGCGTCGCATCGTGGGCGCCGGCTACGAAGATGAACACCGGCTGACCAAATGGAGCGGGCGCCTCGAGCCGGACCGATGCTGGTGTCGCAAGCCCCGCGAGAAGGCGTGCGCGCATTCGCCGGCCATTCACGGCTCCGCGCACGGCCACCACTGCGGTGATCGTCGACACCCCGCGGCACACGCGGGTCGCCTGCGTCAAAGCCTCGGCGGCATCCAATGCGGGGACGGCTGGCCCGGCGGGCAGCTTCATCAACGGCGCGCCGCACGACGCGGTCACCAGCGCCGCGACGAGCGCGGGCACCGTGCGGGTCATTTCCTGGGGAGCTTCTGCCTCGCGGTGCGGATCTTCTTGTCGATATCCCCTCGGTCGATCTCGTCGCCGTCGCCCGTCAGCGCGCGGTTCCAGGCCGCTATCGCCTCGTCGAACTTGCCGAGCTTGAACAATACCTCGCCGTAGTGACTCTGCACGACCGAGTTGGCGGTCAGCCGCTCGGCAGCCCGCTTCAGGTTGTCGAGCGCGAGATCGAGCTTGCCATCCTTGTAGTAGGCCCAGCCAATGCTATCGAGATAGGACCCGTTTTCCGGATCGATGACGAGCGCGCGCTTGAGGTACTGGACCGACTCGTCGAGGCGTTCACCCCGCTCGGCGAGCATGTAACCGAGGTAGTTCAGCGCTTGCGCGTTGTCAGGTTCTTTGCCGATGAGCTGACGAAATTGCGCCTCCGCCTCGGCGAACCGTTTTTGCTTGTCGAAGGCCGCGCCGAGCTGGAAGGTGATCGACGTCTCAGCGGGAAACTTGGCTTGAGCTTCCTGCAGAAGCTTCACAGCCTGCGGGTGTCGGTTGGCATCGACATACCCTTGCGCCAGCATGACGTAGGCATCGGGATCGGTGTTCTGCGTGCGCACGACCTCTTCGAGCAGGGCGAGCGCCTGCGCGGCTTTGCCACCACGGCGCAGGGCCTGCGCTTCGAGACGCACGAGCCGAAGATCGCTCGGGTTCCGCGCGCGAGCCGCGTGCGCCAGGTCGGCAGCCGCGGCGTAGTTTTTGGCCGCAAGGTGTGCCTGGATCACGTAACCCGCGAGCGCCGGGTCGTCGGGCGCGGCCTTGCGCGCTTCCTCGAACGCCGCGATGGCTTTGTCGTGTTGGCCGAGCTCCTGGTAGGCAAATCCCAAGTGCGGCAACAGCATGGCGAGCGCGTTCACCCCGTCGGCCGCCGAGCGGAATGTCGCCACCGCGGGCTCGAGCACATCGATGAGCGGCTGGATCCGCCGCTGCTCTTCGAGCGCTTCGGCCAGCGCGGAGTACCCTCGCGGGTTCTTGCTGTTCTGCGCAATCAGCCGACGGGCGGTCGCTTCCGCCGCCTCGCGCTCGCCCGCGCGGCGTTCCGCCTGCGACAGCAGATACAAGGCTCGCTCATCGGTGGCGCGCATGGCGATCGCCTCGCGCAGCGCATCGCGCGCTTTCAGTACGTCTGCCCGGTTCCCAGTGTTGAGCAGAGACGATGCCAGCCGGACGCGGAGATCGAAGCTACGCGGTGAGCGACGCAGCGCCTGTTCGTAGGCATTGGCCGAATCGGCCCAGCGCCGCTCGCGGCCGTAGAAATCGGCGAGCATCGTGTACAGCTGCGGGTTGCCCTGCGACGCCTCTTCCAGCCACACGACAGCGTCGGCCCCCCGCCCGGCCGCGGAGTACGCCTCGACGAGCAGAGACGGCCCCTGCTGCCAGCCGGGCTCCTGCTTCACGAGATCGACCAGGATCGGGATCGCCTTGTCGTAGCTCGCCGACGCCATGTACACCTGCGCAAGCATCACGCGGAGGTTCGGATCGGCGGACGCAACCGGCCCCTCGACGGCTTTCTCGAGGTGCTCGATGGCGCGCGCGAGCGTCTGTTGCGTGGCGTCTCGCGCAGCGCGCAGCCGATCGGACGCGCGGCCCGCCGTGGACGCGTAGAGCGTGCCAAGCACGCGATGGGCTTCGCGGTTGGTCGGTGATATCTTCAACGCCTGCTCCGCGGCGGCCATCGCCTCGTTGCTCCGGTTCTCTCGCAGGTAGAGGCTCGCGAGGTCGGCCGCAATATCGGACGCCGTGGGATCGGACTGCATGGCCCGCTTGTACGCCGCGATCGCACCCTCGACGTCGCTGGCGTCTTCCAGCAGGTGGGCGCGGAGGAACTGGTTGTAGGCCTCCGCCGTCCTGTCGGGGGACTGCACCGGAGGCGGTGCCCCACCTCGCCCGCTCTGCGCCGCATGGGCCAACGGCGCAACAGCGCCGAGAAGAGCAATGAGGACTACGAGTTTCATAGAGGGAATTGTTCCACAAAAGACGGGGAGTGTCATATAGTCGCGACATGGCGGTCGACCCGGAACTGCTCGAAATTCTGGCCTGTCCGAACTGCAAGACCCCGGTGACACTCGTCAAGAACGGGACCGCGCTCAAGTGCGCCGCCTGCAAACGGGTGTATCTGATTAAGGACGACATTCCCGTGATGCTCATCGACGAGGCCACGATCGAGGACTAGTGCCCCGTCATTTCGGGACCCCCCGTCGTGCAGGCCTTCGGGCTTCGCGCGAAGCTCCGGCGGGCTGCCGTGGCCTTGACGGACGCGGTCCTACCGATAGCGTCCACCCTGCAACGTCGGACTGAAACCCCGGTGCCGCGCGAGAGGTCGTCGAGGGAACCCTCAGCTCAAGCCGTGCGCATCCTCATCGTCAGGCTTCGACAGATCGGCGACGTGGTGTTTACCACCCCGGCCATCCACGCCATTCGTGATCGCTACCCCGACGCCCACCTCGCCTACCTCGTCGAGCCTGCGGCGTCCCCGGTTGTGGCCACAAACCCGTACCTCACCGAAGTCATCGTGGCGCCACGCTGGACACATGTCCGCGGGCTTCGCGCAGACCTCGCGCTCGGTAGCCGTCTAAGGCGCGCTCGGTACGATGTGGCGATTGACTTCCACGGCGGGCCGCGGGCGTCGCTGCTGACCTGGCTCAGTCGAGCGCCCGTCCGGATCGGGTATGACGTCGCCGGGCGAGGCTGGATGTACACGCGCCGAGTCCACCGCCCGCGGCAGCTTCGGCACCGACATTCGGTCGACAACCAGTGGGACCTAATCGAGGCGCTCGACATCAATCGACCGACGCCCGAGCGCTACCCTGTCGAGATGGAGCTCGATCCCGGCGCCGTCCAAAGCACCGCCAGGCGGCTTGCGGAAGGGGGGGTGGCACCCGACGACCGGGTGATCATCCTCCACGTGAGCGCGGGAAACCCGTTCAGGCGATGGCCGGTCGAATCGTTTGGCCAAGTGGCAGCCAGCCTCGCGGGGCGGGACGGGCGGGTCCGAATCGTTGTGACCTCCGGCCCGTCCGAGGCTGTCGCGGCATCGAAGGTCATCGCCGACGCTCGGAGCCGGCTGGCGCCAACCGACGGCGGTCGGGTGCTCGACTGCGGCGAGTTCTCGCTGTCCGAGCTGCGAGCGCTGGTCGAGCGTGCGGCGCTGTACATCGGCGGCGACAGCGGACCCATGCACATCGCGGCCACCAGCCATGTCTCGATGGTGTCGCTGTACGGCCCCACGCTTCCCGCGCGCTCGGCCCCGTGGCGCTCGTCCCAGTGGCGATCTGCCGCGGTCGAGGTCAGCGGACTTGCGTGCCGGCCGTGCGATCAACGCTCGTGCACGCCGGGAGACTTCCGCTGCCTTGGCTGGATACGCCCGGAGCAGGTCATTGATGCCGCCGCGCGCCTGCTGGCACCGAATGGTTGAGGTGTTGCTGTAGGCTGGGCTTCGTAGATCGGTGGACTCCGGGCGAGGATCTGACCAAGTCGCATTAAGATTAATGCCTGTCGTTTTGACACAGCACAATGGGCACGACGAGATGAGCAGACGATGAGCAGCGCTCAGGCGGCCGTCACAACCGCGCCTTCCGACAGCTCGTCGTTCTCGGATTGGCTGGAGGTCTGTGGGTTGGGGGCGCTGTTTGGTATGGCCGCCTTCACCCAACTCTCGATCGCCGTCGCCCAGTCTCTGTTGACCGTCGCCGTTGCCTGCTGGGCGGCGCTGCTCTTAGCTAAAGGTGAACGGATCGAGGCGCCCCGGTTCTTCTGGCCGCTGGTCGTCTACGCCGCCACCACGTTGGTGTCCAGCGCGTTTTCGGCGCACCCCCGCGTCAGTTTTGTCGATTCGAAGCAGCTCGTGCTGTTTCTCATCGTGCCGGTCGTCTATCGCCTCGCCTCTGGAGCGCGCGGCTCCACCATGCTCACGGTCGTCGTCTCGGTGGGTGCGGCGAGCGCGGCACTTGGAATCTTCCAATACGGCCTGCTGCACTACGACCAACTCTCTCAGCGTCCGCAGGGCACTCTCGGTCACTACATGACGTATTCGGGCCTGCTGATGCTGGTGATCGGCGTCGCGATGGCGCGCGTGCTGTTCGGCCGCCACGAGCGGATGTGGGCAGCGCTTGTCATGCCCGCGCTTGCGATCGCCGTCGCGCTCACCTTCACCCGCAACGCGTGGGTCGGCGTGTGCGCCGCCGCGGCGCTCCTGCTGACCTTGAAGGATTTCCGCCTGCTCTCCATCCTTCCCGTGGTCGCCGCCATCGTCTTCGCGCTCGCGCCAGCCGCAGTGACCGCGCGGTTCGTCTCGATGTTCGACCTCAAGGATCCGACCAGCCGCGACCGCGTGGCCATGGTGCGCGAAGGCGAACACATGATCCGCACCCACCCCCTGGTCGGCGTCGGACCCAACATGGTGAAAGAGCTCTACGCCGAATATCGCGATCCGCTGGCGGTCGAGAAGGTCAACCCGCACCTGCACAACGTGCCGCTGCAGATCGCGGCGGAGCGGGGTCTCCCTGCTCTCGCTGCCTGGCTCGCGTTCATTGGCGTACTCGCGATCGATCTCGGCCGAGAGTTCAGGTCTGGGCAACGAAGGGTCCTGGCAGCCGCGGCGCTCGCGGCACTGGTTTCTATGCTGGCGGCGGGGCTGTTCGAGTACAACTTCGGAGACTCGGAGTTCCTGATGCTCTTCCTGCTCCTGGTCACCCTGCCCTTCTCCGCCATCCGCTCGACGGCCGCCTCCACCTCTGCATGACCCTTCCGCCGCTCGCGGTTCAGCGCGCGCGCGACCTCGTCGCCCGGTTGAACGGGCTGCACGTGCTGGTCGTTGGCGACGTCATGCTCGATCGGTTCATCGTTGGCAACGTCACGCGCATCTCGCCCGAGGCGCCGGTGCCCGTCGTGCGGTTTCTCTCCGAACACGCCAGGCTCGGGGGCGCTGCAAACGTCGCGCACAACCTGGTGGCCCTGGGCGCGAGCGTGTCCCTGATCGGTGTCGTCGGCCGCGACGCCGTCGCCCAGCGGCTGCGAGAGCAGCTGGCCGCCTGCGGAATCGGCTTGGACGGCCTCGCCGAGGATCGAGAGCGACCGACCGTTGAGAAAGTGCGCGTCGTCACCGAGCGCAACCAGCAGGTGGCACGCATCGACTACGAGAACGATTCGGATATCTACGGAGAGGTGGAGCGACAGATCGCCGCCCGCATCGAGCGCTTTGGTCCTGACGCCAAGGTGCTGCTCGTATCGGACTACCTGAAGGGCACGATTACGAAGGCCGTCATGCAGTGGCTCCTGAAGCTGAAAGGACCCGAGCGGCCGTTGTTGATCGATCCAAAGATTCCGCATCTCGAGAGCTACGCTGGGGCGACGCTCGTGACGCCCAATCAGCTCGAGGCGGAAACGGCAACCCACCGCCGCATCCGCACCGACGACGAGGCACGCGAGGCCGCAATCGACTTCCGGCGGCGCGCGAAGTGCGACGCCGCGCTCATCACGCGGGGAGAACACGGCATGTGGTTGTCGACCCCCGAGAGCGAAGGCGCCATTCCCGCGGTGGCGCGCGAGGTCGCCGACGTCACCGGCGCCGGCGATACGGTCGTCGCGACCCTTGCGCTCGGTCTGGCGGCCGGCGCCACGACCGCGGAGGCCGCCGTGCTCGCGAACCACGCGGCCGGCATCGCAGTCGGCAAGTTCGGCCCGGCCACCGTGACGCGCGGGGAGCTGCTGGAGGCGTTGGTCAAGACGATCTAAAGGAAGGCTGAAATGACGATGCGTTCTAAATGACCGGGTGATCAAATGACCAGATGAGCAAGTTCAATCAATGCCGGAAGTGGCGCCTGCCGGCACACACCATCGCCAGCCCGTGTTCGTCCGCTGCGGCAATGACCTCGGCATCGCGAACGGAGCCGCCGGGCTGCACGACCGCGGTCGCCCCTGCGGCCGCGACCGCGTCGAGCCCGTCTCTGAACGGAAAAAACGCGTCGGACGCGGCTACCGATCCGGTCAGGGGGCGAGTCCCGCTGCTGCCGCGTGCGCGCGCCTTCATGATCGCGACGTTCACCGCGTCCACCCGGCTCATCTGTCCGGCGCCAATCGCGAGCGTCTGCTTCGCATCCGTGAAGATGACCGTGTTCGACTTGACGTGCGCGCAGATCCGCCACGCGAACCGAAGCGCCTCCCACTCGTCCGCTGACGGCCGGCGTTTCGAGACGACCCGAAGCCCCTCGGGGAGCGACCCGCTCCACGACCGGTGCGCCTCGACGACGACGTCGCGCTCCTGAAGCAGCGTCGCCCCGAGCACGGTCCGGAACTCGATCCCGTCGCTCTTGAGCGCGCCGAAATCCGCAATCACGACTCGCATGTTCGCCTTGCGCGCGAGCACGGCGCGCGCCTCGGGCTCGATCGCGGGCGCCAGGACCGCTTCGATGAACGAGGACGTGATGGCCTGGGCGGTCTCCACGTCGATCGCGCGGTTGAGGGCCACTATGCCGCCGAACGCGGCAAGGCTGTCGGCCTCGCGCGCCCGAATGTAGGCGTCCGCCGGCCCATCGCCCGTCGCAACGCCGCAGGGATTGGTGTGCTTGACGACGGCCGCCGTGGGCTCGTCGAACTCCAGCACGATGCGGGCCGCCGCATCGAGGTCCAGCAGGTTCGTGTACGACAACTCCTTGCCCTGCAGGATGGTGGCGGCGCCAAGGCCGGACAGTGAGGATCCGGCCGCGACATACCACGACGCCTTCTGATGCGGGTTCTCTCCGTATCGGAGATCGCGGACCTTCTCGAGCGAGAGATCCAGTCTGGCTGCGAAAGGCGAGTCTCGGTCTCCGGCCCTACGCTCGAAGCGGTCGCCTGTCAGCGAGACCGTCGTCAACGTTCGACTGATGGAGGTGTCGTAAGCCGCGGTGTGGGCCATCGCTTTGCGCATCAGCTCGAAGCGGAACGCCAAGCTCGGCCCCTCATCGATGGCCGCAAGCAGCCCCGCGTAGTCTGCCGGATCGACCACGACGAGCACTCCGCGGAAGTTCTTGGCGGCCGCGCGGACGAGCGAGGGTCCGCCGATGTCAATCTCCTCTATCAGCGCATCGAACGGGGTCGCGGAGTTCAACGCCGCCTGCACGAACGGATAGAGGTTCACGACAACGACGTCCACTAGGCCAATCCCATGCTCTCGCAGCGCGGCGAGATCGTCGGGCCGGTCGCGGCGCGCAAGGATGCCGCCGTGGAGGGCTGGGTGGAGGGTCTTGACCCGGCCATCCATCATTTCGGGAAATCCCGTGAGGTCGGAGACGCTGGTGACGGCGAGACCGGCGTCCTTGAGCACACGGGCTGTTCCGCCTGTCGACACCAGCTCGAAGCCGCGGCCGACCAGCCCGCGGCCGAGACCGGCAATCCCCGTCTTCTCGGAAACACTCAGCAGGGCTCTTGGCATAAGGGGCAAAGTCCAGTATTATCTCTTCGACGCCGGGCGGGCCTGGCGCCGTAAGGGAAAGGCCGCACATGCGGCCTTTTTTTTTGCTCCGGTATGAGTTCGCCTTTCGCCGGAGTTGGTTCACTGACGCGGCACGAGTGCCGCGCCACAGCAAGCAGGAAGAAGAACGATGCGCATCACAGGCAAGGTCAAGTGGTTCAACAACGCCAAGGGCTACGGGTTCATCGAACGCGACGGAGGCAGTGATGTCTTCGTTCACTACTCAGCGATTTCGGGTGACGGCTTCCGTTCACTCGAGGAAGGCCAGGCAGTAGAGTTCGAGATCGTTGACGGCCCCAAAGGCCCGCAGGCTGGCAACGTTACCAAGATCTAATCACGCCGCGCTGAAGGCCGAGGATTTCGACGGCTCGACCTTCGGCGCTCAACCCGACCCGGTGACGCCCTTCAGCGCTCTGGCCGTAAAGTTCACCTTCCCACCCTTCAGCGCGACGCGAAACGCCACCTCCGGACTTCCCGTCGATCTCAACTTCTCGACCTGATTCTTCACGAGCTCGGCAAACCTGTGAAATGGCAGGGCGTCCTGGCCCACCTTGCGGCGGGCTTCGACGACTGCATCGTACAGATCCTGGAGCTTGTCCATCTCCCTCAAGGGATCGCGAAACGACGCGACGTACAGGATGCGGACCTCAGCCCGGCCGGCCCGGCCGGCCGGATCGGCCCGCGCATATGTGAATGGCCCCGGCCGCCCTTCCTCTCGCGCCCTCTGCCCCCGGTCCCACAGATCGACGAACGCCGCATAGCGCGACTGGAGCGTGGTGAAGCGGAAGCGGTCGCCGTAGTTCTGGATGCGCCTGCTGTCGTACTGCTTGACGAGCGCGGCGACCCGGCTGCGGGTCTCCCAGGGCGGCCTCGGCAAGCGGCCGCCGAAGAACATGTTGTATTCGGCCTCGAGCCGCTTCAGCTCCGCCTCGAGCCGATTCAGATCGCGTTCGGTCTCGGTCGCCACAACGCGTCACCGCGGGAGAAGAAACCACACTAGGGGCAGCCACAACTCACGGGCATACGGTACCGGACGGTCGTCGATCAGCACTTCGGTGGCATCGGACGGACCAACGATCTGAAAGAGATCGCGCAGGCGGACCGCGTCGCCCGGCCAGAATCGCGCCCGATACCGTCGGGCTGCGCCCGAACCGGTTTCGCGGAACTCGGCCGCACCCCGCGCGATCTCCAGCGCCCGGTCGAAATCCGGAACGTCGAGCCGTGGAAAGACAAGCGTGATCGAGAAGGGCCGCGGCCGGGCACCAAACAGCGCGTCCTGCAAGTCCGGATCGATGGCCGCCAGCTCTTCATCGCTTGGCTGCTCGGGCAGGTCGGCGTAGGGCCAGAATCGTTCCAGCGGACGGTATTTCGGGGGGTCGGAAGCCATCGACCCGTAGCATAACAAACCTACTGACAGACGAATCGGATCCGCCGTGGCCTTGGCGTCGGCGGATCCGTCCGGCCCTTAAGCGCCTGGCGCTCGGTACGAGACCGACTTCTTGGACACCGCGTCCATTTCCTCGGGCGTAATCAGCGGCACCGTGGAGGCACGGACGCTCCCGGAGGCGTTCACGGCCAGACTGACCGCCAGACCAGACGTCGCATCCGGGACGTCACACACGACATATGCGTCGTGGTCGCCGTACGCAAAGTAGAAACTCTCCACCTTGCCGCCAATGCTCTCGATGACCTTCTGGACGGCGGCTCGTCTCCCCGTCCCCCCTTCCTTCTGCAGCCCGCGTGCTCCTTCTGCGTTGTACGTCGCCTGGATCATGAACTTCGGCATGTCAGCCTCCCTCCTTCTGTGAACGCAACCCTGACCTCTCGCACCTCAGCCGCGTGAGGTTACACCGCGCGCCAGTGTCTCGCAAGAGCGTCGGTCCCGGCTTCAGGCCTCGTGCGGCGACAAAAGGCTCAGAACATGGTCCTGATAGAGTCGGCGGCCCAGCCGAGCACTCGGGCCGGCAGGATCCCGAGATAGAACACGATCGCGGCAGACGCCACCAGCGCGGCGCCGGTCATTGGGGGGATCGGGCGAAGGCGCACGGGTGCGGCGGCGGGCGTCATGTACATCATGACGACGATGCGCAGATAGAAGACCACCGACACGACGCTGGTCAGCACGCCGACGATCGCGAGCCAGACGTAACCGGCCTTGATGGCCGCCGTGAACACGTACCACTTCGCGATGAATCCGCCAAATGGCGGAAACCCACCGAGCGACAACAGGAAGATCGTCATCAGGGCGGCGAGCGAGGGATGCTCGCTCCACAAGCCGGCATAGTCGCGCACCTGCCGGCTGGGGCGACCCTCCCGCTCCAGCAGCCCGACGACCCCGAAGGCGCCCAGGTTCGTGACCCCATATGTCAGTAGATAGAACAGCAGCGCGCCGGCGCCGACGTCGTTCGCCGATGCTAGCGCCACGAGCAGGTACCCCCCGTGCGCGATGCTCGAGTAGGCCAGCATCCGCTTCACGCTCGTCTGAACCAGGGCGACGATCGTCCCTACCGTCATGGTCGCCACGGCCATCACCAGAAGGACGCCGATCCACTCGGCCCTGAACGGCGCCAGCGCAACCAGGAACACACGGGCGAAAGCGGCAAATGCCGCGGCCTTCACGCCGGCAGACATGAACCCGGTCACCGCGGAGGGAGCGCCCTCGTAGGCATCGGGCGTCCACATGTGGAAGGGCACCGCCGACACCTTGAACGCAAAACCGACCAGCAGAAGTCCCACGGCCACCCACTGCATGGGCGTCGGCGTCGTCGCCAGGGCGGCCGCCACGCTCCCGATGCGATCCAGCCGCGTGCTGCCGGTCATCCCATACGTGAACGCAATGCCATAGAGGAAGAAGGCGCTGGAAAACGCGCCGAGCAGAAAGTACTTGAACGCGGCTTCTGTCGAGGTCGGCGAATCCCGGCCGATGCCGGTGAGCACGTACAGCGCCAGCGACAACACCTCGAGCGCAAGGAAGATGACGAGCAGGTCCGACGCCATCGCCATCAAGATCATCCCGGCGATCGCGAAGAGCATCAGTGCGTAGTACTCGCCCGCGGGCAGCCGTCCACGTTCGACGGCCTCGGCCGACATCGCGAGCGACAGAACGCCGACGAGGATCAGGACCCACGTGATGAAGAGGCCGAAATTGTCGGCAACAACGACGCTGAAGCTCGTCTCGTGGCGATCCCACAAAAGGAACGCGGCGGCGGCCGCCCCGAGCAGGCCAACGAACCCGAGCGGTCCAATCGGCATCAGCTCGCCCGGGGTGCGAAACGCTTCGGCCGTCATGGCGGCGATGGCGGCCGCCGTCACACACACCATGGGCGCCAGGGCGGCCATGGACGAAAACTCAGCCATCATGCGCCACCCCCAACCCGTGCGCAGAGCGGATCCCGAGGTGACGCGTCGGTCCCCACTCGCCGTGCTCCCTTCGCAGGGAGCTCACCCCGACTCTGGCTCCGACAGGCGTTGACTCGTGGCCAGGACCTCGCGGCGGGCGTCATATTCGATCCTGCCGCTCTCGCCCGCCACCCCCTCGCCCGCTCGTCGACCCTGCGCCAGTCCGAGGCCCGCACTTCGACCGGGGCGCCTCGACGCACCTGGTTCAGCAATCGTTCGATGGACGGCGTCATCGGCCGCAGGAAGAGATTCGGGAGCACGCCCATCAGCACCGTCAAGGCGACGATCGGCGCCACGAGCACCCACTCGCGCCGGCTGAGATCGGAGAGCGACACGTTCTTCTCGCTCACCGTCCCGTAATTGACGCGCTGGAACATCCACAGCATGTACGTGGCCGACAGAACCATCCCGGTGGCGGCAAGGACAGCCATTTGCGGTTTCCACACAAACGCACCCAACAGAATCAGGAACTCGCCAACGAACCCGTTCAGGCCGGGCAATCCGATCGACGAGAGCGTCACCATCAGGAACGCTGCCACGAGCCTCGGCGCAACCGTCTTCAACCCACCGAACTCCGCGATGAGTCGTGTGTGCCGCCGATCCGACAGCATGCCGACGATCAAGAAGAGGCCGCTGGTGCTGACGCCGTGGTTCAGCATCTGGTAGATGGCGCCCTGCACGCCCTGCATGTTCATCGCCGCAATGCCCAGGACGACGAAGCCGAGATGGCTGACGCTCGAGTAGGCCACCAGTTTCTTCAGGTCGGGCTGCACCATCGCGACCAGGGCGCCGTAGATGATGCCAACCACCGCGAGGGTCGCCAGATACGGCGCGAAGAACGTTGCCGCCGCTGGGAACAGCGGGAAGGCAAAGCGCACCAGGCCGTAGGTGCCCATCTTCAGGAGCACCCCCGCCAGAATGACCGACCCGGCGGTTGGTGCCTCGACGTGCGCGTCGGGCAGCCACGTGTGGAACGGAAACAGGGGAACCTTGATGGCAAACGCCAGTGCAAACGCCAGGAAGAACCAGAACTGCAGGTGCCCAGGAATGGGCATGCCGTACAGCGCCACGAGATCGAAGCTGTAGCTGCCTCGCACCGATAAGTGGAGGATCGCAAGGCCCAGGATCGCGAGCAGCATCAGGACGCTGCCCGCCATCGTGTACAGCATGAACTTCACAGCCGCGTAGATGCGGCGCTCGTGCCCCCAAATCCCGATCAGGAAGTACATCGGGATGAGCATCGCATCCCAGAACACGTAGAACAGGAAGAGATCGAGCGAGACAAAGACGCCCATCATCGCGCTCTCGAGCAGCAGCACGAAGACACAGAAGGTGCGCGTCTTCCGGTGAATGGACTCCCAGGCGCTCAGGAGCGCCAGCGGCGTGAGGAGTCCGGTGAGCACGAGCAGCATCAAACTAATACCGTCCACGCCGACCGCGTAGGCGATGCCGAAGGAAGGAATCCAGGCGTGACGCTCCACGAACTGGAAGTCGGCCGATGTGGGATCGAACCGCGACCAGAGCAGCAGCGTCTCGGCGAAGACGAGGATCGACACCACCAAGGCGATGTTGCGGACCAGGCGGTCGCGGCCCTCATCCGAGCGCACCAAGAGCAGCAGAATGGCGCCGGCGATGGGCAGCGCGACGAGCGAGGTGAGAATCGGAAACGGCATCACGCTTCGCGAGAGAACGTCATCTCCACCAGAAGTAGCTGAGCACCAGCACGACACCGAGGAACAGGGACGCTGCGTACGCGCGAACCGATCCTGTCTGAACCCGGCGCACCAGCTCGCCCAGTCGGGGGAGGGTCTCGCCAAGCCCATCGACCGCGCCGTCGATGAGACGGGCGTCGACTCCTTTCCACAGACCCCGATCGGCCACAAGCCGCATCGGCTGCACGATTGCCCGGTCGTAGATCTCGTCGACGTAGTACTTGTTGAGAAGGACCGTGCGGACGCCCGCGAATCGCTCGGCAACCCGGCTGGCGGCGCGCGGATTCTTCAAGAAGAAGAACACCGCGAGGCCCACGCCACCGAGCGCCACGGCGGTCGACACCCCCATCAACCCCAGCTCGCGCGCCGGGCCGTCTTCTGCCCTCGTCGCGCGCAGTTGGGAATTGTCCGTCAGATCCCGCCCGGCACCGATATCGCCTGGCGCGGCGCGTGGAGCTCCTGGCACTATCGCCACGGTGGTCGCAGTATCGGCAGCCGCAAAGCTCGGTTCGAGGAAGCGTTGGAGACTGGAGCCACCGAGCGCTTTGGGTAAGCCGATGTAGCCGGCCAGAACCGAGCCAATTGCTAGAACCACCAGCACCAGCGCCATGGGAAATGGCACGCCGAGGCGATGGTGGAACGCTCGCTCGTCTTGTCCGCCATGAGGTGGGGTCGCGGCCAGCCGGGCCGGGCGGCGCTCGCCGTGGAAGGCGAGGAACACCAGCCGGAACATGTAGATCGCAGTGAGCAGCGACGTGAGCAGCCCGACGACCCACAGGAAGAGGTGACCGCCCGAGTACGTGCGCGAGAGGATCTCGTCTTTGCTGAAGAACCCGGCGAGGCCGGGCACGCCCGCGATCGCCAGCGCCCCCACGAGGAACGTCCAGTATGTGAGCGGCAAGTCCTTCCGGAGCCCACCCATGCGCCTCAAATCCTGCTCTCCGGCCAGCGCGTGAATCACCGCGCCGGCACCAAGAAACAGCAGCGCCTTGAAGAAGGCGTGGGTGTAGAGATGGAAGATGCCCGCCCCGTACGCCCCCACGCCCATGGCCAGGAACATGTAGCCGAGCTGAGAGATCGTCGAATAGGCGAGCACGCGCTTGATGTCGTTCTGAACCAGTCCGATCGTCGCGGCGCCGAGCGCAGTGACCACGCCGACCAGCGCGACCACTGCCAATGTCTGAGGAGCCTGGCTGAACAGGACCGCGTTCCGCCCGATCAGGTAGACCCCGGCGGTCACCATCGTGGCGGCGTGAATCAGGGCCGACACGGGCGTGGGACCCTCCATGGCGTCGGGCAGCCACACGAACAGCGGAATCTGAGCCGACTTGCCGGTCGCACCCACGAAGAGCAATAAGGTGATGAGCGAGAGCGTGCCGAACGTGGCCTCCGGGCGGAGGCCCGCCGCCGCCCGCGCCACCTCCTGAAAGTCGAGGGTCCCGAATCGCACGAACAGGAGCAGCACCCCCAGCACGAACCCGGCATCGCCGACGCGGTTGACGATGAAGGCCTTTTTCCCGGCGTCGGCTGCCGCCTGCTTCGTGTACCAGAACCCGATCAGCAGGTACGAGCACAAGCCCACGCCTTCCCACCCGACGAACATCACGAGGAAGTTGGCGCCGAGCACCAGCACCAGCATGAACGCCGCGAACAGGTTCAAGTACGAGAAGTATCGTGCAAACTCCCCGTCGCGCTCCTCGCGCATGTACGCGGTCGAATAGATGTGAATCAGCAGGCCGATGCCGGAGACCACGAGGATCATCAGCGACGACAACGGGTCGAGCCGCAGCGTGACGTCGGCCACGAACTCGCCCGACGTGATCCAGTTGAACACCCGCCGCGTGATCGCCCGGGACCCTGGCGCCTGACCGAGGAGTGAATACACGGCTCCCAGAGACACCGCAAAGGATCCGACCATCGAGCCCACGGCGATCGCGCCGGACTGAGGCTTCGTCAGGCGCCGGCCGAGACCGGCGTTCAGAAGAAACCCAACGAAAGGAAGAGCCGGGATCAGCAGCAGCATCACAGAAGGTTGGCTGCGCCCCTCACCATTTCAACATCGTGAAGGTGTCCGGGTTCAGCGATTCCCGATGCCGGTACAGCGCGATGACGATCGCCAGACCCACGGCGGCCTCGGCGGCTGCCACCGTCATCACGAAGAACACAATGATCTGTCCGTCGCCGCTGCCGAGCGCGCGCCCGAACGCAACGAACGTCAAGTTGACAGCGTTCAGCATGATTTCTATCGACAGCAGGATCATGATCACATTCCGACGCAAGAAGACACCGGCCGTACCGATGCCGAAGAGAACCGCCGACAGCATGAGATAGTGACTGAGCGTCGGCATTACTCTTCACCAGGGGCGACCCTATCCTCGGGCTGGGTCTCCCCGGACTCCATCGGCTCGCGCGGACGGTCCTCGCGTCGCGCGAGGACGACGGCTCCAACCATCGCCACCAGAATCAAAACCGAGGTGACCTCGAACTGGAACGCATAGTCGGTGAACAGCGACCGCCCCAGCGCGGCAACCGAGCTGACGGCGCCGCGCCCAAAGCGCCCCGACTCCCAACCCCTGGTCAACGCCCAGGCCAACTCGGCCACCAGCGCCAGTGCCAGCAGGGCGCCAAACCGCATCGGGTCGGACCCTCGCCCGAGATGCGCCCTCGCATCACGCTCGGTCTCTTCCTGCGGCGCATTCAGCAGCATGACGACGAAAAGAAACAGCACCATGATCGCGCCCGCGTAGACGATGATTTGTGCCACGGCCACAAACGGTGCGTCGAGCAGCACGTAGAGGCCCGACAACGCACCGAAGGACACAATCAGCAGCAGCACGCTGTAGATCGGGTTCCGCTGAGCGATGACCAGCAGCGAGGCAGCGACGGCGACGGTGCCAAAGAGGTAGAACTGGGTCATCTCACAATCCAAAAGACAGCACGAGGGCCGCTGTCGCGAGCAGGTTCAGGACCGCGGCGGGCAGGAGCACCTTCCATCCGAATCGCATCAGCTGGTCGTACCGGTAGCGCGGCAGCGTCCAGCGCATCCACACGTAGAAGAACAGAATCGCCGCAACCTTGATCAAGAACCAGATCCAGCCGAGCGAGGCCGGCAGGAACGGGCCGTGCCAGCCGCCGAGAAACAAGTCGGTCGCCACGGCCGACACGGTCACCATGTTGATGTACTCCGCGAGGAAGAACATCGCGAAGCTCATCGAGCTGTACTCGGTGTGATACCCGGCAACAAGCTCCTGTTCTGCCTCGGGAAAATCGAACGGCGCGCGGTTGGTTTCTGCGATGCCGGCTGTCAGGTAGATGAGGAACCCGACCGGCTGCAAGAACAGGAACCAGCGCGGAATGAAGCCGAACCAGGTGCCGGCCTGACGGTTCACAATATCGGCCAGCGACAGGGAGTTCCCAAGGAGGATCACGCTCGCGAGGGCCAGACCGTACGACAGCTCGTAGCTGATCATCTGGGCCGACGCTCGCAGGCCGCCGAGCAGGGAGTACTTGCTGTTCGAGCTCCAACCAGCCAGCACGATGCCGTAGACGCTCATCGACGCAATAGAGAAGACCACCAGCACGGCGACGTTGACATCGGCGACCTGAAGACGAAGCGGCTCGTCGAGCAGTCCGAACAGCGTCGTATCGGCTCCGAACGGGACGACCGCAAAAGCCGCGAACGCCGCCGTCGCGGAGATGACCGGCGCCAGCGCAAACAACCAGGGGTCGGCGGCGGCGGGGCGGAGCTCTTCCTTGAACATCAGCTTGACAACGTCGGCGAGGGGCTGAAGCAGCCCTTTGGGCCCCACGAGGTACGGCCCCAGCCGCTGCTGCAGCAGGGCCGCCACCTTCCGCTCGCCATACACCATGGCTGCCGCGGAGTTGAGCAGCATGACAAACACGAACAGCGTCAACCCGATTTGTGCGACCAGCAGCACGTCAGGGCCTCAGTGTGCGCCCACCGGGTGGCGTGCACGCCAGTCGGCCGGAAGGGTGCAGCGCCCTTCCCGGATGTGGGCTTCGTATTCGTGTCGGAAATGCTTGAGCGTCGTCAGGATCGGCGTCACCGCGGCGTCGCCGAACGCGCAGAGCGTTTTGCCGCTGATGTTGCCGGCAATGCTCGACAACAGGTCCAGGTCGCGCATGTGACCGTCGCCACGCTCGATCTTGCCGAGGATCTTGTGCAACCAGTCGGTCCCCTCGCGGCAGGGCGTGCATTTCCCGCAGGACTCATGGCGGTAGAAGCGCAGCAGATTCTCGGCCAGCCAGACCATACAGGTCGTGTCGTCGAGCACGATGATCCCGGCCGAGCCGAGGAAGGAACCCGCTTTCTGCACGCCGTCAAAGCTGGCCTGCGTGTCGAGCTGGTCGGGAAGGAGCATCGGCACGGACGATCCGCCGGGTATGACCGCCTTCAACGTCCGCCCGTCGCGGACCCCGCCGGCCGCATCTTCAATCAATTCGCGGAGCGTGACGGTCATGGCCGCTTCGTACACGCCGGGCCGCTTCACGTGCCCGCTGATGCAGTACAGCTTCGGTCCGCCGTTCTTCTCGGGCCCCAGCGCGGCGTACCAGTCGGCGCCGTGTCTGAGGATCAGCGGCACGTTGGCGAGCGTTTCGACGTTGTTGACGGCCGTCGGACACCCGTACAGACCGACGACCGCCGGGAACGGCGGCTTGTTCCGCGGCTGCGCCCGTTTCCCCTCGAGCGACTCGAGGAGCGCGGTCTCTTCGCCGGCCTCGTACGCACCGGCGCCGCGATGGACGTACACGTCGCAGTCGAATTCCGAGCCCAGGATGTTCTTGCCGAGAAACCCGCGGGCGTACCCTTCTCGGATGGCCGCTTCGAGCACGTGCTGGACGTGATAGAACTCCCCCCGGATGTAGACGTAGGCCACCTTCGCGCCGATGGCGTAGCAGGTTATCGCGCAACCCTCCAACAACAGGTGGGGGTTACGCTCCATCAGGAGGTGGTCTTTGAACGTGCCCGGTTCGCTCTCGTCCGCGTTGCACGTGAGGTAACGGGGCGTGTCGGACTTCCTGTCGACGAACTGCCATTTCAGGCCGGTGGGGAAGCCTGCACCGCCCCGGCCTCGCAGGCCCGACGCCTTGACCATCTCGATCACGTGGTCTGGTGTCTGGGCGAGCGCGATCCTCAGCCCCTCGTACCCGCTGTGCTGCAGGTAGAAATCGAGCGTCGCGCCGTTCGGCTCTCGAACGTACGCGGTGAGCAGAGGGTTCATCTGGTCTCAACCATGTGGTGGCAACCGGTGAGCGCGGCTTCTCCCCGGGCGCGCAGATCGTCGAGCAGCCGGACGACACCCCCCGGCCGCTCGGCCTCGTGCCAGGCATCGTTCACCATGATGACCGGTGCGCGGTCGCAGGCGCCCAGGCATTCCACCTCGACCAGCGTGAAGGTCCCGCTCGGATCCGTCTCTCCCGGCTTGATGCCGAGGGCGCCGCAGATCTCCTCGGTCACCCGCTCCGCCCCGTTCAACGCGCACGACAGGGTGCGGCAGACGCGCAGCACGAACGTCCCGACTCTTCGGGTGTGGAACATCGTGTAGTAGAAGACGACCTCCTCGACATCCGCCGGGGCGATGCCAAGCAGGTCCGCGACGTACCGCATGGCGAACGTCGTGATGTATCCCTGCTGGTCCTGCACGAGATAGAGCGCCGGCAGCACGGCCGAACGGCGGCGATCGGGGGGATAGCGCTTGACGATGTCGTCGAACCGCGCGCGGTTCTCTGCTGTGTAGGCGAATGGCTCCCCTGGCTCGGTCAGCTTGCGCGACGACCGCTGAAACGTAGCGTCGTACGCCATCTCCGGATGGAAACTCACCGGTCCACATCTCCCATCACGACATCGATCGAACCGATGACCGCGATGACGTCGGCGATCAACCCCCCGACAATCAGCTTTTCGAGCGCCTGGCAGGCGAGCAACGAGGGCGCCCGGGCCTTGACCCGCCACGGCCGGTTCGTCCCATCCGAGAAGACGGTGAAACCCTGCTCGCCTCGCGGACCTTCGACCGGCACGTACGCTTCTCCAGAGGGAACCGTGAACCCCTGCGAGTAGATGAGGAAGTGCTGGATCAGCGCCTCCATCTCGGTATAGACGCGGTCCTTGGGCGGCGGCGTGATCCGGGGGTCGGCCACCGCGTAAGCACCGGTCGGGCTAATGCGCTCCAGCGCCTGACGGCAGATCCGGGCGCTCTCGCGCATTTCAGCTATCCGGACCAGGTACCGCGAGTAGGCGTCACCATCGGTTCGCGTCGGCACGCTGAAGTCGAACGTGTCGTAGCCCAGATACGGAAACACCTTCCGCACGTCGTAGCCCACGCCGGCCGCGCGTGCAATGGGCCCCATCAAACCATAGGCAACCGCGTCCTCGGCCGAGATCGTCCCGACGCCGCGCGTGCGCTCGACGTAGATTTCGTTCCGGGTCAGCAGATCTTCGTACTCGTCGAGCTTCGGCGCGAAGCGGTCGAGGAACGCGCGAACCGCGCCGTGAAAGCCCCGCGGCAGGTCCTCGCGCAGACCGCCGATGCGCATGTAGCTCGGAAACATACGGAACCCGGCGAGCATTTCGTTCAGGTTGAGCAGCAGCTCGCGCTCGCGGAAGCAGTAGAGCATCACCGACACGGCGCCGACCTCCATGCCGTGCGTCCCCAGCCAGACCAAATGGCTGTTGATGCGCTGGAGCTCCGCCAAAAGCACCCGGATGAACCGGACGCGCTCGGGCAGCTCCACTCCGAGCAGCGTTTCAACCGACAGGCAAAACGCCATGCTGTTGGACTGCGCGCTCAAATAGTCCATGCGCTCGACGAGGGGAATCACCTGCTGCCACTTCTTCTGCTCGACGGTCTTCTCGATGCCGGTGTGGAGATACCCGATCGTGGGCGACGCGGAACGGATCGTCTCGCCGTCGAGCTCGAGCACCAGTCGCAGCACGCCGTGGGTACTGGGGTGCTGCGGCCCCATATTGACGGTCATTGTCTCGGTGCGCAGTTCAGGCAACGAATGTGATCTCCCGCTACTGTTTCCGGACCAGGCGGTCCCTCGCGACACTCGAACGGAACTCCTCGGCGGTCACCTGCATCGGCTCGGCGATATGCGGCCTCATGTGAATCTGCACCGGATAGTCCTTGCGCAGCGGATACCCCTCCCAGTCCTCGGGCATGAGCAGCCGGCGGGGATCGGGATGAGCGTCGAACGCGATGCCGAAAAGGTCCCACACCTCGCGCTCGAGCCAGTTGGCGGCCGGCCATACGCCGCTGACGGTGGCCACATGGGGATCGTCACCGTGCAGCCTCACGCGTACGCGGAGCCGCTGGCGATGCTCAATCGACACGAGCATGTAGACGACTTCGAATCTCGGCTCGCGCGGCCAGAAATCGACTGCAGTCAGATCCGCCAGAAAGGCAAAACGCAGATCGGCGTGCTGGCGCAGCACGGGCATCGCCGCGGGCACGGCGTCGGGGGCGATGCAAACGGTCGGGTGCAGATCCACGCTTGGCACGTGTTCGAACTGCACATCCGGCAGAGCCTCCCGCAACGAGTTCACAAACGCCGTGGAGTCCATTACGCGAGCTTCTGCTGGGAAATCTTTCGCTGGAGCTGCACGATGCCGTAGATGAGCGATTCGGGGCGCGGGGGGCAGCCAGGCACATACACGTCGACCGGAACGACCTGGTCGACGCCCTGCACGATTGCGTAATTGTCGAAGACGCCGCCGATCGACGCACACGCGCCCATGGAGATGACCCATTTCGGCTCCGGCATCTGATCGTAGATGCGGCGGAGCGCCGGGGCCATCTTGCGCGAGAGACGGCCGGCGACGATCATCAAGTCCGACTGGCGCGGACTGCCACGGAACACTTCCGCGCCGAAACGGGCGATGTCGTAGCGGCCGCAGCTCATCGCCATCATTTCGATAGCGCAACAGGCCAAGCCGAAGGTGACGGGCCAGATGGACGAACGGCGCGCCCACTGCACCATCTTCTCGACCGTCGTCGTCAGAACAGGAATGTCAGCATCGAAGCCCATGCCCGGTCTTCACCCCCTCGCCGTCAGACGCGTCTGCCCGCTCATGCCTTCTCCCTGCCCCAGTCAAGCACACCCTTCCGCCAGACGTACGCGTAGCCAGCCAGGAGCAGCAGCATGAACAGCACCACCTGGAGCAGCCCTGCCCACCCGAGATCGCGTAGGGCCATGGCCCACGGATAGAGGAAGGCCACCTCGATGTCGAAGAGCAGGAAGATCATCGCGACGAGATAGAACTTCACCGACTGCCGCTCGCGGGCGTCGCCGACCGGCGGCATGCCGCATTCGTAGGGAGCGAGCTTCTCGGGCGTCGGGTTGCGCGGACCAAGTACAAGAGACAGCCCAATCGAGGTCAGCGCGAACCCAGCGCCGAGCGCAACCATGATGACGATGGACAGCCAGCCCTGCATCGGTGTCGGTCGAAAGTCGAGCTTGTGAACTATTTCTCAAGCTCGCTCTGATGCTAACGCATCGCCTGGCGCCCGTCTACAGCACCCCCTCAGCGGTCGAATCAGCGCCCCAGATCGGCACCGCGGCTTCGGCAAAGCCGCCGCTGGCACGCTGGATGTCGTCCGCGTGGACGAGCAGACTCCCGGGCGGGAGTCCGAGACATCACGCCGAGGGAGGTGAGGCACCTGGCTGGGCAGGTGCGGCGACGGGGCGTCGCCGGCGGCCCGCGGCAGGGGGACGCCGTCTTGGCAGGTGAGCTACCCGAGCTCAGCGCTCACCGCGGCCATGCGCCGGTCGACTTCATCGAGGGCCTGCTGGAGTTGCGCGCGCCGCCCGTCGTGGGTGGTCGCGGTAAACTGTCGCTGAAGCTCGGCGCGTGCGAGCCGAAGCGATTCGAGCGCCCGGGCCTGTTCCGGGTTGCGCACGTCGCGCCCGTGCCTCGCACGCTCCCGCTCGAGATCTTCCCTCCGCTCCTGGATTCTTGCATCTGCGTCAATCAGACCTTCACCTGCATCACCCATTTAATGTCCTTTCGCCAGATCTCAACCCGACTGGCCAAGCTCACATTATAAGATGGCACGGTGAGCGCGCGATCTGGGGCCGATCCGCTTGCGCCGTTTCATCCGGCCCTTCGCACGTGGTTTACCGAAACGTTTCAGGCGCCGACCCGATCCCAGGCGCTCGGCTGGCCCCCAATCGCACGCGGCGAATCGACGCTGATCCTGGCACCCACCGGCAGCGGCAAGACGCTGGCCGCCTTCCTCTGGTGTCTTGACAGGCTCATGTTTGCGCCGGTGCCGGGGAGGAACCGGCGGTGCCGCGTGTTGTACGTGTCGCCGCTCAAGGCGCTCGCCGTCGACGTCGAGCGCAACCTGCGCGCACCGCTCGCCGGGATCGCTCGCGTGGCAGAACACGGCCGCGTGCCGCACCACGCGCCCACGATTGCGATTCGCACCGGCGACACGCCCTCCGCCGAACGCGCGAGGTTTCAGCGCGACCCGGCGGACATTCTGATTACGACGCCGGAATCGCTTTTTCTCCTCCTCACGTCGAACAGCCGTGAAGCCCTGTGCGGCATCGACACGATCATCATCGACGAGATCCACGCGCTCGTACCCACCAAGCGCGGCGCGCATCTGGCTGTGTCGCTCGAACGGTTGATGGCGCGCTGCGAACGCGAACCCCAGCGAATCGGCCTGTCAGCCACCCAGCGACCGCTCGAGGAAGTCGCGCGCTTTCTCGGCGGGGTCGAACCGAAGGTGTCGCGTCCAAGATCAAGAACCGCCGGGCGCCGACGCCCGGCCACAGTCCGCACTCCTCCAGACACCGACGGGACGAGGCGCGACATCGACGAAGAGTTCGCCTCACACCAGGGCATCGTGCGCTACCGGAGGGTCACGATCGTCGATGCGGGCTCGAGAAAGTCGCTCAAGCTCAGCGTCGAGGTGCCAATCGAAGACATGGCGCGGCCGACGACCTCCTCCAGTGCACGCGGCACGTCGTTCGCCCCGCTTCAGGCGGCTCTCGAGGAGGCACCCTCGCGCGGAGGGCTGGCGCTCGAAGGCCTCCCCGGCGGATCTTCGTCGCACGGCGACGCCCCGCCGTCACTCTGGTCCGCGATTCACTCCACGTTGCTCGAGCTCGTTCGAGCGCATCGCTCGACACTCGTGTTCGTCAACAGCCGGCGCCTGGCCGAACGTCTCGCGGGCGCCTTGAACGAACTGGCGGGCGAAACCCTGGTGCGATCGCACCACGGCTCGATCGCGCGCGCGCAGCGGATCGAGATCGAAGATCTCTTGAGGGCGGGCGCCCTCCGCGGGCTGGTCGCCACCTCCTCGCTCGAGCTCGGGATTGACATGGGCGCCATCGACCTCGTCGTACAAATCGAGGCACCGCCATCGGTGGCGAGCGGCCTCCAGCGGATCGGGCGAGGCGGTCACCGCATCGACGCCGTCAGCGAGGGGGTGATCTTCCCGAAGTACAGGGGCGACCTGGTGGCGTGCGCCGCGATAGCCAAAGCTATGCACGAAGGCACGGTCGAGGCGACGCGCTACCCGCGGAATCCTCTGGACATCCTGGCGCAGCAGCTCGTCGCGATGACGGCGGTCGATCGGTGGAACGTCGAGGACCTCTTCGCGACGATTCGGCGCGCCGCCCCATTTGCCGAGCTGAGCCGCCGCTCGTTCGAGGGCGTGCTCGACATGCTGTCGGGTCGCTATCCCTCGGACGAGTTTGCCGAGCTCAGGCCCCGCATCACGTGGGACCGGGTGGGGGGAACAGCGGTCGCGCGGGAAGGGGCCAAGCGCGTGGCGATCGCCAACGGCGGGACGATTCCCGATCGCGGGCTGTACGGCGTGTTCCTCGCCGGGGCCGGTCCGGGCGCCGCCCGCGTTGGCGAGCTCGACGAAGAAATGGTCTTCGAAAGCCGCGTGGGTGAAACATTCGTGCTCGGCGCCTCGTCCTGGCGGATCGAGGACATCACGCACGACCGCGTCGTGGTCTCGCCCGCGCCCGGCGAACCCGGCAAGATGCCATTCTGGAAGGGCGATCGGGTTGGCCGGCCGATCGAGCTCGGACTCGCCATCGGCCGGCTCATGAACGATCTCGTTCGGCTGCCGCCCAGCGCGGCCATCGACCAGTTGACGCGGCTGCACGATCTCGACCGACGTGCAGCGGAGACGCTCCTCCAATACCTCCGCGACCAGATCGCCGCCACCGGCACCCTTCCAGACGCCAGAACCATCGTCATCGAGCGCGTCCGGGATGAGCTCGGGGATTGGCGCGTCTGCGTGCTGTCGCCCCGCGGTGGCCGCATTCACGCGCCCTGGGCGATGGCCGCGGCTGCAGCGATCCGCGAGGTTACGGGTGTCGACGTGGAAATGCTCTGGGGCGACGATGGGTTCGTGGTGAGATTTCCAGACGTGGACCAACCACCGGATCCCGAGCTGCTCGTGCCGGATCCGGACGAAGTCCAGGCACTGGTCGTCCGCCAGCTCGGCGCGACGGCGCTGTTCGCCGCCAAGTTCAGGGAGAACGCCGCCCGATCGTTGCTGTTGCCGAGACGTCGGCCTGGAATGCGGGCGCCCTTGTGGCAGCAGCGGAAACGCGCGGCGGATTTGCTGGCGGTTGCGGCGCGGTTCGGATCCTTTCCGGTGCTGCTCGAAACCTACCGGGAGTGCCTGCGGGACTATTTCGACATGCCTGCCCTCGTGCAGACGCTGTCGGATATCCGGAGCCGCAAGATCCACGTGGTGACCGTCGACTCCGAGAAGCCGTCGCCGTTCGCCGCATCCCTCCTGTTCAGCTACGTCGCGAGCTTCCTGTACGACGGCGACGCTCCGCTGGCCGAGCGCCGCGCTCAAGCATTGGCCGTCGACCAGGCGCAGCTTCGCGAGCTGGTCGGCGACGCTGAACTACGGGGACTCCTCGATGCTGGCGCGCTGGACCACACCGAGCGGCGCCTGCAGCGGCTCGACCCGTCGTATCACGCGAAAAGCGCGGACGCGATTCACGACATGCTCATCGCCATCGGAGATCTGACCGAGGGGGAGATCCGCGCGCGGTCGGCAATGGCAGATGTCGCCGAGCGCATGCGCGCCCTGACCACGACCAGGCGGGTGCTGAGCCTACGCTTCGCGGGAGAGCCTCGATACGTCGCCATCGAGGACGCCGCGCGATATCGCGATGCCCTTGGCGCACCGCTGCCGCCAGATGTGCCCGAGGTCCTGTTGGCTCCAGTACGCGATCCGCTGGGCGACCTGGCCCTACGCTACGCGCGCACGCACGCGCCGTTCACCGCCGCCGACTTCGCGAAGCGCTACGGCATGGCGCCCTCGGCGGCCGAGGCGGTCCTCACGCGCCTGAGGGGCGAGAACCGGCTTCTTGAAGGTGAGTTCCGCCCTGGCGGCACGCGGCGCGAGTGGACTGACGCCGGCGTCCTGCGGATGCTGCGACGGCAGTCTCTCGCGAAGCTGCGCCACGAAGTCGAGCCAGTCGATCCGGCGATCCTTGGTCGCTTCGTCACGACATGGCAGGGCGTCGTGAAGCGGCGTCGCGGAGTCGACGCCCTGCTCGACACGGTCGAACAGCTTCAAGGCGCGCCGCTGCCCGCGTCGATTGTCGAAACCGAGATCCTGCCCGCGCGCGTGGAGGCGTACGAGTCAGGCGACCTGGACGCCGTGATGGCGGCCGGCGAGGTGGTCTGGGTTGGCGTCGAAGCGCTTGGGGAGCGGGACGGACGCATTGCCCTGTACCTGGCGGATCACCTGCCGAGGTTGTTGCCACCGGAGGGCGCGCTCCTGCGGACCCGGGCTGGCGAGCCGCCCGCAACGCGACCACCGGACCACGACGTGAGACAGACGGCCATCATCGACTGGCTGCGAACCCATGGGGCCTCGTTTTTTGCCCCTCTGCACGAGGCGGCCGGAGGCGGATATCCGGCTGAGACGGTCGACGCCTTGTGGCACCTCGTGTGGCGCGGGGTCGTGACCAACGACACTTTTCGCGCGCTCAGGGCGTTCACCCGCCCGCGCGCGACCCGCCGAAGAGGTCGCCGCGCCGAACCGGTCGCATTCCGATCGCGGCGCTTGGTGCCGCCGTCCGCCGAGGGTCGGTGGAGCCTCGTCCGTGCTGAGACCACGCCTGCCAGGCGAAGCGGAAAGGACACAACCAGCTGGGCGACGGCTGCGGCGCAGCAGCTGCTGGCGCGGCACGGCGTGTTGACGCGGGAGGGTGTGCTGGCGGAATCGGTGGCCGGAGGATTCGGTCTGGTCTATCCCGTTCTGAAGGCCCTCGAAGAACGCGGGCGCCTGCGCCGAGGCTACTTCGTTGCAGGTCTCGGCGCCACGCAGTTTGCGCTGCCCGGGGCGGTGGACTTACTCAGATCGCTGCGGGAGACGCCCGACGAGCCGGAGGTGGCCGTCATGGCAGCCGCAGATCCCGCCAACCCGTACGGCGCGACGCTGAAGTGGCCGTGCGCGTCCGGAACCAACGGCGCGAGAGGACCGACTCGCACGGTTGGAGCGCTCGTCATGCTGGTTGACGGCGCCCTTGTCGGCTACCTGGCGCGCGGCGATCGCCAGCTCCTGACCTGGCTGCCCGAGGCCGAGCCCGAACGATCGCGGGCCGCCCGCGCCATCGCTCGCGCGCTCATCGAGCGGGCCCGCAGCGGCGGCGAGTCGCCGCTGGGCATGCTGATTGAAACAATCGATGGCAGCCCGGCGCCAACGCATACTCTGGCGCCATCTCTCGGAGAAGCCGGCTTCATCGCCGGGGCGATGGGCATGCAGGCAACGCTGCGGCGGCCGATCGTCGGCCCAGGAGCGAGTGTAGTGCGGGCCTTCAGGCCCACCCGCCCGCGTCGCGGGTCATCTGAACCATCGGAGCAGACCTGAAGGTCTGCACTACCGCCGGCTACTGCCCGGACAAAGGCGAGACCGTCTGCGCCACGGCCCGCGAGTGGGGTGCGCCTTCAGGCCCGCGCGCGTCGCGGGTCATCGCGCTTGCAGCAGGTCGCACGTCACCGCAGCGAACTGAGTTTCACGTGGACTTCCGCCCCGAACAGCATGCTCCGATCGTTGTCGTGCGCAGCCCACTTCATCAGCGTCGCGGTGCTCTTTGCCACGCGACCTTCGAACACCTTCCTGCCGTCGGCCACCACCGTAACGGGCTTCGCGAAGTCGAAGGCGTCGGGGGAAAGCAACAAGGTGAACTCGGCGACGCCCCGCGTCGTCGCTCGAACGCTGTTGCCCTCCCGCTCGAGGTCGACGCGCCCTGACGGGGCAAGGTGACGAAACATTGGGATCGGCTGCGACGTCAGGGCCGGATCGAAGAAGCCTCGAAGCTCGACTGGCTTGCTGCTTCGCAATACGACGAGGGTCATTGGTTTCCGGGGCTCGTGGGTGCTGAGCAGATCCACCAGATCCACGCCGCCGGGAATGTTGACCTCGTTGATCCTGACGACCACGTCGCCCGGCAGCAGCCCAAAGCTCGCCGCGTTGGTCCCCGCCATCACCGAGGTGACGCGCATCCCGCTGGCACGAACGCCGAAACTGGGCGTGGGACGTCTCGCGAAATCATTCAAATCCGGAAGCGCCTCCTCCACGCGTGGCTTGGACAGGGCGTCGATGACGAGCCAGTGCGCGCGACTGGTTCCCTCCGTGAGATCGCTCTCCCACGTCAGCCTGGCGGGGAACGGATTCCTCGCGTGGTCCCGCACGAAGGATTCGAAGGTGTCTTTGAGGTCGGGCCACCACGCCGTGTTGTGGCCGCCTTCGGGCTGGGGCAGATACTTCAGCTGGACGCCGCCCTTTCTCAGATGCTCGATGTAGGGCTCGACGCTGGTAGCGGGATACAGCGGGTCGCGCCCGCCGTTGACGACAAAGAGCGGCTTGTTGAGAAAGTTGTTGGGAAACAGCTCGCCCTCGACCTCCGTTGACGGATTGCGGAGGACGGCCAGGGCTCCGTTGAGGAGCAGGAAGCTGGCGAACGGTGTCGTGTCGCGCATCGCGAAGTAGAACGCGCCGGTGGCACCATCGGACACGCCGGAGAGCACGACGCGGTTCTCGTCGACGTTGTACATGCGTTTCACGCCGTCGAGGATCGCCCGCACATTCTCGATCTGGCGATCGCTCCACCACAGCGCCGCCGCCCACCCCGTCGGCAAGACGTAGATTTGCTCTGCGCCAGCCAGCGCCCCGATGCCGTTCCCACGCGGCGTTGGGTCGGGACGCGACACCCCGCCATGAAGCTGGACCCGTACCTGATACTTCCTGGCCGGGTCGTAGGTCTGCGGCACCTCCAGCGTGTACGCAAAGTCGACGTCTGCGCTTCGACGACTGAGCTTGACGATGCCACGAGGCACATCGGCCAGATAGCGACGGCCCTGCTTCAAGCGCGCGAGCACCTCGTCGAACGCGAGGCCGCTTTTCAGCACTGCGTCGGCGGCCTGCTCGGCCTCCTTTGGACTCTTCGCTTCCCAGAACTGTCGCAAGGCGACGTCGGGAGCGACCGTCGAGGCCGCGGGCGCGAGGGACGCGAGTGCCACGACAAACAACGAGAGGAGCCAGCGCATCGATCCCTCACTCCCTACACGCGGACCCGCTCCGGGTGGGCGTAGATGTTGAATTCGTCGTCGCGGACGAAGCCGACGAGCGTGATCCCCGCGCTCTGGGCGAGATCGACTGCCAGGCTGGACGGCGCCGAGATCGAGGCCACAGCGGGAATGCCCGCGCACCAGGCCTTCTGAAGGATCTCGAACGAGGTGCGCCCGCTCACGAACAGTACGTGGGCGGAGGCTGGCAAGCTATCCCGCAGCAGCATCTGACCGACGACCTTGTCCACAGCGTTATGCCGGCCAACGTCCTCGGCGGACCGGACGAGCCGACCGTCCAGGTTGAACAGACCGGCGGCGTGAAGGCCACCGGTGGCCTCGAACATCGGCTGCACGGCACGCAGTGCCTTGGGCAGCGCGAGCAAGATCGCGGCAGCCAGGCGCTCATCGTCGGCCAGCGGCGCGAGGTCTGACTGCAAGGAATCGATCGTGGTGCGCCCGCAGATGCCGCACGCAGAATTCGCGGTGACCGCGCGCCTCTCGTCGAGCGCGCGCTCCATGCGCTCGACCGCAGGTCCAGCAAGCGTGACGTTCACGACGTTCGGCACCGCTTCGTCGCCATCGCGACAGTGTGCGATCGTTCCCAGTTCGTCCAGGTGCCTGACGACGCGCTCGGCGAACAGAAATCCGGCGGCCAGATCCAAGTCGTCGCCTGGTGTGCGCATGATCACCGCAAACGGCCGCCCGTGCAGCCGAATCTCGAGCGGCTCTTCAGTGGCCACGCGATCGTGCGCCACCACCAGGGCGCCATGTCTGGCGCGCACGAGTGAGACGGGACTGGAGAGGTTCATCGTGTCTTGAAATAGCCGAGCATGTGCCGCAGGACGTTCGCGTGGCGGCCGGGCGTGGCAATCGCGGTCAATGCGCGCATGAACCCGGACTGGTAGTCGACGTCCAGGGTGCGGCTGGGCCGTCGTTTCGCGCGCGCCACCAGCCGGCCGAGCGCGCGATAGGCGGAGGGCGAGTGCGCCATCAGCGTCAGCTTGTGAGCGGTGTGAAAGCGAACCAGATCGCCCACCGACCATCCCTCGTCGAACAGCGCGCGCAGCCGTTGGTACGCGAACACCCGCTCGATGAAATTCTCGCGAAGCCGGACATCAGAGAGCCGCCCCTCTTCTTCGACCGGCAGATTGGGAAGACGCGCGATGAGCGCTTCGGCGAACAGCCCCCGCCCGCCGCGCTCGGCTGCGCGGCCGTCGGCGTAGACCTTCACGCGCTCCATCCCGCAGCTGGGTGAGTCTTCCTTCAGCACGAAGCCGCAGAGCCCCTGCCCGGCGAGCCACTCGATCCTCTGGCGAGCCGTACGCAGCAGCTGGTCGGTCACATCGACACCCGTCGTGGTCACGACGAGTGCAAGGCCCCCGGGGTCGAAGCGTCCGCCGCGCGGCCGCTTCTGGGGCACCGCGAGCGTGAGCCGCATGGGCTGGCGGGGTGTGCCGAAACCCGCCTCCACCTCAGGACACACCGGCAGCCAGCGGACATGAGGGCCGAGGATATCCACGAGGAACGGATCGCGCTTATGATTTCCATCGAACCTGACAGGCTCGCCGAGCAGGCAAGCCGACGCTCCAATCCGCGGCCGATCGTCAGGCACTCACTCATTCTATTATTGGATCGATGCCCTCGACTTCCTCATTCGATATCACGTCGCCGGTGGATTTCCAGGAAGTGGACAACGCGCTGAACCAGGCGCGGAAGGAAGTCGGCCAGCGATACGACTTCAAAGGCGCCAGGGTCGAGATCGCGCTCGACACATCGGAAAAGACGTTGAGGCTTGGCGCCGACGACGAATTCAAGATCAGAGCGCTGTGGGAGATCGTTCAGACCCGGCTCGTGCGGCGAAGCGTGCCCCTGAAGAACTTCAAGGTGGGCGATTCGGAGCCCGCCCCGGGAGGAACGGTCCGCCGCGTGATCGCGATTCAGGAAGGGATTCCCATAGAAACGGCCAGGGACATCGTGAAGTTCCTCAAAGATAAGAAACTCAGAAAGGTGCAAGCGTCGATCCAGGGCGATCAGGTCAGGGTAGCCTCGTCGTCGAAAGACGACCTGCAGGAAGCAATGCGTGCGCTTCGAGAGCAGGATTTTGGAATTGCCCTCCAGTTCGGAAACTACCGATAGGGGTCGGACGCCTGTCAGAGATCGGCAGGCACCGGCCTCGTTCGGATCGACCCGATTGTGTCCAGCGGCCGTGTGCGCTATCGTTCGCACGGTGATGGGGAGCTGGCGGCGCATCGTGACGGCGGTCGCTCTGGTGGCGGTGGTCGTTGCTGCCGGAGGGGTGGCATCGGCGCAGCGAATGCGCGGGTGGAGGGGGCGCCTGCCGGAAGGCCCCGGCGTGCCGGCGCGGTATCCTCCCGCCACCGGCTTCGAAGACGGTGCGTTTACGGTCTGCAAAGTTCAGTACACAAGCGTGAGGTACGAGGACATGGGGGTGGGTTGGGCCACCGACTATCCCTACGCCGGCATCAACCTGATGACGCGGATGTCGGAGCTGACCAAAACCCCCATCAGCAGGGACGACAAAGGCAATCCCAGCTACTGGGTCGTCAGGCTCACCGATGACGCGCTTTTCCGGTGTCCGTTTACGATCGCGTCCGATGTTGGAACGATGGGTCTGTCCGAGGAAGAAGCGCAACGGCTCCGCTCCTACCTGCTGAAGGGCGGGTTTCTGTGGGTCGACGACTTCTGGGGGACGCCTGCGTGGGAGCAGTGGTCCAACGAGATCCACAAAGCCCTGCCGGAATACCGCATCGTCGACGTGCCGGCGAATCATCCGATTCGCCATTCGTTGTTCAACATCGACACGGTGATCCAGGTGACCAACATCCAGTTCTGGCTGCGCAGTGGCGGTCAAACCAGCGAGCGAGGCTCTGACAGCCCGCATGCGGACTTCCGCATGATCGCCGACGAAAAGGGCCGCATCATGGTTATCATGACCCACAACACCGACATCGGCGATTCGTGGGAGCGCGAGGGCGAGGATCATGAGTTCTTCTTGCGGTTCTCCCCGGCAGGCTATGCGTTGGGCGTGAACGTCCTGCTATACGCGATGTCGCACTGAACGCCGCGGGCCAGCGGCGCCCCACCACGATCCACAAGAAAGAAAAGCCGCAACGCGGGTTCCGACCGCGCTGCGGCTTTTTGACACCGACGGGGATTCTGGCCTTTGTAACGACCCGCCGGTATCGGAGTGAGAGAGGTGTTGCACGAACGCGGAAATCAACCGCCGGCTGCCTGGTGCGCCTAGGAGGAGCGCGTCTACCGGCGGTCGACTTCCGTCTCGCATCGACGCATGCAGCAACGGCTGTGCCGCGTGAAAATCGTCGAAAACCCACGTAAACCGAACCGGGAAACGCTGGCGTGCGAAATACTCCGCAGGCGGCGCGGATTTCTGCGCGCTCCACCAGACCTACAGCGTGATCGTAAGGGTGTTGTTGGCGAACTGCGTGGCGAACTGGCGCAGCGATCGGGATGCAGGTCCCTTCAGCACCTGCCCGCTGGTGCTGTATTGCGATCCGTGACACGGACACGTGTACACCTGGCTCTGATAACCCGTGATCGTGCAGCCTTCGTGCGTGCGGTTCGCAGTGAGGGCGACGAAGGAGTCTTGCGCG
>JBGPJH010000001.1:0-40821 GCA_041485305.1 Vicinamibacteria bacterium | reverse complement strand
CCACGGTTCACCGACTGTTCGGCCACTGAGTCACCTCTCGTCAGGCGCCGCCCAGCCCCCAGGCCCCCGTCTTGGCTCACTCGTCCGCTCGCCGCGGTTCACCGACCATTCGGCCACTGAGTCACCTCTCGTCAGGCGCCGCCCAGCCCCCAGGCCCCCGTCTTGGCTCACTCGTCTCTCGCCGCGGTTCACCGACCCGCCCGGCCACGCGCCCGATCGCGGCTCATTTGTCTACTCGAAGCGGTTCATCGACGGTTTCGTTACCGATCCACCTCTCCGAGGACCACGTCCAGGGATCCGATCAAGGCGACCACATCGGCAACGAGATGCCCACGCACCATACGCCGGAGGGCGTGCAGATTGCAGAAGGAAGGCGGCCGCACGCGGAACCGATACGGGTTGGTCGACTTGCCGTCGCTCACGATGAAGTAGCCAAGCTCCCCCTTCGGCGACTCGATCGCATGATACGTTTCGCCCGCCGCGGGCTTGATGAGCCGGGGCACCTTTCCGACAATCGGTCCCTCAGGTAGCCCTTCGGTCGCCTGGCGGATAATTCGTAGCGACTGCCGGAATTCCTCGAGACGTACAAGGTAGCGATCGTAGGTATCGCCGACCGTTCCGATCGGGATCTCGAAATTCATCTCGTCGTACGCCGCGTACGGCTCGTCCTTTCGTACGTCGCGGGGCACGCCCGAGCCCCGCAGTGGCGGGCCACTCAGACCGAGATCGATGGCTTCGGCGGCGCTGAGCACGCCAATGCCCTTCGTCCGTTCCAGCCAGATCCGGTTGTGCGTCAGCAGGTCTTCGTACTCGACGATCTTCGAGTCCATGATTTTGCAGAACTCGAGGACCTTCTTGTCCCAGCCGGACGGCACATCCAGCGGCAGCCCCCCAATCCGCATCGAGTTGTAGGTCAATCGCGCGCCGCAAAACTCCTCGAAGAGATCGAGAATGAGCTCGCGCTCGCGAAACGCGTAGAGGAACACCGTCATCGCGCCAATGTCCATCGCATGCGTTCCGAGCCAGAGGCAATGGCTGGCAATCCGCTGAAGCTCGCAGAGCATCGTGCGGACGTACCGGGCCCGGCGCGGCACCTCGAGCGACAGCAGCTTCTCGACCGTCTCGCAGTACCCGACGTTGCTCGTCGCGGCCGCCACATAGTCCATGCGGTCGGTGAGCAGCACGATCTGCGTCCAGTTGCGGTTCTCGCTCAGTTTCTCGATGCCGCGATGCAGGTAGCCGATGATGACGTCGGCATCGACGACCTTCTCGCCGTCCAGACGCAGCACGACCCGCAACACACCGTGCGTGCTTGGATGCTGCGGGCCCATGTTGAGCACGAGCTCGTTGGTGTCGAACATGGCGCCGTGATGAACGGCTGGGCTATTCAATCTCCGCCTCTTCCTTCGCCTGGCGCAGTTTCAGCCAGTCGCCAGGGTTTTCCATGAGCAGTTCGCCAGGCCCCTCGAGCGGATAGTCCTTGCGCTGGGGATAGCCTTGCCAGTCGTCCGGCATCAGGATACGCCGGCGGTCCGGGTGTCCGACGAAGTTCACCCCAAACATATCGAAGACTTCGCGTTCGAGCCAGTTTGCCGCCGGCCAGATCCCCGTGACCGACGCGATCGGCTGCGTCTCTCCCACCTTCACCTTCACCCTCAGGCGTTGACGATGGCGCATCGAGAAGAGGCAGTAGACGAGGTCGAAGCGCTCGGCACGCGGTGGCCAGTCTGTCGCGGTCACGTCCGAACAAAGGTCGAATGCGGCCTCGGAGGCGTACCGAAGGTGCCGGGCAACCTCGAGGATCCGCTCGGCGGCAACGAGAATTGTCCAGTCCCCGACCCAGTAGCTGACGCCCGTCACGGCTCCGGGCACCGCCTCCTGTAAAGCCCCGATGAACGCCGGGGGCGTCTTGTCCGCGGGCGGCGGTGGATCGGGCGGCCCAGTTGGCGGGGCCGCCTTGGGTACATGGTCGGCTCCGGCGGCAGCACGCACACCCGCAGCAGGCACAGGTTTGGTGCCGGTCGGAGCCGGTTTGGCCAGCGTGGGCCTGGCCGCAACGGGGACTGCCTGTACTGCGTCTGGTTTCGCCTCGCCTGAAGCGGAGGCTGCCGGAGCCGAGGGCGCCTCCGGCTTTGGAGCGGACGGAGCCGCCGCCGCCGGCGTCGCCTGCGGCGGCGGCTCCGGGGACTTTGCGGGTTCGTCAGCCATCTAGACCCATTCCAACGCGCCCTTCTGCCACGCGTAGTAGTAGCCGACGACCAGAATGAAGAGGAACACGAGCATCTCGATCAGCCCGAACAGCAGAAGCTTGTCGAAGATGACCGCCCACGGAAACATGAACACGGTCTCGACGTCGAAAATGACAAACAGCATCGCGACCAGATAGTAACGAATGCTGTAGCGGTCCCGGGCGTCGGTCGCCGGCTCGATGCCGCATTCATAGGGTTCGAGCTTTACTTTATTGTACTTACTCGGGTGAATCAGGCTGGTGAACACCAGCGTGAACAGCGCAAAGCCGGTTGCAACGGCCACGAAGATCGCGATGGGAACGTAGGCTGAGATCATGAAGATTTGAGACGCGTGGGCCACAGAAAGGCGGTTGGTTTATAACACGCGCTCCAAGGGGTGTCAAGAAACCCGCGCATCGTAGCTGTTTCCCGCAAATATCACATTTTAAAACACTTCGTCCACTCATTTGCTTGACGATCGTGAAAGGTGTCCTATACTGGGCGAATGAGAAGCGCCGAGGGGTGGCTTCGTGCGCTCGCCGTGGTGATGCTGGCCTGTGGCCTGACCGTCCACATGGCCGCCCAGGCGCAACCGCGGTCGCTATACGTCAGCGCGCTCGATCGCAGCGGCGTGCCCGCGCCGAACCTGGTGCCCTCGGACCTCGTCGTGCGCGAAGACAGGGTCGCACGCGAGATTCTCAGCATCGTCCCGGCCATCGAGCCGCTGCAGATCGCCCTGCTCGTCGACAACAGCCAAGCGGCGGAATCCTACATCCGCGAATATCGCGAAGCGCTTCCCGCCTTCATCAGTGCGGTCGCGGCCGACGCCAACGGGGTCAGGCACCAAGTATCGATTATCACGTTGGCCGATCGGCCGACGGTCAACACCGACTACACCTCCGACGCCTCGCAGCTTGTCAAGGGTGCGCAGCGGCTGTTCTCAGTCTCGGGCAGCGGCACGTATCTGCTGGATGGCATTCGAGAAACCGTCGCGGGCTTTAGAAAGCGCGAGGCCTCGCGACCTGTCATCGTCGCCGTCGTCACCGACGGACCGGAGCTGAGCGATCGGCACTACGACGATGTGCTCCGGCCGCTCCGCGCTTCAGGTGCGGCGTTCCACGTCGTCGTTGTGGGGCGGCCGAGCAACGGTTCGCAGGATAGAGCGATCGTTCTTTCCGCGGGAAGCCGCGATACGGGCGGCCGCTACGACAACATTCTCGCCGGCACGGCCCTGACGGCCAGGCTCAAGCAGGTGGCCGCCGAGCTGACGCATCAACACAAGGTGACCTACGCGCACCCGGCATCGCTCATCCCGCCGGAACGGATCACGGTATCGGCCGCCAGATCGGGATTGACGGTGCGCGGCACGCCCGTGAAGGACGAACGCGAACAAGGGCGACCATGACTGCACGAAGCGTCCGTGGTCCCTTCATGGCGGCTGCGCTCGCCGTCTTGTCAGGTCTAGTGACGGCACAGGGCCAGCAGCCGCCCGCACCTCAGCAGGCTCCGCCCGCAACGCCTTCCCGCCAGGCGCCGGCGTTCAAGGCCGGCGTCGAGCTCGTGTCGTTGAACGTCACGGTCACCGACGCGGCCCAACACTATATCTCCGACCTTCAGGCGGAAAATTTTGACGTCTTCGAAGATGGCGCCAAGCAGGAGGTAACGTTCTTCAACCGCACCAACCTGCCCATCGCGCTCGCGCTGCTTATCGACACCAGCGCGAGCATGGAGAGCCGGCTGGCAACCGCTCAAGAGGCCGCCATCGGTTTCGCCCGCAAGCTCCGGCCTCAAGACCTCGCCGAGGTGGTCGATTTCGACAGCCGGGTGGTCATCCTGCAGGCGTTCACCAACAAGATTCCGGACCTGGAGCAGGCGATTCGTCGGACCTCGGCCGGGGGTTCGACATCGATGTACAACGCGATCTACATCGCGCTGAAAGATCTCAAGAAGGCCGTCGCGACCAATGTCGACGAGATCCGACGGCAAGCCATCGTGGTGCTCTCGGACGGGGAAGACACGTCGAGTCTCCTGCCCTTCGAAGAAGTACTCGACCTCGCGAAACGTTCGCAGACCGCCATCTACTGTATCGGCATTCGTGCAAGCGAAGTCACGACTCTTGCAAACAAGGGGTTCAAGGAAGCGGAATTCGTGCTGCGGCAGCTGGCCCAGGAAACCGGCGGGAGAGCCTTCTTCCCGGCGCAGATTGGCGATCTTGCCAACGTGTACGGCCAGATTTCCGAAGAGCTCTCGAGTCAGTACACGGTGGGCTACACTTCGCGCAACGCGCGGCGCGACGGGGGCTGGCGGCGGGTCGTCGTTCGCGTCAGCCGTCCCGGCGTCGTGGCTCGAACCAAGCAAGGCTACTTCGCTCCCAAACACTGACGTATGAACTGGGTCCCGCTGGCGCTGTATGCTGCGGCCTTCGTCGCCTACGTGTGGCATTTTGCCCGGCGCCAGCCAACGGTCGGCCGAACGGCCACGACGCTGCTCCTCGCGGGAGCTCTGTCGCACACCTTTGTCATCGGCATGCAGACCATGGACGTGGGTCAGGTCCCGGTAACCAACACCGCTTCGGCCATCTCCACGTTCGTGTGGCTGCTCATGCTGGCGTACCTCTACGCGGAGATGACCACCGACGAGCGCGCGATGGGCGCGTTCATCCTGCCGGTGGCGGTCGTGCTGCAGTTGATCCCCGCGCTCCATGCAGGCGCGCCGGGCGGCGAGGATCGGTCACACGTGCTGCAGGGTCCCCTGTTCGGGCTGCATGTCTCCTCGCTCTTGTTTGCCTACGCCAGCTTCGCGCTCGCGGCGGTGATCGGCATTACGTACGTGCTGCTGTTCAAGGAAATCAAAGCGAAGCATCTCGGCTTCTTTTACGCACGCTTGCCCTCTCTGCAGGTGCTCGACACGATGAACCAACGCGCGACCGTCGTCGGTTGGGTGTTCCTGACGGTCGGCTTGATGGTGGGCACGATCTGGGCGGGCCAGGCGTCGGCGTATGCGCCAGCCGATCCACAGGTGCAGGCCATGTCGCTGCAGGATCCGAAGATCTTCGTGGCAGTCGTGTGCTGGGCGGTCTATTCCTTCGAAGTATTCGCCGCGCGGCGCCTCGGCTGGGGCGGACGACGATCGGCGTATCTGTCGGCGGTCGGGTTCGCGATTGTGCTGCTGAATTTCGTGCCGATCGGCTATTTCCTGACCAAGAGCCACAACTTCTAGCTGCGCCAAGCTTGGGCTGAGGCTAGAATCCGGAGCTCCGAAACGGGGACCAGCGTTGCATCTCCTACTTGTCGGAATCAGTCATCGGACGGCACCGGTCGATCTGCGGGAGCGGGTTGACTTTCAGCTGCGAGGCGTCGAGGCCGCACTCCGAGCGCTCGAAACGCGGCGGTCGACGCGCGAGGCGGTGGTGCTCTCGACCTGCAATCGCGCGGAAGTCTACGCCGCGTGCGACGATGTCGACGCCACCCGGCGGGATGTGGTCGACTTCATCAGCGAGTTTCACGCGGTCGACCCTTCGTTGCTCCGGCAGCACGTGTACGACGTCGTCGACCTGGAAGTGGCGCGGCATTTGTTCCGCGTGGCTGCGGGCCTCGACTCGCAGGTCGTCGGCGAGCCACAGATTCTGGGCCAGGTGAAGGAGGCCCACACCGTGGCGGCCGTGGCGCGCGCGGCCGGCCCGGTCCTGAACCGGTTGTTCCACTCGTCCTTCGCGGTTGGCAAGCGGGTGAGGACCGAGACCGCGCTCGGTTCCGGCGCCGTCTCGGTCAGCTTCGCGGCGGTATCGCTGGCCAAGAAGATTTTCGGCGACCTCGGAGGCAGGAACGTCCTGGTCGTCGGGGCCGGCGAGATGGGCAAACTGACGGCTCTGCACATGAAGTCGCAGGGTGTGCACGGCATCACGATTGTGAGCCGGACGATGGCGCATGCGGCGCGAACGGCCGAGGCCATCGGCGGCGCATCGGCGGCGCCCTGGGACGAGATCGGCACCATTCTCGGCGCCTCAGACATCGTGATCACTGCGACCGGAGCGGGAGAACCCATTCTCACGAAAGCGCACATCGAAGCGATCATGCGGCGGCGCCGGGGCCGGCCGCTCTTCATCATCGACATCGCGATGCCTCGGGACGTCGAGGCGGCCGCTGGGACAATCGAGCACGTGTTCCTGTACAACATCGACGATCTGCAGGCGACCGTCCGGGAGAACCTCGCTCGGCGAGCCAGCGAGGTCGCGCGCGCCGAGGCGATCATCGGCGAAGAGGTCGATCGGTTCAGCGCCTGGCTCCGCTCGCGCGGTGCGATTCCCACAGTCGTGGCTCTGCGCCAGCGGTTTGAGACTATTCGCCGCGCCGAGCTGGAGCGCCTCGACTTCAAGCTCTCGACGCTTCCGCCGGAAGCGCGCAGCCGCGTCGACGAGATTACCCGGCTCATCGTCGAGAAGTTGCTGTTGACGCCAACCGAGCAACTCAAGGCACTGAGCGACACCGAAGCACTCACGGCCTACTCGGAGGCTCTGACGCGGTTGTTCAACCTTGGACAACAAGTGCCGCCAGGAACCGAACATGTCGACCGGCGGGTGGAGCCGTTCGTCCGCCCGAACAAGCGCTGACCCTCCCCTCTCCGATGCATTCGGACCAGTCGCTTCGTCTCGGCACGCGCGGGAGTCAGCTGGCCCTGTATCAGGCACGTATGGTTGCCGGACTGCTGACCGACACCGGTGGTCCCGCGTGCGAGATCGTCGTGATCAAGACCTCCGGGGATCGGCTAGAGGACCGACCGCTGTCGGAGCTCGGCGGCAAGCGCCTGTTCGTGAAGGAACTCGAGGACGCGTTGCTCAGAGGAGAGATCGACCTCGCTGTGCACAGCAGCAAGGACCTGCCCGCGGTGCTGCCAGACGGTCTGGCAATTGGCGGCGTGCTGCCGCGCGAGGATCCGCACGACGCCGTCGTCCTCCCGGCCTCGGGGGGCCAGGCGGTTTCGACGGTGGAGGCGCTGGTGGCGGCGGTCGGACCGGGGCCGTCGATCGGTACCGGCAGCGTGCGTCGCATCGCACAGTTAACGCGGGTGTTTCCGGGCGCCACGTTCGCGCCCATCCGCGGCAATCTCGACACGCGCCTGCGGAAACTCGATGCGGGCGAGCACCAGGCGCTCGTGCTGGCCGCGTCGGGATTACGGCGTCTGGGCCTCGCATCGCGCATCACGCTGACGCTGCCGGCCGCGGTGTGCGTGCCGGCTCCGGGCCAGGGGATCGTGGCCGTGGAGATCCGTGCCGGCGACGACGATGTGCGGCGGATGGTTGGTGTCCTGACCGACGGCGTCGCGGCCGCGTCCCTCGAGGCGGAGCGCGCGCTCGTCGAGGCGCTGGGCGGCGGATGCCACACGCCGATTGGCGCGCTGGCAACGCCTGTGGGCGGGGGCGTACTGGAACTGCTGGCTGCCGTTGTGGCGATCGATGGCAGCCGGGCAGTTCGCACGGTCGCGCGCGGCTCGAGCGAAAAGGCGGCGGCGCTTGGTGTGCTCGCTGCCCAGCAGCTCGTTGCCGAGGGCGCCGGCGAGATCCTCGAGGAGGTTCGCCGCACCCACGGAGGTGCAGACCAGGTGCGCCCGCAGTGATGGCTCGACGGGTGGGTACATGAGCGTTGTCTATCTGATCGGCGCCGGACCGGGACATCCGAGTTTGATTGCCGTTCGCGGCATGCAGTGTCTCGCGGTAGCGGACGTCGTGCTGTACGACCATCAAGTGCACCCGCGTTTGCTCCGCCACGCCCGCGCTGATGCCGAAAAGATCGACGTCGGGGTGGCCGCGCCGAAGCCGTTCGAGCAGGAAGCCATCTGCTATCTGCTCGCCGAGAAAGCCCGCGAAGGCAAAGTCGTCGCGCGCCTGAAGTGGGGCGATCCGTTCGTGTTCGACCACGGCGCGGCCGAGGCGCTCTTCCTGCACGAGCAGGGGGTTCGCTTCGAGGTCGTGCCCGGCATCCCCGCCGCACTTGGGGCGGCCACCTACGCCGGCGTGCCCCTCACCTATCCCGGCAGCGGGGACACGCTCACCTTCGTCCGGGGCAACGAAGACGAGGGGAAGACACGAGCCGCCGTCGATTGGACGGGCCTCGCCAGCCTGGACGGCACGATCGTGTGCTACGGGGGACCCAATCAGCTGTCGCACTTGCTGAGTGCGCTCATCTCCCACGGGCGCCCGAGCGAAGATTCCGCTGCGCTCATCTACGACGGCACACTGCCCACGCAGGAAACGACGCTCGGGTCGCTCGGCGAAATCGCGAAAGCGGTAAAGCAATCGGGCGACCGGCGCCCGGCGATCCTCGTTGTGGGACGGGTGACGGCGTTGCGCGAGCACCTGCGCTGGTTCGACTCCCGGCCGCTATTCGGCAAGCGGATTCTCGTCACCCGCCCGCGCGAACAGGCCGCCGAGCTGGTCGACCTCCTGGAAGGGCTTGGCGCCGACCCGATTGAAGCACCGATGATTCGCATCGTCCCACCGGCCGACTTCGGCCCGCTCGACGACGTTTGCGCGAGGGTGCGGCAGTTCGATTGGATCGTGTTTTCCAGTGTCAACGCCGTGGACGCCTTCATCGAACGGCTGCTCGCGTCGCCCCTCGACCTTCGCGCTCTCAGCGGCGTGAAGCTCTGCGCCGTCGGGCCCTCGACCCGAGCGCGCCTCGAGCGATACGGGTTGAAGGTCGACCTGCTGCCCGCGGAGTCGCGGGCCGAAGCGGTCGTGGCCGCGATGTCTCGGGAACGCGTGGTCTGGGGCCTGCGCGTGTGTCTGCCGCGCGCTGACATCGGACGAGACGTGATTGCGGACGAGCTTCGGAAGGAAGGTGCCGACGTCACGGAAGCAGTCGCGTACCGGACGGTGACTGTGGACGTGGGCGGCGAGGGCGAGCCGGATATCTATCGCATGCTGCTCGATCGCCGTATCGATGTCGTGACCTTTACCAGTCCTTCAGCCGTCAGAAGCTTCGTCAAAGCGCTCGGTGCCGAACCTGCCGCCGACCTGCTGAGGACCACCCTCGTCGCCTCCATCGGGCCGGTGACGGCTGAGGCGGCGGCGAGGTACCACATCGACACGACAATCATGCCGGCCCAGTACACGATTGCGGCACTCGTGGAAGCAATTGTCGGTTACTTCGAGAGGCAGTCATGAACCCCATCCATGCACATACGACGCTGCCGCTAACCCGACGCCTCCGTCGGCTGCGCACGAGCGAGGCCATGCGGGCCCTGGTGCGCGAAACCCGTTTGTCTCCGGACATGTTCATCCTGCCGCTGTTCGTCTGCGAAGGCCGGGGCGTTCGGCGCGAGGTGGGCTCGATGCCCGGCGTGTTCAATCTGTCGGTCGACGAGGCAGTGCGGGAGGCTGAGGCTGCCAGGGCCGACGGCGTCAGGAGCGTGCTGCTCTTCGGCCTGCCCGAGAGAAAAGACGATATTGGATCGGCGGCATACGACGCCGATGCGCCCGTTCAGGCGGCCATTCGCGCCATCAAGCGCGAAGTGCGTGACCTGTTGGTGACGACCGACGTGTGTCTGTGCGAATACACCGACCACGGGCACTGTGGCATCGTCGTCGACGGCGAGATTGCCAACGACCCGACCGTGGACCAACTCGTGCGCGCTGCCGTCTCGCATGCAGCCGCGGGCGCAGACATCGTGGCGCCATCCGACATGATGGACGGGCGCGTGGGAGCCATCCGGCGGGCGCTCGACGAACGGGGGTTCGAACGCGTCGCTATCATGTCCTACGCGGCCAAGTACTGCTCCGCCTTCTACGGCCCGTTCCGCGACGCGGCAGGCTCGGCACCGAAGTTCGGGGATCGTCGATCGCACCAGATGGATCCGGCCAACGCTAGGGAAGCCATTCGCGAGGTGGAACAGGATATCGAGGAAGGCGCAGACATCCTGATGGTGAAGCCAGCCCTGCCCTACCTGGATGTGATTGCCCGCGTCAAGGAGACCTTCGGCTACCCGACGGCGGCGTACCACGTCAGCGGTGAGTACGCGATGTTGAAGGCCGCGGCGCAGAACGGCTGGATCGAAGAGCGCCGCGCGATGCTCGAGACCCTGACGGCGATTCGCCGCGCAGGGGCGGACATCATCATCACCTACTACGCACGCGAAGCCGCCCGTGCACTCGCGTAAGGCGCGGCGACCGAGAGCACGAAATCAACATGCGCACGACCAAATCCTCTCGACTCTTCTCGCGCGCGCTCCGGATTTTTCCCGGGGGTGTGAACAGCCCGGTCCGCGCGTTCAAATCGGTCGGCGCGGCTCCCTTGTTCATTCGTCGCGCGTACGGCGCACGACTCGAAGACGTCGACGGTAACACGCTCATCGACTACGTGATGTCGTGGGGACCACTCATCCACGGTCACGCGCCTCGAGGCCTCGTGAGATCGCTGGCGGCCCACGCGCGGGCAGGCACGAGCTACGGCGCGCCGAACGAGCTCGAGGTCGAGCTCGGCGAGCGCGTGCGCCGCCTGATGCCGTCGCTCCAGCGGGTGCGGTTCGTCAGCTCGGGAACCGAAGCCACGATGAGCGCAATCCGCGTGGCACGCGCAGCGACCGGCCGCGACAAGATCATCAAGTTCGAGGGGTGCTACCACGGCCACGCGGACCCGTTTCTCGTGCAGGCGGGGTCTGGCGCGTTGACCCTCGGAACGCCGACGAGCCCTGGGGTAACAAAGGCTGTGGCTGCCGACACCCTACTCGCGAGCTACAACAACCTCGAGTCGGTGAATCGCTTGTTCGACGCAAACCAGGGTCAGGTCGCCGCGCTCATCGTTGAACCCCTTGCCGGCAACATGGGCGTGGTACCGGCGGGCGAGGGCTTCTTGCGGGGGCTGCGGGATCTGTGCAACGCGCATGGCGCTTTGCTCGTCTTCGACGAAGTGATCTCGGGATTTCGCGCGGCGCCAGGAGGCGTGCAGGAGCTTGCGCGCGTCGTGCCGGATCTCACGTGTCTCGGGAAGATCATCGGCGGAGGCCTGCCCGTCGGCGCCTACGGGGGACGGGCGGACCTGATGGAGCTTGTCTCCCCTGCAGGACCCGTGTACCAGGCGGGTACCTTGTCGGGCAATCCGCTCGCGATGGCCGCAGGCATCTGGTCTCTCGATCGGCTCCGGCCGCGCCTGTACCGCACCCTCGCCGCTCTTGGAACGCGACTGGCCGCGGGCCTGGCCGACGCCGCGCGCGAGGCAGGTCTGGCCGTTCAGGTCAACGCGTTCGGATCGGTGCTGACGCCGTTTTTTACCGAGAAGCCTGTCCGGAACTACGGGTCAGCGACGTCGGCCAACACCGCGCAGTACGCGCTGTTTTTCCGGAGCATGATCGCCAGAGGCATCTACCCGCCACCATCGCAGTTCGAGGCGTGGTTCCTGTCGGCCGCTCACACGGTTCGCGACGTCAACCAGACGATCGCCGCCGCGAGAGCGGCGATGCGAGAGGCCAGGAAGGTCAGCTGACGCGAGGCCGCCGGACCCAGCGTCCCGGCCCCCACCGCCCCCTCAGCGCAGGTTCAGACCCGAGTCGAGCCGCACGCGCAGCACGGTTCCGGCCGGTAAAGCGACATCCTTGCCTTCGGTTGCCGCGATCGTTCCGCCGCCCCCAATCAGGATGCCGGCAAGCGCCCCCCGGAAGCCGCCAAGAATGCCGCCGATGATCGCGCCGACGCCGGCGCCCGTCCCGATCTTCCCGGCTTCGCCGCGGACCCCCTCGCTTTCGATCGCCTGGGTCACCGTCGCGCGAATCGGATAGCTGCGGCCGTTGATCGTGACCTGATCGAACGCGACCGTCAGGCTGCCTTTGCGATCGACACGCCCGGCCTTGTTCACCGCGCTGACGACCCCGCGCATGAGCGAGCCGGCGGGTACCATCAACCGATCGCCCTGGCGCAAGTCGACCATCGTCGTGGCCTCGAACCGATCCTCCACCTGCGCGGTCCCCGAGGTGAGAGACTGCTGCAAGCGCACGTCGAACTCGGTGCCGACCGGTACGTCAACGCTGGAGGAACCCGACGCGCGCGCTCCGCCACCGGTTCGGGAGCGGTCGCTGCTGTCGGCGGTCGAACCCGCGGCCGGCGCTGACCGGGTCGCGGCGTCGCCGCGGGCCCGGGAGCGAAGGTCGTCGATCCGGTCCCGCAGGGCGAAATACTCGCTCCGAGCGGTCGGCTCGTTCTTGCGGAGCTTCACCTTCAGATAGGTCGTTTCGTCGCGCAGATCGTCCAGCTCGGTCTGAAGCTGTGGGCCAAGGGCCGAGTCCCGCGCACGAGTCTGCGAGATGTCCCGCGAGGCATCGGTAAGGCTGTCCTGCAGCCGTTGAATGTCGGTGGACGTGATGTTCTGAGCCGCCGCGGGCTGGCCCAGCCCGATCCCGAGCGTCAGCGCCAACCCCATCCCTTTGATGAATGTCAGGAAGTTCATCGCGACCTCACTATCGCCACGGCATCAGCCGTTCAATCCAGCTGATGCGCGTCAGATCGTTGTAGATGACGGTCACCATAAGCATCATCAATACCACAAAACCGGCGAGCAGCATCTTCTCCTTCACCTGGATGCTGAAGTCGCGCCTGGTGATCCCTTCGAGCGTCATGATGAAGATGTGACCCCCGTCGAGCACGGGGATGGGCAGCAGATTGAGGAGGCCTAAGTTGAGGCTGATCGACGCCATCAGGCTGAGGAGCGCAATCCAGCCCAGCTGCGCCGACTCGCCGGAAAGCTGCGCGATAGCGAGCGGACCCATCAGCTGTTTGGGCGACGTTTCGCGCGTGAGGAGTCCCCACACGGTCTGAAAGATGAGGCCGGCGTACTGCACGTTCTTCTGAACACTCATCCTCATCGCGCCAAGGGCACCTGGCTGGACGCTGACGGTCTCGTCGGCGATGGCAATGCCGAGGAGTCCCGAATCGCCGCGTCGCGCCGGCGTGGCGGGGACAGCCAGCGTGTCCCCATTTCGCAAGATCGAGAGTGCGATCTGTTGTTCAGGCTTCTTGGAGATGGCCGCTTTCAGCTGCGACGCGAACGTAATGGTCTGTCCGTCCACGGCGAGGACGACGTCGTTCGCTTTGAGGCCGGCCCGCTCCGCAGCTTCCCCCGGGCTGACAGATCGAATATGGGGATGCACGTTCGGCAGAACGCCAATGTCGCCGACATCCAGCGGCCTGTTCACCGAGCCGGCGGGCGTCACGCTTCGAGTCATCTCGGTGCCGCCTCGCGCCAGGCTGATTGCCACTTCGCGGTTGACTCGCGTTCCGACGGCAATGTAGAAGTTTTCCCATGTGGGGACCGAACGGCCGGCCACCGACAGGATGCGATCTCCCGGTTGGATACCAGCCTGCGCGGCGGGCGAGCCAGCCTCGACCGCACCAATCACCACTGGCTGGTCCTCGTAGGCGGCCCTCTCGGCGCCCTGGTACAGCACGACGGCCGTCAACGCCAGCGCCAGGAGCAGGTTCATGGCCGGCCCCATGACGAGGACCTGAAACCGCTCCCACTTCGACTTCGAGAGGAACTCGTCGGAACCGCCAGTGCGCGCGTCGTCGGGGCTCTCTCCGGCCATCTTGACGTAGCCTCCGAGCGGCAGCGCGCCGATGCCGTATTCGGTATCGCCGCGGCGGAAGCTCGCGACCGTCGGATTGAAGCCCAGCTGGAACTTCAACACTTTAATGCCGACGCGCTTCGCAGCCAAAAAATGGCCCAGCTCATGCACGAACACGAGCACCCCGAGCACGAACGCGAACGAAAGAACTGTTATCAGCGTAGACAATTCCGGAACCTCAGAGCTTCAATTCTACCCCGCGGGCCGTCTCTTCGGCATAACTGCGAGCCCAGCAATCGACTGCGCGAACTTCGGCAAGGGTGCGCACTTCCGCGGCCCGATGGGCGTCCATGGCGCGCTCGATCACATACGGGATGGCTTTGAATGCGAGACGTCCTTCCAAGAACCGGGCCACCGCTATTTCGTTCGCGGCGTTCAAGACCACCGGAAGGCTCCGCTCCGACTCGAGTGCCCGATAGGCGAGGCCGAGACATGGAAACACACCGGTGTCTGGCGCCTCGAACTCCAGGCGTCCTGCTCGCGGAAGGTCGAGCGAGGGCAACGGAGCAGGCCACCGATCGGGATAGGAAAACGCATACTGAATCGGCAGTCGCATGTCGGTCACCCCGAGCTGGGCGATTATCGACCCATCGACCAGCTCCACCATCGAATGCACCACCGACTGGGGGTGAATGACGACGTCAATCTGCTCCGGCTTCAGGCCAAACAGCCAGCGGGCCTCGATGACCTCGAGTCCCTTGTTCATGAGCGTCGCGGAATCGATGGTGATCTTCCGACCCATCCGCCACGTCGGATGCTGGAGCGCGTCGGCTGCCGTGACCGTCTCCAGCTCAGACGCGCTTCGTCCCCGAAAGGGTCCGCCCGACGCGGTCAGGACCACCCGCTTGGTCTCGGCGGGGGCGCGCCCATGGAGGCACTGATGAATCGCGTTGTGCTCGCTGTCGACCGGCAGGATTAACGCGTGTCCGCGGCGAGCGGCTTCGGTCACTATCGCGCCGGCCATCACAAGCACTTCCTTGTTTGCCAATGCGACCGTCTTGGCGTGCTCGATCGCCGCGAGCACGGCCTCGAGGCCGTCGGTGCCCGACGACGCGCAGAGCACCAGGTCGACGTCCGGGTGGGAGGCAATCGCGACGAGGCCTTCGCGCCCGGTGCCCGCAATCGTCACGCCCGGCAGCAAGCCCCGCGAGCGCAGGCGATCGACGGCTGCCGCCGACCCCATGGCCACGACTCGGGGTCGATACCGCGCCACTTGCTCGGCCAGCCGCTCGGCGTTTTCGTTCGCGGCAAGGCCGACAACGCTGAGGCGATCGGCGTGGTGGTCCACGACGGCCAGCGCACTCTGGCCGATCGACCCGGTCGACCCGAGGATGGCGATGCGTTTCACGACGGCTTCACAGGGATTTCAACACGAGGTAGTACACGGGCGCCGCAAACAGCAGGGCGTCGATGCGGTCGAGAATGCCGCCGTGGCCGGGAATCAGCGTCGAACTGTCCTTGACGCCGGCGCTTCTTTTCAGCATCGATTCGAATAAATCGCCCGCGATGCCGACGGCCACGACCGCCAGACCCAGCAGCCCTCGTAGCGTCGCCGGCATCGAGGGAAGCCACGCACGCCCGACGAGCGCGAGGGTCAACGCGCCGAACACGAATCCGCCGGCAGCGCCTTCGATGGTCTTCTTCGGACTGATGGTCGCCGCGAGGGGGTGACGGCCCCACACGCGGCCGGAGTAGTACTGCGCCGTGTCGCTGGCGAACACGGTCAGCATCAGCAAGAAGAGCACCTCGGGGCCATGCGCTTCGCGGATGGCGACCATCGATCCGAGCGGCAGCCCGAGGTACAGGGACGGCAGAAGCGCCACGGCCGTCGACGCCAGGGCATCCTGGCCTCCGCGCCAGGTGGAGAGCGCGAGCGCCCCCATCGCGACGAGCGCCGACATGAGCACCGCTTCGAGGGGAATCCAAAGCTGACCGCCAAAGGCGAGCCGGGCGAACGACGCGCAGGTCAGCGCTGCCGCCGCGGTTGAGGCCCCTGTGGGAACCACCAATCGGCTGGCGCGGGCGAGCGCGGCGAACTCGATCGCGCCAAGCACGAGCAGCGCTTCGGCGACAACGAGGAACAGCAGCGCCGGCGCGAACCACACAACGGCGACGGCCAGCGCGAGCAGGACCGCGCCGCTCAGGACGCGGGTCACTGGGCGCCGAGCGCAACGGCCGACGGCTTGATCCCGCCGTACCGACGGTCTCGCTTCTGATAAGCGACGAGCGCGTGCAGTAAATCGCGGCGGCGAAAATCGGGCCACAACGTGTCTGTGACCCAAATCTCGGAGTAGGCGATCTGCCAGAGCAGGAAGTTGCTGACGCGCATCTCCCCGCTCGTGCGGATCAGCAGATCCGGATCCGGCTGCCCCGCGGTGTAGAGGAACTGGCTGAAGCGACGCTCATCGAGGGCGTCGGGGGAAAGGCCGGCCGCAAGGGCCTTTCGCGCCGCGTCGACGATCTCCGCCCGCCCGCCGTAGTTCAGCGCGATGTTGAACCACATGCCGGTGTTGGCGGCGGTTTGACGAATGCCGGCCTCGAGCTCGTCCTGCACGTCGGGGGCAAGCTCCTCGGACCGTCCGATCACGTGAAAGCGGATGTTGTTCTTCAGCAATGTGCCGAGCTCGAGCCTGATGTACCGCTTCAGGAGCATCATCAGGGTATTCACCTCGGCACGCGGTCGCTTCCAGTTCTCAACCGAGAAGGCATAGAGCGTCAGCACGTCAATGCCAAGGCGCGCCGACGTCTCGACCACGTCCCGGACCGAATCAATGCCGGCCCGATGGCCTTCGACACGAGGCAGCCGGCGCTGCGCAGCCCAGCGACCGTTGCCATCCATGATGATGGCGACGTGCGCGGGCAGTTGTTCGAAGTTGATCTGTCGGGCCAGCGCTTCGTCCGGTGATCCTGGCGGAATCCAGGCCAGGAGCTCCTCAAGGGACATTCAAGCCACACCCTTCGTGCTGAAACTTCTGATTGTACCATGTGGCCAGAACGGCCGAGGGCCCTCACTCGTACCCCACGGCCATCAAGAACAGCCCGTCGGCAGGAGCCGTCGGCCCTGCCCGCCCGCGGTCCCCCGAGACCAGCACGTCCCGGACCCAGTCCGCCGCATGACGCCCACGACCAACCTCGACGAGGCTTCCCACAAGGTTCCGGACCATGTAGCGCAGGAACCCATCGCCGGACACGTCGTAAGTGATGAGCTTCGATCCGGGTTCTCGCGCGACGCGCGACGAAAATACCGTGCGCTCGGTCCCACCAGTCGCGGTCCCGGCTCCTCGAAACGCCGCAAAGTCGTGCAAGCCTTCGAGCAGCCGTGCCGCCTCTGCCATCGTCTCGACGTCGAGATTGGGCGAGGGGATGTGCCAGGCGTACGCACGCTCGAACGGGCTGCACACCTCGGCGTTCCAGATGCGATACCGGTACACCTTGAACCGCGCGTCGAAGCGCGCGTGGAACCCATCCGGCACTTCGACGGCACCGAGCACGCGAATGGTTGCCGGCAGGCGCCAATTGAGCGCACGAGTCAATGTCCGACCGTCGATGGCGCGGTCGATCGACACGCCAGCGACCTGGCCAAGCGCGTGCACACCGGCATCGGTGCGGCCGGCCGCTGTTACGGAGACCTCACGGCCGGCAAGCTCACCACACGCGCCCTCGAGAACGGACTGGATGGAGGGCCCGGACGCCTGGCGCTGCCAGCCCACATAAGTCGAGCCGTCGTAGGCGATCGTCAGCTTGAAGGTCGGCAAGTCACGAAACGGCCACTCGGGATCCGGGTTTCGCGATGGGTAGCCCCCTGGCGCACAGCGGGCACTGGTCGGGCTGGTAGGTCGGCAGATCGAGGGTGAGTAGAGCCTGGAACGGTACATCGAGCCGCGCGTTCCCGCCGCTTCTGTCGACGATGGACGCCGCGCCGACCACAAGCGCTCCCGAGGCGGCAGCGACCCGCATCGTCTCGCGAGTAGATCCACCAGTCGTCAGTACGTCCTCGACGACCAGCACACGGTCGGTCTCGCCGAGCACGAAACCGCGGCGCAGCTCCAAGGCGCCGTCTTGCCGCTCGGCAAACAGGGCCCGCACTCCCAACGCGCGGCCCACCTCATGACCGATGATGACGCCCCCGAGGGCCGGCGACAACACCACGGTCGCCCGCAGATCTCCAGTGCGCGCCGCGATGGCTCGACCGAGCCATTGAGCGTGTTCGGGGTGCTGCAGGACCAGCGCGCACTGCAGGTACCCGTTGCTGTGGAGGCCGGACGACAGGCGAAAGTGGCCTTCGAGCAGGGCGCTGGTTTTCTCGAACAGATCGAGCAGTTCTTCGCGTGGTGCCATGGGCGTCCGGTAGTATACCTTTCGGGCCTTTGAACCGAATGGCCCGCCCGAGCGTCTACTACTCTTAACCAGAACCCCTGTCCTTTGCAGATGGAGCACTCGTCCATGTCCTACTCGATGCTGCGCGTCACGATGGCGCTCGCGCTAGCGGCGATCGTCTCGAGCACGTCTCTGTTCGGCCAGACGGCGGTGGATACCGGCCAGTCCTCGGGCATCGTCCGGCGGCTCTCGGTAGACGATGCGGTGAAGCTCGCGCTCGAACAGAACCTCGGAATCCGGATCGAGCGGCTCAATCCTCAGATCGAGGACATTGCCGTCTCGCAGGCGCGCAGTCTGTGGGTGCCAAATCTGACGTCGAGCCTCACGAACAACTCGCAGAGCACGCCACCGACCAACGTGTTTGCCGGCGGGCAGAGCAAGGTCACCGACTCGCGCCTCGCGACCCAACTGGGCCTGAATCAGACGCTGCCGACCGGGGCGAACTACTCGCTGGCCTGGAACAGCTCCCGGGCGACATCGACCAACTTTTTCAACAGCTTCGAGCCGCTGCTCAGCTCGAACGTTTCCTTCAACGTCACCCAGCCGCTGCTCAAGAACCTGAAGTTCGACAGCGCCAGGCAGCAGCTGGCCGTGAGCCGCAAGGATCGCGAGGCATCGGACGTGCAGCTGCGGTCGACGATTGCACTGACGACCCGGAACGTCAAGAACGCGTACTGGGACCTCGCGTATCAGCTGGACAACCTCAAAGCGCAGCAACAGTCGCTGGACCTCTCGAAGCGGTTGCTGGCAGATAACGAGAAGCGGGTGCAGATCGGCACCATGGCGCCGATCGACATCGTCGAAGCCCAGTCAGAGGTGGCGCGAAACGAGGAGTCCGTCATCGTGGCCGAGGCTGGCATCAAACAGGCCGAAGATCGACTGCGCGCGCTCATCTTCGACCCGTCGACGCCCGACTTCTGGAACATGAGCCTCGAGCCGACCGACCCGATGCCATTTCAGGCACAGACGGTCGACGTCGAACGGGGCGTGCGACGGGCGTTGGCGAACCGTACCGACGTGCAACTGGCCAAGAACAGCTTGGCGCGGAGCGACATCAGCATCAGGTACTTCCGCAACCAGGTACTGCCCGAGGTCAATGCGCAAGCGACGTACACGAGCACCGCGGTGGGTGGAGCCGTGTTGAGTCCGCTCACGTCGTTTCCGGTCACCAGCGCGGTTTCGCGGTCGATCGTGTCCGAGCGCGCGTTCAGCTCTGTTCTTGGCGACGTCTTGACGAGCGCATTTCCGACATGGACGTTCGGCGTGACCGTGTCGTATCCGATCGGAACCAGCACGGCCGAGACCAACCTGGCCCGCGCCAGGCTGCAGCTCTCCCAGGCCGAAGTGCAAGTGAGGAACCTCGAGCTGCAGGTGACCGCTCAGGTACGGGATGCTGCGCGACAGGTTCAGACGAACCACAAGCGGGTGGATAGCGCGCGCGCGGCCCGTGAGCTCGCGGAGCGGCGCCTGGAAGCCGAAGAAAAGAAGTTCGCCGCGGGTATTCAAATCAGCTTCTTCGTCTTCCAGGCGCAGCGGGATCTGGCCCAGGCCCGGACCAACGAAATCCGCGCGCTTGCCGATTACAACAAGTCGCTCGTCGATCTCGAGGCCGTTCAGGACACGTCGCTCGCCGGCAGCAGCCCGGTGACTTCTGCCGCTGCCGGTGCAGTACAGCGCTAGGCGGGGCTGGGGAGCAGGGAGCGCCGGGGCCACCTCGCCCCTTCTGCTAGACTCCCCGCGTGAGGAAGCTCTCGGTCACGGTTATCACCAAGAACGAAGCGACGCAGATCGCCGCGGCGCTCGCGTCGGTCCAATGGGCCGACGAGATCGTGGTCGTCGACTCGGACAGTCATGACGCCACCGTCGACATCGCGCGCGCGTTCACCGACCGCGTCGTCGTGCGTCAATGGGACGGCTACGTCGCACAGAAGAATTACGCCGCATCGCTCGCCACCCACGACTGGATCCTCTCGGTCGACGCTGACGAGCGGGTGACACCCGCGCTGGCCGAGGAGATTCGCGCGGTCCTGACGGGACCGGCGAACGAGGGATATCGGATGCCTCGCGTCACGTGGCATCTGGGCCGGTGGATTCGCAGCACCGACTGGTATCCCGACTACCAACTGCGCCTCTACAACCGCCAGTCGGCCCAGTGGACGGGCCGGTACGTACACGAGGCGGTGACGGTGAACGGGACCGTCGGCCGCCTGGCTGGCGAGTTGCAGCACTTCGCATACCGCGATGTCTCCGATCATCTGGAGACGATCGATCGCTACACGACGTACGCCGCGCTTCAGATGCGCGAGCGAGGGGGACGCGCCGGGTTCCTGCAGCTCGCCGCCCATGCTCCTCTCGCGTTTCTCCGCAACTACATCGTCCGGGGCGGGTTTCGAGACGGAGTCCCCGGCCTCATCATCTCCGTACTGAACGCGTACTACGTGTTTCTGAAGTTCGCGAAGCTTCACGAACTTCAGCAGCGCGCGCCAGACGATGTTCTCGCTGCACATTGACTCGGCCCGAACGTGGCGGGGCGGACAGAACCAGGTCCTGCTCACCGTCAACGGTCTTCGCGCGATCGGTCACCGCGCCGCGCTGGTGGCGCACCCGGACGGCGAGCTGAGGCAGCGGGCCGACGAAGGACTCGAGTTGGTGCCGTTGGCTCCGCGCACTGAAGTCGACTTGTCGGCGGCCTGGCGGCTCTCGCGCGTCGTCAGGCGCCTTCGGCCGGACGTGGTCCACGCCCACGATCCGCACGCCGTGGCGATGGCATCGCTCGCCTTGTCGCTTGGCGCCTCCAGCAAGGACGGTCGGGTCCCGCCCCTGGTCGCGTCGCGCCGCGTGGATTTTCACCTGAAAGGCAATTCGTTCTCGCGCTGGAAGCATCGTCAGGTCGACTGCTTCATCGCGGCGTCTGAAGCCATTCGGCGCATGCTCGTCGCCGACGGCGTGGCTCCGGAGAAGACCGTGACGGTGCACGAGGGCATCGACGTCGACCACGTGCTTGCCGCGCCGCCCGTGAACGTGCACGAAGCCTTCTGGCTGCCTCACGAATCCCCGGTCGTTGGCAACGTAGCCGCGCTGGTGCCCCACAAAGGTCAGCGTCATCTCATCGACGCCGCTCCGCTCGTGGTCCGGGAGGTCCCCGATGCCCGGTTCATCATTCTCGGCGAAGGCGAACTACGGGATCACCTCGAGCGGCTCGTGCGGGAGCATCACCTCGACAAGCACGTGCGACTGCCCGGGTTTCGAACCGACGTCCTGGGGTGCCTCAAGGGGTTCGACCTGTTCGCGATGAGTTCGGTGTCCGAGGGGCTCGGCACGTCGCTGTTGGACGCCATGGCGTGCTCGAAGGCCGTGGTCGCCACCCGCACGGGCGGGATTCCCGAAGTGGTGGAGGACGATGTCACGGGTCTGCTCGTCGAGCCACGCGACCATCGCCAGCTGGCGCAGGCGATCGTGCAGCTGCTGACGAATCGCGACCAGCGCCGCCGCATGGGCGAGGCCGGATTCGCTCGCGTCAGCGAGCGGTTCACTGTGGAGCGGATGGTGACCGAGACGGCTGCCGTGTACGCCCGCGTGGTCGGCACAGCCCGCGAAGCGGACACTGCGAGTCTCGCTCGGCACGATTGAAGCCGCAGGCGTTTCCCATGCCCAGGTGACAGAGCGCGAAGTCGTACTTTACGGGGTCGAGCGGATCCAAGCGGCGAAGCGAGGCGGTGATGTCCTCGGCCATCCGCCAGCCAGGCGTCTTGTAGCGCGTCAGGCGCAGGCATTGCCCCACACGAATGACGTGGGTGTCGAGCGGCACAATCAGGGCCGCGGGCTCCAGGCGTGTCCATACCCCGAGATCGAGCGCGTCACGGCGGACCATCCAGCGCAAGTAGAGATTGAGCCGCTTGCAGGCGCTCCCACTCGACGGGCGCGGAAAGAAGTAGCCGACGCCCGGGCGAACTGGCACTCGACCGTAGGCACGGCCCAGGTCGAGCGCGAGTGCCCGTCGGGAGAACTGGTCGAGGGCCGGACCGATATGGGGCGCCGTCACATTGTGCCCCTCGAGCAGGAATCCCTCGATGGATCCGCTGCGATCGACGATCTGCTTGAGCAGCCACAGGAGCGCCACCAGATCCGGCCCCCGCGTCCAACGGTGCACGAGCCCCTTGAAGTGACGGCCTTCGCGGTGCGGCTCGAACGCGCGCACGTATTCCGCGGGCCGATCGCCCATGATCGCGACCAGCCTTTCGATCGATTGCAGGACGCTGGTCACGCGTCCAAATGCCAGGGCGGCCGCACAGAATCCCACGACTTCCCGGTCGTCTCGTCGAGGGAACCGCCGGACGATCTGAATCGGGTCCGCCGCGGAATCGGGATGGTTGAAGCTTTCGTAGAGCCCATTGAGCGCCGGTCTCAACTCGTCGGTCCGCACGCCGCCGTCTGACTTCTGCATGCCGTTTGGCTATGATCCTGACATGCGCCGAGCCGTGATCACAACGCTTGCTGCCATCGCCGCGCTCGTCGCCGCCACGGGCGCGATCGCGTACTGGTATCTCCGCGGTTCGTTGCCGTCGACCACCGGAGAGGTGGCCGTGCAAGGCCTCTCCGGCCCCGTCGACGTTATCAGGGACGGGGACGACATCCCGCACATCTTTGCGTCCACGAAAGCCGATGCGCTCTATGGACTTGGCTACGTCCACGCCCAAGATCGTCTGTGGCAGATGGAGTTTCAACGGCGGGTCGGATTCGGCCGGCTGTCGGAAGTGTTCGGTACGACCACCGTGCCCCAGGACCGCTTTCTCCGCACGGTCGGATTCGGCCGGGCGGCGCGCTCGGCCTGGGATCGCCTGCCGGCTGATGCCCGAAGCCAGATCGACGCGTACGTCTCGGGCGTGAACGCATTCATCGCGACCCATCACGGTCGACAGCTCCCGCCCGAGTTCACGGTGCTACGCTTCGAGCCAGGGCCCTTCAGCGGTGCCGACGTTCTTGTCTGGGTGAAGATGATGGCATGGGACCTCAGCGCGAACTATTCGTTCGAGTTGACACGCCACGACATCATGGCGCGCGTGGGACTTGAGCGAATGAACGAGCTGCTGCCACCCTATCCGCCGCACGGCCTGAGCATTTTGGACGGGGCGTCCCCACAGGGAGAGCTGGGAGTCCGGCGCCTCCAGCCCCCGCGCCGAGACGCGCCGGCCTCTGGCTCGGCATCGCACCAGACGTTGGACTCGGGCTGGATGGCCGCTTTCGCCGGTGGCCTGTCTGCCGGTATCCCCGGGGTTCGCGATTTGCTGCTCCGCGACGGCACGACCGAAGCGCTCGGTTCGAACAATTGGGTCGTCGACGGCACGCTCACCGCGAGCGGCAGACCGATGCTCGCCAACGACCCGCATCTTGGTGCCCACGTCCCCTCCCTCTGGTATCTCGCGCACATGTCGGTGGGCGACTGGGACGCGGTCGGCGCCACGCTGCCCGGTACCCCCGCTATCGCCATCGGGCGGAACACGTTCATCGCGTGGGGCGAAACGAACGTCGCCGCTGACGTCGAGGACCTCTACCTCGAGCGCCTGGACCCCACGGGCAAGACCGCGGAGTTCCGCGGCACGCCGGAGCCGATCCGCTTTGTACCCGAAACCATCGAGGTCAGAGGCGGGACGCCCGTCCATGTCGACGTGCGGATCACCCGCCACGGTCCGCTCGTCTCAGATGCGATCAACGCCAACAACGCCGCCTCGAAAACGAGGTCGACGCTGCCGGCTCTCGAACCGCTGGCGCTTCGATGGACGGCGCTCGACGAAGAGGACCGCACGGTAGTGGCCTTTCTGCGCCTCAACGACGCGCGCCATTGGGAGGACTTCACGTCCGCCCTTCGCGACATCGTTGCGCCATCCCAGAATTTCGTCTACGCGGACGTGGACGGCCACATCGGCTACTACGCTCCCGGCCGCATTCCGCGGCGAGCGACCGGCGATGGCTCGCGTCCCGCCCAAGGATGGACCGGAGAGGCCGAATGGATCGGCTGGATCGGCTTCGATGAATTGCCGCACATGCTGGATCCGCCCTCGCATTTCATCGTCACCGCGAACAACCGCCCAACGCCTGGCGACGGTGCCCACCTGATTGCTCTCGAGTACCCGGAACCGTATCGCGCGCAGCGCATCACCGATCTCATCCGCCAAAAGCCGAGGCTGACGACCGACGACTTCCGGGCCATCCAGGCCGACACCTTTTCGCCGCACGCACAGGCACTGCTCCCGCTATTGCTGCAGCACGTGCAGCCCGAGGCCGAGGTCGATCGCCAAGCCGTCGAGGTCCTTCAGCAGTGGAACTTCGACGCGCGGGCCGACGGCGCGGCGCCGGCCATCTTCGAGGCCTGGTTCCTTCGCCTGGCCCCGTCTCTCGCTGGCGACGAGCTTGGTCCCGTTGTCAGCGCCAGCTACGAGGGACGGTTCTCGCACATCACGCGGTTCGTCACGAACGTCCTCACCGCGGGCGGCAGTTCATGGTGTGACGATGTGCGGACGCCGAGGCGGGAGACGTGCGAGGGGACGGTCACGGCAGCGTTGCACGACGGGATGGCGGACCTGACCCGTCGCCTGGGCCGCGACCTCAAGCGTTGGCGGTGGCATAGTGTTCACCGGGCGGTGTTCCCGCACCAGGGTCTCGACGCCGTGTCTCTATTGCGACCGTTCCTCAGCCGATCCGTGCCGAACGGCGGAGACTGGAGCACGGTGAATGTCGGCGCGGTCGCTGCCGATGAACCGTTCGAGCAGCACTCGGTACCGGGCTACCGCCAAATCGTCGATCTCTCGCCCACCAACGACAGCCGCTTTCTGGATGCGGTTGGGCAATCCGGTCACTTCCTGTCGCCGCACTACGACGACTTCCTCGCTGACTGGAGGGCGGTTCGGTCTCGCAAGATGCGGACTCAACGCGCCGATGTCGAACGCGGAGCGATCGGTCGAATCCGCCTGGTGCCCCGGGCGCGGTAGCGGTTCCAGGTGACCACACCCATCCGCGTTTCAACCGCACCAGGACCGACGCCTGCCGGCAGAGCGCTGGAGCTCAGAACCTGGTAATGGGAACGCCCGCGTTGCAGAGCGGACAGTTGCGCACCGTGTAATTCTCGGGCGCCCTGCATTCGACGAGGGCAATGTTTGGAACGCCAAGGCTCACGATCGCTTCCATCCGATCGTAGATTTCGACCGTTGCGACAACGGTCCCGCCGGCTTCGATCAGGAGCGCGGCGCATTTCGCCAACGTCTCCCCCGTGTTTCGCACGTCGTCGGCAAGGAGGACCCGCTTGCCGCGAACCTCTCGGCCGTAGAAGTCGCGGAGGGTGAAGCCAGCCGCGGTGTCGTAATTGAAAGGTGCGAAGAGGCAAGGCGGGTGCGACAGGCTGCGGCGGCTGTCGAGGAGACCGGCGATCGTGTGCGCCAGGAGTGCGCCACCCGTGACCGGACCGGCGACGACCTCCGTCCGCGCGACGAGCTCGGAGGGGAGCAGATCGATCAAATCCTGAGCAAGGCGCCAGATGGTCGAAGGATGGCGGAACATCTGGTGTGGATTGAGGTAGGCACGGCCGTGGTATCCGTTGCCGTAATCGAAGTGACCGTCGAGCATCAGCACCTCTGAGTGCTGCAGGTCCTTGAGCGCCTTCTCCCGCAGTTCTGCGCGTTTGTCCATCACAGCTCCAGCCTCAGATCGGGGTGGCTGTAGACGACCCGGCCACCGACGATGGTCGCCGCGACGCCGCCCCGCAGCCGCCACCCCTCGAAAGGCGTGTTCTTCGACCGGGACCGCATCGTAGCCGTCGACACGGTGACCACGAGGTCTGGGGCGAGCAGGCTGATGTCGGCGGGGTCACCCTCGCCGAGCGATCCGCCGGACACCCGCAGGATCCGGGCGGGGTTGACCGACAACAGCTCGACGAGGCGTCCGAGCGAGATCAGGCCGGTGTGGACTAAACGGTCCAGGCACAGGGAGACGGCCGTTTCGAGCCCCGTGATGCCGAAGGGAGCGCGATCGAACTCGACGTGCTTCTCATCGTAATGGTGCGGCGCGTGGTCGGTCGCAATTGCGTCGACGCTGCCCTCGGCGATCCCCTGCAGCATGGCATCACGATCCACAGTTTCGCGAAGCGGCGGGTTCATCTTGAGGTTGGTGTCGTAGGGCACGGGCGACCCCAGGCGGTCGTCGGTGAGGACGAAGTGATGCGGTGTCACTTCGCACGTGACATGTGCACCCCGCCCCTTACCGTAGCGCACCGCATCGAGTGTCTGCCGGGCGCTCATGTGCGCGATGTGCACGCTTCCTCCCGTGAGCTCGGCAAGCGAGATATCGCGGAGCGCCATGATGGACTCCGCTTCGCCGGGAATACCGTGCAGCCCGAGCGCCGACGCCTGGAAGCCTTCGTGTGCGACGCCGGCGCCCTTGAGCGTCTGCTCTTCGCAATGCTCGATGACGGGCATGCCGAACATCTGGGCGTACTCGAGCACACGGCGCATCAGCAACGCCGTCGCGACCGGGCGTCCGTCGTCGGAGAGCGCCACGCAACCGGCCTCGCGCAGCTCCGCGATGTCGGCGAGCTGCTCGCCTTGTTGACCGCGCGACACGGCGCCGATCGGATAGACACGCGCCAGGTTTGCCTCCGCTGCCTTCTTGAGGATGTACTCGGTTACTCCCGCGTTGTCGTTGACCGGCGAAGTGTTCGGCATGCAGGCCACGGCCGTGAAGCCGCCTGCCACCGCCGCCGCTGTACCGGTGGCGACCGTCTCCTTGTACTCCTGCCCTGGCTCGCGCAAATGGACGTGCATGTCGATGAGGCCGGGACAGACGACGAGCCCTTCTGGAATCAGCACGACGGAGGTGCCGGGTTCGATCGGGAGGTCCTTGCCCACGCGGGCGATCCGGCCCGCTTCGATCAATACATCGAAGGTACCGTCGCGATTGTTCGCCGGGTCGACGACACGTCCGCCTTTAAGCAGCCGCTTCATCCTCGACTCCTCCCGCCAGGAGGTACAGCACGGCCATCCGGACGGCGACGCCGTTGGCCACCTGCTCGAGAATGACGGAATAGGGACCGTCGGCCACCTCGGAGGCGATCTCGACACCCCGATTCATGGGTCCGGGATGCATGATGATGACATCGGGCTTCGCCCGCCGGACCCGCTCGACGGTCATTCCGAACACGTTGAAGTATTCACGCAGGGATGGAAAAAATGCGCCCAGCATGCGTTCCTGCTGGATGCGCAGCAGCATCACGACGTCGGCGTCCGCGACGGCCACGTCGACCGACGACGCCACCCGCACGCCGAGCCGCTCGATTCCGCGGGGCACGAGCGTTGGCGGACCGCTCACCCAAACGTCCGCTCCGAGCCTCGTCAAGAGCAGCACGTTCGAACGCAGCACGCGGCTATGCAGGAGATCACCCACGATCGCCACTTTCAGGCCCTCGATGGTCGACTTGTGCTGGCGGATCGTAAACGCATCGAGCAGGGCTTGCGTTGGGTGCTCATGCATTCCGTCGCCGGCATTGATAATCCGTGAGCGGCAGATGCGCGACAGCAGGTGGCACGCGCCCGACGACGCATGACGCAGCACAATCATGTCTGGCGCCATGGCCTCGATGTTCATGGCGGTATCGGCCAGCGTCTCGCCCTTGAGCACGCTCGATGAGGCGACAGCAATGTTGAGCGTGTCTGCGCTGAGCCGCTTCTCCGCAATCTCAAAGGACGTCCGCGTGCGGGTGCTGGGCTCGTAGAACAGGTTCACGATCGTCTTGCCACGCAGCGTCGGAACCTTCTTGATGGGCCGCTCGCCGATCTCGCGCATGGCTTCGGCCGTCTTGAGAATCAACTGGATCTCGTCCGGCGACAGGTCGTCGATGCCAAGCAGATCCTTCTTCATTCCCGGATCTCCACCTCGTCGCGGCCGTCGATCTCCAGCAGGTGAACCTGCACGCTCAGAGACTCCGACGTCGGCAGGTTCTTCCCGACGTAGTCGGCCTTGATCGGCAGTTCGCGATGCCCGCGATCCACGAGCACGACGAGTTGAATCGCCCTGGGCCGCCCGAACTCGATCAGCGCATCGAGCGCGGCGCGAATCGTCCGGCCCGTGTACAGCACATCGTCGACCAGAAGAATGCGCTTGTCGTCGATCGAGAACGGGATGTCCGTGCTGCGGACGAGGGGTTGGGCGCCGATCGGGTGGCGCATCAGGTCGTCTCGGTACAGCGTGATGTCGAGCGCCCCGGTCGGCACTTCGAGGTGGTTGATGCTTCGAATCGTGGCGGCCAGTCGCTTCGCGAGCGGCACACCCCGCGTCCTGATGCCGACAAGCGCCAGATCCTCGCCTCCGCGGTTGCGCTCGAGGATCTCGTGTGCAATACGAGTGAGCGTGCGGCCCATGCGATCCGCGTCCATTACGACAGCCATCGCGGGGCTCCGGGAAAATCTGGCTGACCGGATCGTGGAGGGATGCAACGAGGTAGGTGGGGAGCGCGCGTGACGATTGGCATGTGCACCTCTTCGCAGCCTCTCGGGCTGTGTTAAAGAGTGAATACGAGTATACACGAGATCGCAGACCTCAGATCGCAGGCACCTGAGGCCGCCGAGTGCCCCGGTGTCGTGCAGTATACTGCCGCGATGCCGTCCGACATCACAGCGGAAGTGATCGCCAACACTCCGCTGTCGAGCGATTACAACGTGCTGGCGTTGTCGGCGCCAGATATCGCCGCGTCGGCCGCTCCGGGGCAGTTCGTGATGCTCAAGACTGCCACCGGTCACGACCCGCTGCTGCGCCGCCCGTTTTCGATCTTCGAGGTGCTGCGCGACGCGACGGGACGGTCGACCGGCATCTCGATTTTGAACAAATCCATCGGCGTGTCGACCGGGCTGTTGTACGCCGCACGGCGAGGTCAGCGCGTGGCCTGCCTTGGACCGCTGGGACAACCCTTCACGCTCGTGGGCCCGCCTTGCGAAGCCTGGATGGTTGCGGGTGGCGTCGGCCTGGCACCGTTTGCCGAGCTCGCGCGCGTCCTGCGCACAGGCGGCGTGTCGACCACCCTCTTCTACGGGGCGCGCCGGGCCTCGGAGCTATTCCACCTGGACTTCTTTCGATCCCTCGGCGTGGCGCTCTTGCTCACCACCGAGGACGGCAGCGCAGGCGAACAAGGGCGAATCGTCGCACCGCTCGAGCGCCACCTCGCCAGTCGACCGGCCGAGGAACCCGTCACGATCTACGCCTGCGGTCCGGAAGGCATGCTGGCGGCGGCCGCGAAGGCCGCCGGCCGCTTCGCTCGACCATGTCAGGTGTCGGTCGAACGAATCATGGGCTGCGGGACGGGCGGGTGTTACAGCTGCGTGGTTCCCATCCGCAACCCTCGAGGGGGTTTCCATCACGTCCGCTCCTGCCTGACCGGACCGGTACTCGACGCGGGTCAGATTCTCTGGGACTAGAAATCGCCACGATGGATCTTTCCGTTCGAATCGGTCCGTTGACGCTACGGAATCCCGTGATCGCGGCGAGCGGCTGCTTCGGCTATGGCGTCGAGTACGCCGATCTTGTCGATCTCTCATCGCTCGGCGGCGTTGCCGTGAAGGGCTTGTTTCTCAGCGAACGCGAGGGCCACCCCTCTCCGCGCATCGTCGAAACGCCGGCGGGCATGCTGAACGCGATCGGTCTCCAGGGTATCGGTGTTCGGCGTTTCGTTGAAGAGAAGCTGCCCGAGCTGCGGGCACGGCGCGCCACGGTCATTGTCAACGTGTGCGGAACGACCTTGGACGAGTACGTCGAGGTGTCGCGCATCCTGGCCGACGCGGAAGGTGTCGCAGCCATCGAGCTCAACATCTCGTGTCCCAATATCAAAGAGGGGGGCATTCAGTTCGGATGCAGCCTGACCGGCACATACGATGTCGTGAGCGCCGTCCGCAAGGTCACAAGTCTGCCACTCATCCCAAAATTGACGCCCAACGTCACCGACGTCGCCTCGTTCGCACGCGCGGCAGAAGAGGCCGGCGCCGATGCGGTGTCGCTGGTGAACACCTTCCTGGCGATGGCGATCGACGTCGAAACGCGCCGACCGAAGATCTCAAACGTTGTGGGCGGTCTGAGCGGCCCGGCAATCCGCCCGATCGCCGTCCGCATGGTGAATGAATGCTATGAGAGGGTGAAGATCCCGATTATCGGCATGGGTGGCATCACAGACGCTCGCGACGCGCTCGAATTCATCATCGCGGGCGCCACTGCGGTCCAAGTCGGCACGGCCAACTTCGTCGACCCGTTCATCTGGCCGAAACTGCTCGATGGAATCACCGCGTACATGCAGCGGCACGCCATCGGCCGCATTGTCGACATCGTTGGCGCCCTCGACACGCAATGACGCACATCCAGATCTATTCCCGTCCGGGCTGTCACTTGTGCGACGAGATGAAAGCTGTCGTCGGGCGGCTGGCCCTGTCGATGCCGCTCGTCATCGAGGACATCGACATCTCAACCGATCCGGGGCTGGAGGGCCTCTACGGACAGCAGATTCCTGTTCTGATCATCGACGGAAAGAAGGCGGCGAAGTATCGCGTCACCGAGGAGACGCTGCGAAGGATTCTGAGGGGCAGGGCCGGTGGGGCTGGTGAGGCGGACGGGTAGACACCGGCCCTGGGTGTCTATCCATCTACCTCACCGACCGTGACGGCCCGAGGCGCTACTTCGCCGTGATGATGAAATGGCCGCGTCGGTTCTGCTGCCAGCAGGACTCGTTTTCGTCTCTGCAGAAGGGTTGTTCCTTCCCCTTGCTGACAAGGACGACGCGACTCGCCGGAACGCCCAGGTTGACCAGATAGTCTTTGACGGCCGACGCTCGGCGATTCCCGAGCGCCAGGTTGTACTCGGAGCTACCGCGCGAATCGCAGTGACCCTCGACGGTGATTTGAGTGCTCGTCCACCGTTTCATCCAATCGGCGCCTTTCTGTAGCGCAGGGCGTCCGTCGTCTCGAATGACTGACTTATCCAGATCGAAGAAGACGTCGTCGAGCGGCCGCTCCGCGTTGAGCTGCGCCAGCGACTTCCGCGCGAAAAGCTCGTCCTCGGTCGGCGGCGCCGGGGCTCGCGCCGGCGCCGGGGGCGGCGGGGGCGGCGGGGGTGGTGGTGGCGGCGGGGGGGTCGGCACCGCCGCCGCCGGCGGCGGCGGCGGCGCAGGCGCTGGCGGCGGAACCTTCTTCGCGCAGCCGACCAGGATGAGCACTGTCGCCAGCGCGACAACCGACGCAAAGATTCGAACGCGAGTCATCGTCACACTCCTCGTGGAGGTGCGCAGCTTACAAAGCGTGCTGCGCCGGTGTCAATCAAGGTGCCCACGATACAATTCGGCGCGTGGAGTATCTGCTTCGAGCGACCGCACGCGCTGAGGCGCAGCATTTCTGGTTCCGGGGCTTTCGCTACTTCGTCACGCCCCTCCTGCGCCAGGCAACGACAGGCCTAGCATACCCGCTTCTGCTCGATTGCGGCTGCGGCACCGGCAATAATCTGGAACTTCTGGGCAAGTTTGGGCGGGCGTACGGGTTCGACCTCACCGCGGTGGGCCTCCGAATCGGCCGCGAAGCCGGGCGGACACGCCTGGCGCAGGCCACCGTGGCGGCCATCCCGTTTCCGAGCAACGCCTTTGATGTCGTGACGTCGTTCGATGTGCTCGTCACGCTCGACGAACGCGACGAGCGCGCCGCCGCTGCCGAGATGTACCGCGTCGCGCGACCGGGCGGGCACGTGCTGGTCAACGTGGCCGCCATGGAGTCGTTGCACGGCGACCATTCGGTCCTCAGCCGGGAACGCCGCCGATACAGTCGCCCATCGCTCGAGCGACTGCTCACCAGCGTCGGTTTGGCCATCGTTCGAATCACCTACACGAATGCCGTACTCTTGCCACCGATGGCCGTCGTGCGAGCGGTGCAGCGCTGGCGCGGCCTGCGGCCTGAAGAGTCCGCCGACCAGGAGATTCGTGTGCCACCGGCGCCTCTCAATATCGCGCTCACCGCCGCCTTGCGCCTCGAGAGCCTTTGGGTCCAGTGGGCCGCTAACCCTTTCGGCAGCTCGCTGCTGTGCCTGGCTAGGAAGCCGGCGTGACGCGGCACTCCTGGAGCTTCAACGCAAGACGCCGGCGATCGGCCGAGCGCCGGCGTCTCTCCGCAGGGACGTACGACGCACTGCTTTCGATCGTAATCGTAGGTGCCGGTCCACCGAGGAGCGCGGCCGGAATGACGGTGGTCTTCGCGAAGACGCGGTCGACGTCGAACGAGGCGACCTCCCGATCGCCGGCGCGAACCGTGACGCGAGATGTCGATGCCGCTTCAAGCTCGCCGCGGATCGACAGCGCTGCCGAATGCCCGCCAGACCGTACGTGAATCACCGCACGGTCACTGGACCACCGCCACAACACGCCGGTGGCCGGGTTGTATTCCTGCTCGTGCCACCCTTCGCCGAAACCGAACATCAGCCGGTCGTCCGGCTGAGCGTCAAACTGTTCGATAGCGAGGTCTTCGCTGTCCGACGTGATGGTGATCGTCGCGTAATCGCCGGAACCCGGTGGCGTCGGAACGGACCACATCCGCAGGAAGAACCCGGGCTGGACGATGAGGTCGTCGATCGGGCTCCCGTCGATCGCGATCCGAACCCGGGCAACCGCGCCCGAGCGCGTCAGGTTGCGACCGCCGATCATCACGTTGACCATGCCCGACCACCGGCGAACCCAACCGGTGATCGGCCCGCGTCCGGGACCGCGGCCGTCCTCTCTCGCTATCCCGGCTGTCTCAGGCGTGAGGGCCCAACCCTCTCCGAGGTACCAATCGGGCGGATCAATCGTGTGCCAGTCCATCTCGTTCGGCCGCACCCCACCCAGGAGGTTGCTGGCATCGAACCCCCATCGGTACTGCACCGGGCGCCGCTGGCTGCGAACCAACGCCAGGTCGCTCCGCAAGGGGTCGGCCACGAACCACACTTGAGTCCGACCACCGGCGTTCCAGTACCGGACGAGTTCCAGCCACTCGTGTTTGGCAGTCGTAGCCAGATGCCGTTCGAGTGGGGGCATCTGGTCACCGACCCATTGAATTGGCCGGCGCATGTCGAGTTCGTCGCGGCGATGCATCGCGAGCACGGGCCTGACCGGCGAGGTGGGATCCGAACGCGCAGCTCGGGTCATGTCGCCGAGCATTCGGAAGGCCGGTGCCTCCATCAACGAATAGGCATACAGCGTTCTGGCATCGATGACGATGCACGATAGCGCAATTGCGGCCGCGGCCAACGCCGCCGCGGGGCTAGGGATCATCGACAAGCCGCGAGCCGCCAAGTAGGCGACCGGCACCACCAGCGGCAGCGCATACCGCGTCGTGGCGGTCTCCTGGAACAGGAGGCAGAACAGGAAGTAGGGCCCGAAGGCCGTCAACAGGATTGAAAGCCCAGCCGGCGTTCGCCGATACATCCGAAGGACACCCAAGGACGCAAATACCAGGACGACAGCTGCTATCGAGGGATAACCCCACGGGGCAACGAAGAGGTGTCCTAGAGCCTGCAGGAGGTGGCGAAGCGTCGGCGATGTTGCCAACATCACCACACCGACCAGGTCTTCACTGCCTTGATTGACGAGCGCCTGCCAATAGGGGCGCGCTCCGCCCGAATCGATGACGACCGGCAGGAGCCAGGCAAGAACTCCCCCCGCCAAGCCGGCGAGAACGGCTGGGGTTGCCCTGGTCCGATCCGACGCAGAGAGACGAGCGACTCCGTGAACCAGCAATGGGAATGTCAGCCACGCGACCTGCGATCGGATGCCGGCAGCGCCCGCCGCCAAGAGCGCGGCCACTCCAAGAGACCGGACCGTTCGTCCGGACAAGATCAACCCCTGAACCGCCACCGCGGCGGCGAGCCCGGCCATGTCGCTCATGGGCCGAGCGGCGGTCAGCCAGAAGAGCGGACAGGTCGCCGCAATGACGGTCGCCGTCCATAGCGTCGGCTCGTCCTCTCGATCGCGATTCAGCTTACGGAACAGCACCATCATGACCGCGACGGCGAAGCCACCCGCGAGGGCACTCGCCACGCACAGCGCCTGCGTCTCGGTAGGGACGACAAACTGCACAGCTCGTGCGGCGGCGATGAATGCGGGATAGCCAGGCGGGTGTGGCTGGTGACGGGCGACGTCGAAGTCGCGCACGCCCAAAGCAAGATTGATGGAATCGAGATCTTCCAGAGACCTCGGCAGAAACGAGAGGTGGAATCCGAGAAACAGCCCGACCAACGCGCCGCTGGCAAGCCGTCTGGAAGGTTTCACGCCGGGTGCAACAGCAGTCCCTCGTTCAGACTGCCGGTACGGTAGCCCTGCAGGTCGAGTGTCACGTGCCGGTAACCGATCGCCTTCAACTCGCGGACGATTGCCGCGGAGACCTCGGGCTCGAGCGCGCGCGGCAGTTCGTCGACGCCGATTTCGATCCGGGCAAGCAGGTCGTGATGACGCACACGGCACACGCGGAAGCCCAGGGACCGCAGCACCTGCTCGGCGCGTTCGATGACGCGCAGTTTTTCGTCGGTCACCTCATTGTGGTAGGGGATGCGCGACGAGAGACAGGCCGAGGCGGGCTCGTTCCAGGTCGGTAAGCCGACGCTCCGCGACAGCTCGCGGATCTCTTCTTTGCTCAGATCTGCTTCGTCGAGAGGGCTGCGCACGCCAAATTCCCGCGCGGCCTGGCGTCCCGGCCGATAGTCGCCGCGATCGTCGGCGTTGTTGCCGTCGACAACGACCGCCCGCCGATCCACCGCGATGCGCGCAAGGTGGGTGTACAGCTCCTGTTTGCAGTAGTAACAGCGATTGACCGGATTCGCACGATACTCCGGCCGCTCCAGCTCCAGCGTGTGAATGATCTGATGGCGCAGGCGAAACCGCTCCGCGATCTGCACGGCCATCTGGCGGTGGCGCTCGGGATAGCTTGGGCTGTCGGCAGTGACGGCCAGCGCCTGCGGACCCAACGTGTCGTTGGCGATGTACGCGAGATACGCGCTGTCGACGCCGCCACTATAGGCGACGACCACCGAACTCAGCGAGGAGAGTGTCTCTCGCAGGGCGCGTTCCTTCTCGGTCATTCTTCAATGTCCTCGTCGTCGTCGGTCTCGTCCTCGTCCTCGGCATCTTCGTCGACATCTTCGTCGTCCTCGTCCTCATCGTCATCATCATCGTCGTCGTCGAGCACGAGATCGAGTTGGACAGGCGAGATGCTGATCACCTCGAGGTTGGAGCCGCATTCCGGGCAACTCAACTGGTCGCCCTTGTCGACATCGAACTCATCGACTTCGATTTCGGCGTCGCACTCAGGGCAGGTGGCCATACGCTCCTCGACGAGGTCGGTTCCCGGGGATCGGTCTGGCGTTTGCGCCGTTGACGTGCCAGAATCCGCCCGGCAGACTCGATCGCGATAAGAAACGGGATTATATAGGTACCTTTCTCGGATGGCCAGCACCACGGTCAGTGCAAGAACGGTCATCGTAGCTGATGACACGGCGTTTGTACGCGATCGCTTTCGCGCGGCGCTCGAAGGCGCGGGCCATCGAGCGATTACCGTCGAGACCGCGAGGGACCTGCTCGCGCGGCTCAAGGCTGCGCCAGGAGACATCGACCTGGTCGTGCTCGACATGCGCCTGCCAGATGCTGCGGGCGTCGAGCTGATTCGGTCCATTCGGACACTCGACAATGGGCGTCTCCCGATTCTGGTTTTCAGCGGGACGATCGCCGGTGCGGACGAGGTGCGCGAGCTGGCGTCGCTCGGCGTGGCGGGCTACGTCAACGAGTACAGCGCCGTCCAGCACATCTTGCCGTCGCTCGCACCGCACCTGTTCCCGGACACCTTCAACCGGCGCAGTGGTCCGCGCGTGGTGCTGGGCATCCCGATTCAGTACCGCTACGGCAACACGATCGCGGCCGCGCTCACGCTGAATCTCGGTCGCGGCGGCATTGCCATTCGGACGACGAGCCCGCTTGATGTCGGATCCCAGGTCCACGTCCGGTTTCGTCTGCCCGGGTCGAAGCCGGACATCGGCGCGGAGGGACGGATCGCGTGGAGCGATCGCCGCGTCGGCATGGGGGTTCAGTTCGAGCAGATCGACCCTGCCAACCAGACTGCTATCGACAATTTCGTCGACGCTCACTTCTTTTCGAACCGCAAAGCGTAGGACGAACCATGGAACACACGCTCGGAGGCATCTTGTGGCGCCTCGTCGGCGTCTTCGCTCTGGTATTCGCCAACGGCTTTTTCGTTGCGGCCGAGTTCTCCATCGTGACGGTCAGAAAAACGCGCATCGATCAGATGATTGCCGAGGGGCACCGGGGGGCGCGGGCAGTGCGCCGCGCCGTATCGGACCCCGACCGCTACATTGCCGCCACACAGCTCGGCATCACGATGGCCAGTATCGGTCTGGGATGGATCGGCGAGCCTATGCTGGCCACCCTCCTTCAGCCGGCGCTGACGTTCCTGCCGACCGGCTTCGCCGAGGCGACGTCCCACAGTATTGCGGTCGCCTTCGCCTTCGCGATTGTGACCGCTCTGCACATCACCCTTGGTGAGCTTGCCCCGAAGACGATAGCGCTCGAACGATCGGAAGCCACCGCCCTGCTCGTCGTCAAACCGACCGAATTGTTCATGAGGGCGTTCTGGCCGTTTATCACGTTACTGAACGGCATGGGGCGTGCGATCGTGAGCCTGATTGGGCTTCAGGGCTCGGGTGGTCAGGCCCTGGTTCACTCGGAGGAAGAACTGAAGATGCTCGTAACCGCCAGTCAGGAAGCCGGAGTGCTCGAAGAGCAGGAGGAACAGATGCTGCACCGGGTGTTCGGGTTCTCCGATCTCACGGCCGGGCAGGTGATGGTTCCGCGCACCGAGCTGGTGGCGATCTCGGCGGACGAGTCGGGTGACACACTCTTGAACCACATCAGCCGCGGGGGCTATTCAACGCTGCCGGTGTATCGCGAGGATCTCGACAATGTGGTCGGGATTCTGCACGTCATCGACGTCGTGAAGGCGCTCGCCTCGGGTCAGCGAGACACGAGCGCCGGCGCGATGTCTCGCGAGGCACTCACTGTGCCGGAGACGATGGCCGCCGACGATCTGCTGTCGGCGTTGCGCCAGCGAGGCGCGCGTGAAGCGCTCGTGATCGACGAGTACGGCGGCACCGCCGGGCTTGTGACATTCGAGTGGCTGATGGAGCGGATCGTCGGCGATCTCGGGGGGCGCGGAACCCGCCGTATCGTGGTCCGGGAAGATGGATCGGCAGAGGTCGATGGCTTGGTGCTCGTTGCCGACATCAACGAGCAGTTCGGCGTGCACATCGACGAGGACACGTACACGACTCTTGGCGGGTACGTCATGGGCCGGCTCGGACGCCGTCCTCACATCGGCGACGTGATCGAGGTCGAGGGCCGACGCCTGCGCATTACTTCGCTCGACGGGTTGCGGATCGCAAAAGTCTGGATCTCGACGCCGGTCGAACACGGGGACGCGGAAGCCGATGGCCCTACGAACCGCTAGAGAGCTCAGTCCGTCCGTAGCAGCCTTGTCGCGTTCGCAATGACGAGGACCGACGCACCGGTATCGGCCACGACGGCCATCCAGAGCGTGGCCACTCCGGCGATCGCCGCGACGATGAACGCCGCTTTCATCACGATGGAGATGGCCAGATTGATCTTGATATTCCTGAGCGTCGCGCGACTGAGGCGCAACGCGTAGGGAATCTTCAGCAGCTCGTCGGCCATCAGGGCCACATCCGCTGTCTCGAGTGCCGCGTCGCTGCCGGCGGCTCCCATCACGATTCCCACATCGGCCGAGGCCAGCGCCGGAGCGTCGTTGATGCCGTCGCCGACCATCGCCACGGGCCCAAAGCGGCGGCGAAGTTCGTCGACCGCAGCGACTTTGTCCTCGGGCATCAGTTCCGCGCGGAACTCGTCAACGCCGGTCGCCATTGCAATTGCCCGGGCGGTGCCTTCGCTGTCGCCGGTCAACATGACCAGCGAGACAATTCCTTCCCGCCGAAGGAGGTCGATCGTGTGGCGCCCGGTCTCGCGCAACGCATCGGCCAACGCGATGATGCCGACCGCCTCGCCATCGCGCGCGACAAGAACGGGTGTCCGGCCCTGGGCGTTCAGCTCGTCGAGGCTCGCGTGAATGTCCGGAGAGCACAGATTCCGCTCCTCGAACAGGCGGTGGTTGCCCAGCACGACCTGCACGCCGCCGACGCTCCCCTCCACCCCCCGCCCCGACAGCGACGCCACATTCGCCGCGGCGGTCACCCGAATGCGCGAGGATTCCGCATATTTCACGATCGCCTGCGCGATGGGGTGCTCCGAGCGTTGTTCCACCGACGCCGCCAGCGCCACGACCGCACTGGCCGGCGTGCCGTTCACGGTGACGACCGCCACGACTTCAGGCGTGCCACGCGTCAGCGTCCCGGTCTTGTCGAACGCGACGCAGCGTACGCGCCCGGCACGTTCGAGATGGGCTCCGCCCTTGATCAGCACGCCTTTCCGGGCAGCTCCGGCCAGCGCAGCGACGATCGACACCGGCGTGGAGATGACCAGCGCACAGGGACAGGACACCACCAGCAGCACCAGCGCCCGATACGCCCAGGTGTGCCATAGAGCGCCGAACGCGAGCGGCGGAACCAGAAAAAGGACGACCGCCAGCGCGATGACCGCCGGTGTGTACACACTCGCGAACCGGTCGACGAACGTCTGCGCGGGCGCCCGCTGCGCCTGAGCCTGTTCGACGAGGTAGATGATTCGCGCGAGCGTCGTGTCGCGCCTGCGCCGGGTGACGCGGACCTCGAGCGCGCCGCGTCCGTTGATACTCCCGGCGAAGACCTCGTCGCCCTCACGCTTGTCGATGGGTAGGGACTCCCCTGTGACAGGAGCCTGATTGACGGCGCTCGCGCCGGAGACGACCTCTCCGTCGAGCGGCACTTTCTCGCCTGGCTTGATCACGATGAGGGAGCCCAGCGACACCGCGTCGACCGGCATCACGCGCTCGCCCGATTCATCGTGCACGAGCGCCTCGGCCGGAGTGAGATCCATCAACGCCCGGACGGCCGTCCGAGCTCGCTCAATCGTGCGGGCTTCGAGGGCCTGCGCCAGCGCGAACAGAAACACGACGGCGGCCGCCTCCGACCACTGCCCGAGGGCGATCGCACCTGAGGCGGCGACGAGCATCAGCACGTTGATATCGAGCGACCGAAGCTTGATCGCCTGCCAGGCCTTTCGCATCGTCAGCGGTGCGCCTGCCGCACTCGACGCGGCAAAGAGCACGGTGCTGACGAGAACCGGCGCGCCCAGCAAGGTCGCGACCCCTCCGCCGGCAAGCGCACCAGCCGCCAGCGCCAGCAGCAGCATCCGCCTTCGGGCCCCTCTGTCCCCGGTGGCGACCGGTTCTTCATGCTCCAGCCATGCGCGCATGCCGGCATCGGCAACTGCGGCCGTAATCGCTGCCGTCGACAGCTTGGCGGCGTCATACTTCACGTGCAGCCGCTGCCCCATCAAGTCAGCGGAGAACCCCTCGACGCCGCGGAGGTGCTTGAACCGCCGCTCGATCATCGCGACTTCTTCGCGGCAGTCCATCCCTTCGATGCGGAACGTCGATTCGGCGTGCAGCTCGCAGACCGAGCAGGTGGGCGCCCGCATCACGCTCGCTCCCGCGACACCGCAACGCCCGGCCCGGACGCCGGTACGCTTTCGCCTTGTCCAGAAACGGACGGGGCCGGTGCCGGCTCTAGTTGAGCGGTCGCGGCGCGTTCGCGCAGCGGGAATGCGGCCGTTCCCCGCTCTTGGACGTGTCTCAGGCCCTGCTCGAACAGTCCGACGATGTGGTGATCGTCCAGGGCGTAAAAGATCTGCTGGCCCGCCCGCCGGGGTCGCACCAGCCGCATGCCCCGCAGCACACGGAGTTGATGCGACACCGCCGATTCACTCAGACCGAGCAGCCCGGCGATGTCCCCGACGCAAAGCTCGGTGCGAGAGATTGCATCGAGAATCCGCACGCGGGTGGCGTCTCCGAGCACTCGGAACGTCTCGGCCAGGGCGGCGACGGCGTCGTCGCCAAGGAGGCCGGCGTTGTTGTAATGAATATCTGAGCAGATGTTCATATATTCATGAATCTAGCATAAACGTGGTCGCAGGGCAAGGGCTCCCCAGGTCGAAGCGTCCAGGCCTCTAGCCGATCGAGCGCAGGCTCGCGAAGACTCTGTCGTAGTCCGGTTCGTTGCGGGCGTCGTCGAGCACCTCACGATGGCGAACGGTGCCGTCTTTGTCGATCACGAACACGGCGCGTTTCGCAATGCCTTTTAATCCGATCATGTCCTCGTTGAAGACGCCGTAGTCCCGGATGACCTGCTTATTGAAGTCGCTCAGCAGGGGAAACGTGAGCTTCTGATCGGCGTGAAACGCCTTGAGGGCAAAAAACGTATCGACACTGATGCCGAGGACTTGCGCGCGTAGCTGGTTCAGCCGGGCGAGTTGGTCGCGAAACGTGCAGAGCTCCTTGGTGCACACGGAACTGAACGCCGCAGGAAAAAAGGCCAGCACGACGGGACGGCCCCCGAGCGCGCT